>NZ_NUOW01000002.1:0-382525 GCF_002584635.1 Bacillus sp. AFS031507
TGTTACGTTGGCTTAGTTTCGTAATTGAAACTAAAAATTTTGTTTGTTTGCACGATTTTGTTTGTTTAGTTTTCAAAGATCAATTTTCTCTATCGCTCGTAAGCGACTTTATTAATTTAACACACCCAACATCTTAATGTCAACAACTTTTTCAAATACTTTTTCCGTTTGTTAACTCTCTCGATGAGGACGAGATTTAATATAACATGATAAATTAATGTTTGCAATATAATTTTAAAAGTTTTTTTGAAAAGCTCATTCTTATTACTAAAGTAAGGACCATATAAAAAACAGGGAAATGTAAAACTAATTGTTATAGCCTTTTTTGATCCTTCTTATCATATAATAAATAGACAGTTATTGATAAATAGTAAACAATTTCCATAATCATAAAAATATAAGTTCCCACTTGTTCTTCCATTAGATACTCGATTATGTGTAGAATCAACATAGGAAAACCTTTAATTTTTCCAATGCTCTATATTTTCTACCACCACAACAAACAAAACTTCAGTCAACAGACTGTGTAATTGGACGTGAACCTGAGATGAGTAGTATCGATATCCATATTTTAATTAAGTTAGGTGTTTCTGCTATTTTTGGCCTTATTATCGGCCTAGAACGAGAATTAAAAAGGAAACCAGTTGGACTTAAGACAAGTCTGGTTATCTCGGTTGTGAGTTGTTTGCTGACAATTGTATCGATTGAATCGGCGTATATGTTTCCCAATTCGGATAATGTTAAAATTACAATGGACCCTCTTCGCTTAGCAGCACAGATTGTTTCAGGAATTGGTTTCTTAGGTGCGGGGGTTATCCTAAGACGGGGCAATGATAGTATTTCAGGATTAACTACTGCTGCCATGATATGGGGAGCCGCAGGAATTGGCATAGCTGTCGGTGCTGGTTTTTTCATAGAGGCATTTGTTGGTGTTGCGCTACTTATAATTAGTGTGGAATTTGTTCCATTTTTAATGAAGATCATTGGTCCGAAACAATTACGGGAAAAAGAAGTCATGTTGCACTTGTTTATTAGAGATCAAAATCAAATTGATAAAGCGATTTCTTTCTTATTAGAAAAAAATTATATTGTTCGTAGACTCAAGATTAAAGATTTAGACAACGGGGACCATCTTGTTCAAATCTTAGTTGCAGTGGATTACCGTGAAAAGACAACCGATGTGTATTCCTCTGTATCGAATTTAGAAAGTGTTCAGAAAGTTGAAATCGAAAGTATTGGCTAGAAAAAAAATTTATGTAAATCCAAAATTTTCTCTTGCAAGATAATAGCAATACAGATATAATTTTTCTTGTACCAATAAACTGGGGGATTAGCTCAGCTGGGAGAGCGCTTGCATGGCATGCAAGAGGTCAGGGGTTCGAGCCCCCTATTCTCCATATTTCGAAAACCTTTGCGCTGCAAGGGTTTTTTTTATTTCTCTGATTTACACAATAACATCCAACCCTCTCCATTATTTCTCCTAATAAATATTCCATGGGTATTTTTACCTTTTTTTAAAATTTCCTATTGCAAATTCTCTTCTCAATATAATAAAATCGAAAATGTAATTTAAAAATTTAGAAAAATCTGTATTTAAAGGAGTGAATTGTAAAAAAATTAATTTCTTCCAGTATAATTCCGCCACGATCTATTTTTCCTCAACAATTGACCAATCAGCATTATCTTTATTTGACCTCAGATTTGAACAAAGGGTTTTTAAATGAGAGGGGGAACTTCCATTGGAGGCAAAAAAAACTAAGGTTAATTCCGAAAGCGATTACTCTGCAATTGTTCAATCATCATCATTTCAAAAATTACTCTCCGAAAAGAAAAAATTCATCGTACCAATCACCATATTCTTTTTTTGTTTTTATTTTGCATTGCCTGTATTAACTTCCTATTCGACAGTGTTAAATCATAAGTTTATCGGAAGTATAACATGGGCATGGGTCTTTGCTTTTTTACAATTTGTCATGACATGGGTTTTATGTATGCTTTACTCGAAAAAAGCAGCAAGATTTGATGAATTAGCTAATAAAGTCATCCAAGAAAGGGGGACTAACTAATGAATACAGCTGCATTTACTATGTTTCTATGTATCGTTTTTGTCACGTTAGTGATTACATACTACGCTTCAAAACGGACGAAAAATGCAAGTGAGTTCTACACGGCTGGCGGAGGTCTTACTGGCTGGCAAAATGGACTTGCCATCGCTGGGGATTATATGTCCGCTGCATCCTTCCTTGGAATTGCTGGGGCAGTCGCCTTAACGGGATTTGATGGCTTCTTTTATAGCATTGGTTTCCTAGTTGCCTATCTTGTTGTACTTTATTTGGTCGCTGAACCTCTAAGAAACCTCGGAAAATATACCTTTGCAGATATGATTGCTGCAAGATTTGATGCAAAAAAAGTGCGTGGTTTTGCCGCAATGAACACGGTAACCATTTCGATTTTTTACATGATTGCTCAGCTAGTTGGTGCAGGTGCACTTATCAAATTATTATTAGGCTTAGAATATACCACATCCGTTTTAATTGTTGGCGTACTAATGACTGTATATGTTATTTTTGGAGGAATGCATGCAACAAGCTGGGTCCAAATCATTAAAGCCGTTCTATTAATGGGTGGTACCTTAGTCATTTCTATTATTGTTTTTGCCAAATTTAACTGGAGTATTACCGATATGTTTGCGCAAATGAAAACTGCAACACCATTAAAGGACACTTTCCTAAATCCTGGCGTAAAATACAAAATTGGTCTTGATACGATTTCCTTAAACATGGGATTAGTCCTAGGAACAGCAGGTCTGCCCCATATTCTTGTTCGGTTCTTTACGGTAAAGGATGCAAAAACAGCTCGTTCCTCAGTTGTATATGCCACATGGATCATTGGGATTTTTTACGTTATGACCATTTTTCTTGGCTTCGGTGCGGCAGCTTTTGTAGGTAACAGTACAATTGTTGCAGCTAATCCGGCAGGGAATATGGCTGCTCCGCTTTTAGCCCAAGCTCTTGGTGGAAATATGTTATTTGCTTTTATTTCAGCAGTCGCTTTTGCAACTATTCTAGCTGTTGTTGCTGGCCTTGTTCTGACAGCTGCCTCAGCGTTTGCCCATGATTTCTATAACGTTATCCTTAAAAAGGGAAAAGCAACAGAAAAGCAGCAAGTGGGTATGGCACGCTGGGCAGCAGTTGGAGTTTCTGTCATATCTATTATACTTGCCTTAGGTGCACAAACTCTTAATGTCGCCTTCTTAGTTTCACTTGCCTTTGCCGTCGCAGCGAGTGCAAATTTACCTGTTATTCTGTATACAATTTACTGGAAACGCTTTAATACAACCGGTGCCGTTTGGGCTATGGTGGTTGGGCTTATTTCAGCAATCGGCTTGGTGCTAGTCAGCCCGAATGTTTTCAGCCCTGAAGTTGGAAAAGCTATTTTTGTAGGTGAGCCTTGGTTCCCGTATACAACTCCAGGAATTGTTTCTATTCCACTCGGATTTATTGCGGGCTATCTTGGAACTATTTTCTCAAGCCAAAAAGCCGATGTAAAAAGATATGAGGAAGTACTGGTTAAATCGAATACTGGCATTAGAATTGGTAGTTAAATAAGCGAATGGGACTGAATCATTTTCAGTCCCATTTGTTTTAAAAATGTATATTATCTTGGTCCTTTTCTTCCTGAACCTGTTTTCGTACTGTTTCTTCCTGACGTAACGGTTTGGGACCTTCTTTCAGAGTTGCCTCTTCCTCCAGACCTATTTTCCCTTCTACCTGTATCGTTTCGATTTCGTGATGTGCTTGTTCTTGCTTTACTCATTCCACGTTTATCTTTATGAACTGTATTACGTTCTTTTTTAACGTCTTCTGTTTCGGATTTCTCTTCGCTATTACTCATATTTTGTTTTGGAATGATGATGTTTAACTCTTGTTCAATCGTGTCAAGCATAGACCTGTCCGCCGAAGAATAAAAGGTAATTGCAAGACCTGTCATTCCAGCTCTGCCTGTTCGGCCAATTCGATGAACATAACTGTCAGCATCTTCAGGGATATCATAATTAAATACATGCGTGACGCCTTCAACATCTAGTCCTCTCGCAGCCACATCTGTAGCAATTAACAATTGCACTTCGGCATCCCTAAAACGCTTCATCACTCGTTCTCTCTTCGCTTGAGACAAATCACCATGCAATTCATCGCAAGAAAAGCCGTTTGCTTTCAGGACATCAAAAAGTTTACTTACTCTTCGTTTCGTCCGACAAAAAACTACCGCTAAATAGGGACGATAAGTTTCCACTAATTGAATAAGCGTGGCTTGTTTAGCACGATCCGTTGTATGAATCGCAATCTGCTTAACATTTTCAGCCGGACCTTGTGTTTTTTCTACTTGAATATATTCAGGATCACGCATATGCTTTTTTGCTAGTTTGCGAATTTCAGGCGGCATCGTTGCTGAAAACAGCATCGTTTGCCTGCTTGCTGGAGTTTCTCTGATAATATCCTCCACTTCATTAAGAAAGCCTATATGGAGCATTTGGTCTGCTTCGTCTAAAACAAGGAAAGATATTTCCGATAAACGGATGGTTTCTCTTCTAATATGATCTAAAAGTCGGCCAGGAGTCCCAACAACAATTTGCATTCCCCTCTTTAATTTTTTTAACTGTTTATCGACATCCTGCCCGCCATAGACTGCCAGGACATCTAAACCGTTAATGCCTGCTATCAATTTTTCAAATTCATCTGTAATTTGCAGTGCTAATTCTCTAGTTGGAGTCACGATAAGCGCTTGAACCTGTTCTGCTTCATAATTAATTTTTTCAAGGATTGGTAGAATAAAAGCAAACGTCTTCCCTGTTCCCGTTTGCGCCTGTGCAATTATATCGTTACCATTCATCACAAATGGAATCGCTTGTTCTTGAATCGGTGTCGGTTTTGCTATACCGTGGCCGCGTAATTTATTCACTAATGTTTCTGAAATACCCAATTTTAAAAAATCTGACAAAAAAACCCCTACTTTCATTTTTAACCTATCCATTTATTTTGATTGTTTATCATTCCAATTGCAAATATACTTTTCCTGCCGTTATTCAAAAAAATATATAAATGTTCAGACATCAGTTGCCTTTTTCTTTTAAAACAACTATAATTTTTGTATCACAATATAAAACCAACTTATTTCATCGGAATAGTAAACTTTGGAGGTGGAGAATATAATATGAACCAAAACAGTTTTCTCATCATGCATGGCCTAGGCGGGAGCGGACCTGATCATTGGCAAACATGGCTGGCTCAAGAATTAACACAAAGGAAACATCATGTTTGTTACCCAACTTTCTCTAACTTTGATTTACCTAATAAGAAAGTCTGGTTGGAGGAACTGTCCGCTACGATAAAGACGATTCCTGAGGAAAATAACTTAACGATTATCACACACAGTCTAGGATGCTTGCTTTGGCTTCATTATGCCTCTACTCTAAACAAACAAATTGCCAAACAAGTTATACTCGTTGCACCGCCATCTCCATCACATATTCTCACTGAAGCGAAATCCTTCTATCCGGTACCGCTGGATGGAAACCATTTAATGCGAACATCTGCGGAAACATTATTTGTCCATTCATCCAATGATCCCTATTGCAGTCTGGACGATTCAAAAAACTATTTAAATCTCGGGCTACCTTCCGTTACCATACCAAATGCTGGTCATATTAATACGAAGTCAGGACATGGGGAATGGCCATGGATCTTAGATTTATGTCTTTCTCATAAAGAAATTGTTCAATATTGATAAAAAGAAGGAGTGAGACATCACTCCTTCTTTTTATTGACGTTTCTTCCATTCTAAGCCATTATATAAATTAATTTTATCTGTTTTATCAATCACAATTAATCGATAATATAAATATTTCAAGGAGGAAATACATTTGGATTTGCATCAGTTGTATGTTTTTACAAAAGTGGTTGAACACAAAAGCTTTTCAAAAGCAGCAGATGATATTTTTTTAAGTCAATCAACCGTTAGCTCTCACATCCAAGCATTAGAAAAGATGTTAAATATGAATCTTTTTGATCGTGTCGGAAGAGAAAGTATTCTTACACCTCAAGGGGAACGCTTATATCAGTGGGCACTCAAGCTTTTGCTCATTAAGGACCAAGCATTGCTTGACCTAAAAGAGGGGATGACAGACCTCCGTGGAATGATAAGGATCGCAGCGAGCTCTGTTCCTGGGCAATTTATGGTTCCGCGAATGG
This sequence comes from Bacillus sp. AFS031507, assembly GCF_002584635.1. Classification (NCBI taxonomy): domain Bacteria; kingdom Bacillati; phylum Bacillota; class Bacilli; order Caryophanales; family Bacillaceae; genus Bacillus; species Bacillus sp. AFS031507. Next base: position 6,249 of record NZ_NUOW01000002.1, read on the forward strand.
TCAAGCAATTTAGAGTACAGTATCCTGAAGCGACGTTTCATATCAATCAATCTTCCTCAAAAATTGTGGCCGAAAAGGTTTTAAATGGATCTGTTGATATTGGGATATTGGGTGATAAATACGAAAACGACAAACTTCACTATATTCCTTTATTAAAAGAAAAGCTAGTATTAATTACATCGAACCAAAACGAGATTGTGGGACCTGTCAAAATCGAGGAGGTTTTAGATTATCCATTTGTGATGCGTAATTCTAGCTCAGGAACGAATGCTCTTTTGGAACGTTTCCTTAAGAAAATGAAGATTCATAAGGACAAATTAAATATCATTGCTTATACAGAAAGCGGTCAGAGTTTAATGCAATTTGTCCTCCAAGATATTGGCATTTCGATTATATCTGAAATTGCTGCAAGCGAATATTCCTCTAAAAATATGCTTAAGATGCATGATATAAATGGCTTTGATGACGAAAGATATTTTTATCTTGTTTACAACATTAATAAAACGCAATCACTCCTATCAAAATTATTTATTGAAGGTGCCTTGGATTTGGTTAACGGGGACCCACATAAATTGGACTAAGAAAGTTCTCAACCCACTTTGTTGTGTTTATGGTTTGAGGATCATTTTAATACAATCTTCCCCCTCGTATCTAACACCACGAAAAAAGGGAGAACGGTTTGTTCTCCCTTTAAATGATCGTGCTCATTTCCTTTAATTTCTTTTTATCTATTTTTCCCACATGGGTTTTTGGCAGTTCTTCTAAGAAAATGAATCGCTTTGGAATTTTGTATCGACCTAATTTATGCTCGCAATAAGGTCTCAATTCTTCCTCTCCTACAGTTGAAGAGTCTTTTAACACAATAAAGGCGGTTACAATTTCGCCCCATTTTTTATCCGGCAATCCGAGGACTGCGACCTCATCTATGTCTGGGAGTTCCGCGAGCCATTGCTCTATTTCAAGCGGATATACATTCTCTCCGCCTGTGATAATCATATCTTTCTTCCGGCCGACAATATAATAGAAGCCTTCTTCATCCGTTTTGGCTAAATCCCCTGTATGAATCCAGCCCTCCATCAACGTTTCCGATGTTGCTTGTTCATTATTCCAATAAAACGAAAAGGCATGTTTCCCTTTAATTAATAGTTCACCAACCTCATTGTTTTTTGCTTTTCGACCATCTGGCTTTACTAATTTTATCGAATTAAACAGCATCGGTTTACCGACAGACCCACGTTTTATACGGGCATCTTCCGGGCTAATATAAAAATTATTCGGCCCTGCTTCCGTTAGCCCATACCCCTCTTTAAAGGCTAACCCCTTTTTTTGAAAAGCCTCATATATTTGTAAAGGACAGGGCGCGGCACCTGATAAAAAGATTTTCATTGTCGGAAAATCGCTGCCTTGAAAGTCATCGGTTTGAATGAGTAAATGATACATGGTAGGCACCAAGAGAATAATCGTACAGCGATGACGATTGATGGATTCCACTGCCTTTTGTCCGGTAAATTGATCGCCTATAACAACAGTTCCACCAATCATAAGGACAGGGATACTAAGCGCATTTATTCCACCCGTATGAAACATCGGTAAATAATTTACCGTAACATCCTCAGCTGTTAAGCTCCAACTTATTATTGTGTTCATTCCATTCCATAAGATTGACTGATGACTTAACACTACACCCTTAGGTTTACCGGTTGTTCCCCCTGTATAAATCATCGCCAACGGGTCGGTTTCAATGATATCTTCTGTAAAACTATCTCTAATTGGATACGAAGAAATTTCAAGATAATTTTCTGCTCTAATTAAAAAGGAATTCGGGCAAACGTTGGTTAATTGTTCGTAGATCGTCTCAAATTGCTGATGGATTCCAATTAACACGGGTGTACAATCCTGCAATATTTCGCTGATCTCATGCTGAGATAATCGCCAATTCAGAGGAACCAAGATGGCTCCCATTTTTCCACAGGCAAATAATAAATCAAAATAGCTAATATCATTAGGTGATAAAAGGGCAACCCGATCGCCCTTTCTAACACCTTGGGACAGGAGCCAGCTTGCTACAGACTTTGCACGTTCATTTACTTCTTTAAACGTCCAAGCTTGGTTTGTTTTTTCATCTATAATTGCATCCTTTTCCGGAGATAATCTTGCTCTATTATTAAGCCAATCCAGTTCCCACCTCACCGAATAATCGCTCCTTCACTACTAGATGCAACTATCTTACTTATTTCCGGTTACAAGGGAGTTACATAATCAGACTCTATTATCGAATATGAATGGTTATCGACACATTTTTCTTAAACATCACTATCTATAAATTGTGTAATTGCGTTTACTAGCTGTGGAAGATCATCCATCAATGGGGAGTGACCACAATTCTTTAACTCAATAAACCTAGCTTTTTCCCCTAGGTCCTCCAGTAATTCCTTCGTCATGTCTCCAGTTACCACAAAATCACGATCTCCGCTTAGCACCAGTACTGGTACCGTAATATCATCCACTTTCCCATTTCCTTCAACAAGTCCATTATGATGGTGGCTGATATTAAACGTGTTATTGGAATGATGCACCTCAGCTAAGTTCCGCTGGGTTCTCATATCTTGAACATACGCATCATAAAGTTCAGGTGCAGGCTGATTGTGAGTATAGATAACAGCGTTCCAAATGAGCTTCAATAATTCAGTGTTATTCGTGTCATAAGCGGTTTGGACAGGTATTGTTTTCGTAACATCCCTTTTGATCTCTTCATGTAACGCAAATCTCCGCGGCTCATCATTTTCATTTAATTTCCCGTCAAATGGATAGCCACGGGTGGATTCAGATGCTAATAAAATAAGTTTGTTTGCGTACCCAGGGTAATCCGCCACAAACTGCATGGCAACCGCACCACCGGTTGACCAACCAACAACCGCAAAATCCTTTAAGCCTATTTCATCAACAAACAGCTTTACATCATCTGAAAAATCTTTTATAGACATCACTAGATTGTTATAGGTTGAACCGCCAAATCCTCGTAAGTCAACCGCATATAGTTTATATTTGGCATCCAAATTCTCAAGCACCAAATCCCAGTGCTTCGAAGAAGTCATATTTCCGTGGATTAACAAAACTTTTATTTCTCCTCCATCCCTCTCCCGATAGGTAAGAGTTTCATCATTAGCAAGTTTAACTTCCTTAAGTGTCACATTAACCATCCAGATCAACCTTCCCCCATTTAATTGTAGTTGCTCCCCACGCATAGCCAATTCCAGCACTAACTAAAACGACAACATCGCCTTCTTTAACTTTTCCATCTGATAAGGCCAACTCCAAGGACAATATCTGATCAATTTGCCCGATATGACCATAATCTTCTAAATAAATAGACTGTTCTTCGGACAAACCCAGTTCTTTTAAAACATATTCATGTGCGGACTTTTTCATGTGAAGGATACCAAGATAAGAAATATCCTTCTCGCTAAACCCACTTTTCCTTAAAGATTCACGAATAACCTTTAGAAAATTATTCATTGATTTCTGTTCGAGGCGCTCCTTCATACCTTCTGGATCAAGAACATCGAGCTTATTAAGCCGCTGAGCAATAGCCTCTTTTGTAATGGGGTTCTTGGTCCCTCCGGAAACAACGACGACGTCGTCTGAAAAAGAACCATCAGTGATTATATCTGTTTCCATTAATAGGTTTTCGTTATGCCCTTTTTTTAACAGGATCGCTCCACCCCCAGCACCGAGATTAAACATGAAACGGGTCCTTGGATTGTCGTAATCAATGAAATCCACATTCCGATACCCACCTGCAAGAAGAACCGTTTGAATACCTGGAACAGCAATCATCATAGATTTTGCTACTTTTAATGCCATGACAGTTGTCCCGCATCTCAAGGCAACATCAAATGCCCATGCATTCAAAGCTCCAACTGCTTCTTGAAGTTTAATACCAGCGGTCCACAGAGGGTATTCCTTATGTTCCTCACCAATATAAATAACCAGGTCAATCTCCATTGGATCGATTCCAGCTTTAGCAATAGCTTGTTTTGCAGCGACGATCCCCATTTCACACGTATGGTCTTCTGGTCCTGGGATATACTTTTTCTTTATGCCCATTTTTTCTTCAACAACTGAAACAGGGATATCGGCCATTTCTGCAATCTCTTTTCCAGTCAAAAATTCTTCAGGCAAATAAATGCCCGTGCTCAGGATCCCAATTTGCAAACCTAATCACCTACCTCTCTATGCTTTTTCCGCCATTGCCTTCATAAAAATCAGCGCTTCTTCAATCGATTCAAATAATGTTTCTCTGTCCTCTTGAACATGGGTAACTTTTATTCTCCATTGTTTCTCGCCTGTTTCCTTCTCAAAAGCGGCCAACTGAAACCGAACAACAAAAGAAGCAATTTGATTTAACTCCATTCCTTCCTCCCTCTATCCCGCCAGTTTCCCCTCTTTTTTTGCGGATCGTTGTTTTTTTCTTTTCCATGAAAGCGTACTTAACGTACCAACAATTCCACGTGGGAAAAACATAACCACCAAGATATAAATTATCCCGAAGAAGATTATCCAACGCTCAAAAATCCAATGCTCTTTCGCTAATTCTGTCAGCCAATCATGAGCAAATTCAATTAATCCTGCCCCGATAATAGCCCCAAGTAATGTTCCAACCCCGCCAATGATCGTCATTAATAAGGCATCTAAGGTGATATCCATTGAGAACACACTTGTATTCACAAATCGGAGCGAAATCGCATATAAAATCCCTGCAACACCCGCCAGTACTCCAGATACAACACTTGCGGCAATTTTATAATGAAGAACATGATACCCTAATGATTCCGTTCTCTGCTCATTTTCCCTAATTGCCTGCAACACGCGTCCCAACGGTGAATTGGTAAATCGCTTCAGGATGAGAAAAACGGCAACCATAACAATAAGACTGAGGAGATAAAAATTAGTTCGGTCTATAAACAATTCTGGGACCCGAAAAGTGAACCCATCATTTCCATAGGTCAAGGTCCGCCACTTTTCCGCTAGAACGAGGAAAAGGCCAGATAAAGATAGTGTTAGCATAGCGTAAAAATGGCTTTTCAAACGTAGTGTAAGCAACCCAACAATGAAGCTGACCACAGCTGTAAGCACAATTGTTGTTAAGACTGCCAGTAAGAAGAAAATAAGCGTTGGTTCAAATCGTTTCATAAAAATACCCATTGAATAAGCTCCAATTCCAAAAAACATGGCATGCCCAAAGGAGACGATTCCCGTAAAGCCCAATAAGAGGTCATAGCTCATCGCAAAAATTGAAAACACAAACACTTGTGTTAACAGAATCAATAGGTTTCTAGATTCATAAACAAAAGGTAATAGCAGCAGAAAAGCGGCAACGACTAAAAAGATCGCTGTCATTCTATTCCCTTGAATAAACCTCAATGTATTTTCACCCCTTCGTTCCAAATAAACCCTGCGGCCGAATAATAAGAACAATTGCCATTAGGAGCATATTAACTGCCAGTGAGAGGTCCGGGACATAATAGGCCATAAAAGAACCGGAAAGCCCTACTAAGATGGCGGCTAAAACGGAGCCCTTAAAATTGCCCATCCCACCAATGACGACAACAATGAACGCTAAAATGGCAAACTCCATTCCCATACCCGCATGGATTACCCCCGAATATGGTCCAAGGAGGACACCACCTAGAGCAGCCATTCCGGCACCAATCATAAACACAAACATAAATACCCTTTGAATGTTGATTCCAAGCGCCTGAACCATTTCTTTATTCATGACGCCAGCTCGGACCACTAGACCAATTTTGGTCTTTTTGAGTAAAAATTGAACACCGGTAAAAATGAGAAATCCCACAAAAATGATAAAGACTCGATACTTAATAATAATGACGCCGCCAAGCTCCCAGCTTCCTTTTAAATAATCGGGGGGCGATGCGGTTATTTGATTAGGACCCCAAATGACTTTCAGCATTTCGGATAAAACCAGCATTAAACCAAGAGTAATTAATATTTGCTGGACATGATTTCCATACACCGGTTTAATGATCCACTTTTCGGTAATAATCCCTAACAAGAATCCTGTTAGGATGGCGCCAATAATTCCAATCATAAAGCTGCCTGTTTTCGAGTAAATCCAAAGTCCACTATAAGCTCCCCAGGCAAATAACCCGCCATGGGCAAAATTCAGCACGTCCATCAAACCGAAAATGAGGGTTAAACCGGAGGCTAATAAAAAAATCAGCATCCCTGTTGCCAAGCCATTTAAGGTTAAATTCATGAGTAATTCCACAAAGATATTCCCCCTTCCTTACGCAATCCCTAAATATTTTCGTTTCATTTCTTCATCTTCTTTTAATTGCTTCATTGTTCCCTGACTTACAGTTCTTCCATCATCGATAATGTAAAAGCAATCACCAATCGTGCTTGCCATCATGAAATTTTGTTCCACTAACACAATGGTGGTTTGATCTTTCATTTGTAAAATAGATTCCATCACCTTCTCAACCACGATAGGGGCCAAGCCTTTACTTGGCTCGTCAATTAATAAGAGCTCGTTTTCATTTACATAGGCTCTGGCAATCGAAAGCATTTGTTTTTGCCCGCCGCTTAAAAGGCCGCCTGGTTTTTTCCAAAACTTTTTCAAGTCTGGAAACAACTCTAAAATCGAATCCATCCTTTTAGCCGTTTCTTCATTTTCTTTCTGAATCGCCACGCGCATATTTTCCTCTACGGTTAAACCTGCAAAAATCCCTTGATCTTCGGGGACATAGCCGATACCCTTTTTAGCAATGGTATAGGTGGGAAGTGTTTGTATTGATTCTCCTTTAAAAGCAATACTTCCCTTCGAAGCTGGATTTAGTCCCATAATGGTCCGTAATGTCGTCGTTTTTCCTGCCCCATTTCTTCCAAGCAGGACCGTTACTTCGCCTTTTTTCACCTCAAAGGAAACACCTTGTAGAATATGATATTGACCAATATGCGTCTCTACTTTATCAAGCTTCAACAGGTCGTTCATCAAAATGACCTCCTAAATAGGCAGACTGAACGGTTTCATTTTTCATGATTTCTTCCGGAGTTCCGTCTGCTAGCAGTCTTCCATTAAATAACACCATCACTGAATCCGATAGATCCAAAATCAGATCCATTTTGTGTTCAATCAGGACAATCGTCCGGTTCGCCTGTTCTTTTATTTTCTTAATAACTTCTAATATCACTGGAACTTCTTCAAGCGACATCCCCGCTGTTGGCTCATCTAATAAAAGTACTTCAGTTTCAAGAGCCAGCAGCATCGCAATCTCAAGCTTCCGCTTTTCCCCATGCGCGAGGTTACTTGCTAGTGAATTCTTTTTTTCATCTAATAGGACCAATTTCAGCCACTCAAGAGCCTTTTCTTCAAATACCCGGTACTTTTTATAGTGGAACAACATTTGGTAACGAATTCCCGCTTGCGATTGAACGGCTAACCTGACATTTTCTAAGACTGTTAGATTTGGAAAGACATTAGTGATTTGAAAAGAACGGCCGATTCCCACCCTGGTTCGATTCGTAGATGAAAATCTCGTAATATCTTTGCCGCGATAATATATTTTTCCTTTAGTAGGAGTTAATTGTCCGCTTAACAGGTTGAAAAAGGTTGTTTTCCCGGCCCCATTTGGTCCAATAATTGATTTGAAGTGTTTTTCGGGAACAGAAATACTGACGGAATCAACTGCAGTATGACCGCCAAACGTAATTGATAAATCATCGGTTTCAATAAGTGTAGACATTCGTTTCACCACCTAAGTTCTTAGCGTAAAATAAGGAAGAGGGTGACCAGCAATTTATGTCGGTCAAACCCTCGTCATTTTTTATCAGTTGAGATGACTTTAACTTATTTATTGCGAATTGGCGGTGCAGTTTCTTCAGGAGATAGCTCCCTGATCAGTACTGGGACCGGGTATGGAACACCATCCTTCTTCTCTAGCTTAATTGCATACAAGGTTTGCAGTGCCTGATGATCCTCTGGTCGGTAAGTCATCTTTCCTTTCGGTGTTTCAAAGCTCATACCTTCCATCGTTTCGATTAATTTATCAGCATCTGCAGAACCTTCCGTTTTCTTCAATGCCTCTACAATCGAAATAGCAGCACTCATCCCCCCTGGGGTAAATAAATCAGGAACTTCGTTGTTAAATCTCTTCTTATGTTCCGCTACGAGCCAGTCGTTAATTTTATTTTTCGGCAGGTCATGATAATAAACAGTAAAACCTTCCATCCCAATCAACGGCTCCATTGTTGATAAAGCAGCAATATCCGGGGCCCCAGTCGAAATTTTGATTCCTTTTTCTTGAACCTTCATATCGGACAACTGTTTCCAAGGGGAGTTTGCTCCGGCCCATACCACAAATAAGTAATCAGGTTTTGCGTCAACGATTTTTTGAATATTAGAAGTAAAATCTGTCGCTGCTGGATCCGCATATTCTTCCTTCACGATTTCAGCACCCAGCTTTTGGGCCGCTTCTTTAAAGGCAGCAACGCCATCACGACCAAACGAATAATCCGGAGCAAGTGTTGCTATTTTCACTCCTTTTTTTGCAATCGCGGCAGCACCTGCTACGGCATCTTGAGAAGAGTTACGTGCTGAATGGAACATATACTTATTAAACTCTGAACCCGTAATGCTATCAGCTGCTGCAGGTTCAACCACCATGATCTTTTGATATTCTTCTGCGAGCGGTAAGACGGCCAAGGTATCCGCAGAACTGGAGGATCCAACAAGGAAATCTACCTTATCTTCCTCTAACAGCTTTGTTGCTTTTTGCACGGCTACTTCCGGCTTCGTTTCTGTATCTTCCACAATGAATTCGATTTTTCTTCCAGCAACCTCCAATTTACCTTCGGTTGCATAATCAAGGCCTAGCTCAAAGCCTCTTAAGGTTTGTTTTCCGTAGGCTTCTAAAGCCCCAGTTTTGGAGGCAAGCACGCCAATTTTGATTGGATCTTTATTTTCCGAACCACCATTGTCTTTCGAGTCTGATGATGATTGATCTGAGCTGCATGCACTGGCAAACATCATCACAAAAATAAGTAAACCTAAAATTGCCCATTTCCCTCTTTTACCCTTCACTCTTTTTCCCCCTTAAAATGTTTAATATCAAAATGACAAAGCTTTGATTTTATGATAGGAGATGAAAGTTACAAACTAGTTACAAAAATGGAAGCAGCCTCTTATTAAGGCTGCTTCATTGGATGTATGACTTTTTCTGATTCAATGATCATCTGATACATATGCTTGGTCGGTTCTAACGGAGTTACTCCTAGTTCTTCCTCTAATACTTCTGTACATTTTTGATACCATTTCATCGCTTGAGGACGGTTATTTTTCCGGTAATAACAATACAGGAGCAAACGATACGCTTCTTCCCATGTTCGGTCGCGTTCAAGGATTTTTTCACACCAGAATATAGCCGACTCGTAATTTTCCTTGCGAACCATTAACTGGGCCATTTTCTCGGCCCCTCGTAAAAAATAAACGAGCATGCTCTCTCTTTTGTTAATACACCAATCATCATAACGGCGGTCAGGTAAGTATTCTCCTTGATAAAGTTGCAAGCCCTTTTCTAAAAAGTTAATGACTTTATCAGGATCAGATTCTTGTAATCCTTCTAGAATCCATGTTTGAAATTGAGTCGTATCTAATTCAATCACAGCAGTCGGATTTAGCCCATAGAACAGGCCTTCCCTTATTATAAAAAATGGTGCAGCTCTCGCCTTCCGTAATGGTTCCAGCACATTTTGCAGACTATTTAAGGCCACTTTAAAATCACGGTCCGCACTTTTTTTATCTTGATAGGGCCAAAGGATCTGAATGATTTCATCCTTGGCAATCGATTCACTTACTGTAATTAATAACTGAAACAACTCCTTGGCTTTTTCTCTTTGCCAATCCTTCTCCCTAACTTCCTTCTCACCGAGCCATAGTTTGAACTGACCAAGAGTTTGAACCCGAATTGTATAACCAGGATGTGCATCAAACATTGCCACTCCCATTTCCCGAAGGATTTTCTCGACATATGGTTTTTGAATTTCCACTTTCCTGCATTCAATTAACAAAGGTACAAACACTTGCAAATCCTTTGGACTAAATACAGATCTCTTCTGAAAAAAGAATTCAAAATCGTGAACTTGGACGGAACGTAAGAATTCAGTCATCGTTTTCATAAATAAATCTGTTTCTTTCTGTAAATAAAAAATATAGGAAAACCAGAAATTGCTTAACATTAGCCCAAATGAATCTTCACATTGCTCGAATAAAGAATTGGCTTTTTCTAAAAATAGATGGGCCTTAGGCAGCCGTTGGTTATAAATACAGGCGATCCCCATGCAAAGAGTAATTAAAGCAGAAAGCCAGACATCATGGACTTTCTCTGTCTCTTGAAGAGCTTTTTCGCCTGCATCTAAGGCCCGTTGGAGTTCTCCACTCGTTCCATATAAAATACAGAGACCCATTAGTGGTTCCGCTTTCCCTCTGTCGACATTCAATTGATCCATAATTTCTAAAGCAGTCTGGTAGCAGTTTTCAGCTAAGTTTAATTCATATTTATTTAGAATCTGTACGGAATGACCCATGCGGATCCAGCCACAAGCCTCAACAAATGGGGCCTTTAGGCTTATTCCTTGCTGAATTCCCGCTTGAGCAAGTTCTTTTGCCTTTAATCCCTCGCCCGTAAACGCTTCAATTAATGATAGTAATAAATTGGTTTCACGGTGTGCTTGCGGCAGGGACGTAACCTTAGCCCCTTTCTTTTCCTCTTGAAACAGATAAAGCAATTTCTTCGCCTCATCAAAACGCCCGGTTCTTAAATACAATCTTGCTTGTAAATTTCCGTCCGGACTTGAAGACTTCGATTCCTGTGTCTTTTTGATCCATTTTTCTGCCTCTGATGATTTACCCGAGTTTAGCAGATTCTCCGATAGCAATTGATAAAGTTTACCCTTTTCCTCAACCGAACCGTTGCTTTTTTCTCGGTAGGTAATGGCCTCATATAAAATCCTTTCAGCTTGCTGTGGCTGAATTGTATCTAGATAAATTTGGGCTTTCCCTTCTAATGCCTTACTCATTGCAAGATAATCTTGCCTTTTTTCTGCCATAGAATAGGTCCGATTATAACAATCCTCTGCCTCTGTATAGTGGGAACGATAGCGATGGACTTCTGCTTTTAAATACCAAAGATGGTAATAAACATCCATATCCGAATTAGGAATCATCGTTAACTGATCAAATAAGCTTTCCAATTTTCCGCTTTCAAGCATTTTTAAGCCATGTATTTGTAAGATGGAAGCAATCGCTTGATAGTGATTGATTTTTTTATAATGATGGAGTGCTGCCTCCCACAGTTTCCTTTTCTCATAAAAACGAGCACATTTTTCGTGGAGGCTAGCATAGTTTCCCGGGTTATTTTTTTGAAAAACATTTTCGAGAAACTCTTTAAATAAGGCATGATAACGGTAGTGGGTTAATCCAATCTTTTGGATAAATAAATTTCGGTCTTTTAGCTGTTCAAGCATACTGGAGGCTCCATGAATCCCAATTACCTCATCACATATTTCTTCCTCCATCTCTTCAAAGATTGAAGTTTGTTCAAGAAACTGCTGGATAATTAGGGGCTGCTTTGAAAAAACTTCCATTACTAAATACTGAAAAAAGTCTTGAAGGGAATGCGAAGAGTGTTCAAAAAGCTCAGATATATCATTCTTTAGTGGAATCTGAGTAGCAATCATGCACAAAGCTATAACCCAGCCTTCTGTCATTTGGTAGATGGTTTGGAGGTGTTGGGATTCAACTTCTAATCCGTAAAGATCTGTTAATAACAGGTCCATCTCTTCAATCGTAAGGACGAGGTCATCTCTTGTAATCTCTAATAATTGCCCACAGACCTTCATTTTCGTCAGATGCTTCCATCCTGGACAGCTCCGGCTTGAAATAACTAAATGAAAATTGGCAGGAATGTGTTCAAGTAATTTTTCAATCCAGCTATTGATGGCATAGGAATGTTCAATTTGATGGAAGTCATCGATGATTAAAGTAATCTCTTCATTTATCAATAAGATTTCATTAATAAACAGGGAACACAAAACACCTAATTCCTCATCGCGAATATAACGATCCATTGATTCGATGTATGTAACTAGTTCGGTTCCAAAGTCAGGAGTAATTCCACGAATGGAATGGATGATATAGGTGAGAAAAGGAAGGATATCATCATCGATCGATGAAATGGAGTACCAGCAGCCTGGAATTTTTTCATCCCTCATAAATAAAGCAAGTGCCGTACTTTTCCCAAAACCAGCCCCAGAATGAATAAGGGTCAAAGGGTATTCAGGGATTTTCTTCATTTTCTGAGTGAGCTTAGCCCTTCTGATAAAGTCATCTTTTACAACTGGAATGCGCAGCTTTGTTTGAATGATCGGCAGATTCAAATGATCGGCCCCCTTTTCATTTTCGCAATATTTACACTATTTTACCATATTGGGAGTAATAAGTGTACGAGTAGGAAGGAAAACACAATCAATTGTTAATTTAAACATAAGTGGGGATTTTTTCTATGTAATAAAAATAAATAATGGAAAAAACTATAGAAATAAGTATAACTAGAGGAGGATTTCTATGCCTGAAAAATGTTTTTATTGTACCACTGAGATTGAAGAAAGACAGTTGCACTATGTCTCATTTGTATCCTCAAACCAGGAAAGAAATGAATCACTTTGTGATGAATGTTATAAAGAATGGTTGGAAGGTTTGAAAGGTTAAAATCCTGTTTGGTAGTGAAGTTATAACAAAACAGCTGTGACTCCTCCCCTATAAAAATGGGTGGGTCACAGTTTAATTGGAGTGTTGCGTCATTGTCCATCAAAAAAAAGATGCCATTGATTTTTTGCTTGTTGGTTTTTTTGATTTTATTAACCAATAATGCCTTTCATTATATTCGTTCAAAAAACCAGCTGCTCGAAACTAATGAAAGAGAAATTGAAATGATCACTCAAGAAGTGTCATTCCAAGTTGAGAATATAAGAGAAGGCACATTGTATGTTGAAGATATTCTTGCCAGAGAATTAAGGACAGCATCGTTAGCGATAAAACATGCACTGCCACCTAACTATCAAGATATTACAAATGGGCAACTAAAGAAACTTGCCCAAGAAGTAAGGGTATCGCATATAACCCTGTTAGCGAAAACTGCAGATGATATTATTGGTGTTCGGTCATCAGACCATAAGGAAATTAATATGTCTACCAAGGGATGGGGATATTGGTATGATGCATTTCACCAATTGTTTGCGTTAACGCCTGTTTCTGTTGGAAAAGGTTTAACATTGCCTTACTTTTGGTCTGGGCCGATTGAGATTGCTTCTTCCAATCCCAAGCATACGGATAAATGGGGCTATTATTTTGATGGCACGACCAACTATATTATCAATCCTTATTTTCGTGACAATGAAGTATTAGAGTATGAACGACGATTTGGACCTGGGGAAGTAATAAAAGGTTTTACAAATGAACGAGGCATCTTAGAATTGACAGTGTTCAATCCAAAGAACTTCGGTAAAAAGAAAGAAGTTGTCACTTTAAACGGTAATAGTTATATTCGTATTTCTGCCAAACCAGTATGGTACGGATCATATAGATATAAAAACTATCAAGTTGATGCAAAATTTATTAAAAAGGCGATAAATTCAAAACAAGTGCAATCCTACAGGGATGATCTTAATGGTAAAGATATAATGAAAACCTTTGTACCGGTTTTCTCCACACCCTCTGAACCATTTGTCATCGGCCTTGTTTATAATTATGGGCTCATTGAGAAAGAACTCACTCATGAACTTTTTGTTCATATTTTACTTTCCTTCTTTATTATGATTATCGTATTTATTATCAGTTTGATTTTTTCCCGTTCCATTACACAGCCAATAGGTTATATCGTTGAGCAAGTGAATGAAATTGCACAAGGTAACTTTAATAATAAATTACACTTAAAACGAAAAGATGAATTAGGCCTGCTTACGGAAAATGTGAATGCCTTATCAAATGATTTGCAGAACTATGTGAATGATTTGAATAAGAGCAAAGAATTAATTGAATACCAGGCATATCATGATCCATTAACTGGTTTGTCAAACAGAAGATATTTTTCAGAAAAATTAAAACCTACTATCGAACACGCAAAAGAAACCGGTGAAACGGTTTCGGTTTTATTCATTGATATGGATCGTTTTAAACAGGTGAATGACTCCTTTGGACATAATAAAGGGGATGAAATACTGAAAATCGTTGCCGAGCGGATTACTGCGTGTTTACCTAGTGACAATAGTATCATTACTAGACAAGGCGGTGATGAATTTATTATTTTGCTAATGAATCTTGACCTCTCAACAACAAAAGCTACAGCAGAAAAAGTTGTCAATACTCTTAAAAAAACCTATCTATTAGATGGCAACGAAATTTATCTCAGTGCAAGCTGCGGTATTAGCTTATTTCCAGAGCATACAAAAAATATGGAAGCGCTCGTTGTTTATGCTGACATTGCAATGTACTCTGCGAAAAAGCAAGGGGGTAACAAAGTCATCGTTTATACCGAGAATTTAATAGAGTCGAACATTGAAAGACCAAAACTTGAAGCTAAGTTACGGAAGGCCATTGAAAATGGCAAGGTAGAAGTTTATTATCAACCGAAGGTTACTGTTGATTCCGGTAAAATTTATGGAGCTGAGGCACTATTAAGATGGAATGATGATGAACTCGGATTTGTCTCACCCGAACTGTTTATTCCGATTGCTGAAGATATTGGCTTAATCCATCCTTTATGGGAATTTGTTATGAAGGAAGCTTGTCATCAGGTGTGCAAGTGGAATCGTAACCGTCCAAACCCGATTTCAGTTTCAGTTAATTTCTCGGCCCATCAATTTCATGAACCTTTTAGCATGGTAAAACATGTCACAGAGATTCTGAAAGAAAGTCAATTGGGTTCTAATAATTTTGAAATAGAAATTACCGAAAGCATTCTCTTGAATAATTCAACGGAAATTATTCAATCACTTAAATTGCTTAGAAGCATGGGCATTGCTATTTCGATTGATGATTTTGGAACAGGATATTCTTCCTTAAGCTATTTGAGAAATTTACCAATCGATACCTTGAAAATTGATAAATCATTCATTCAAGATATCCATGAAGATTATGCAAATTCAGAGATCCCAGAGGCGATTATTAACCTTGCTCGAAGTCTCCATCTCAATGTAATCGCAGAGGGTGTCGAAAAAGAGTATCAAAGAGATTTTTTACTATCGAAAAATTGCATTCAAATGCAGGGCTATTTATTCAGCAAACCGTTAAACACAGAGGAGTTTGAGCAATACCTTCGAAAAGATCAAAATAAAAGTGGAGAGATTATTTAATAAATCTCTCCACCATATTAACCCTGCTTCCTCTATAATCTATATTTAATATCTTCGCTGACATAGTTGAAAATGCACTTTGGATTCCTTGTGCGAGCTGGTTTCCTTTTCCCTTCTCCGTAAAACAAAGAACAGTTGGTCCTGCACCGCTTAGTGCCACTCCGAATGCACCATTTGATTTAGCGATATCTACTATTTCTTGATAGAAGTTAATCAATGGTTTTCGGTACGGTTGGTGAAAAAGGTCCTGCTCCATCATTTTCCCTGCCATCTCCCAGTTTTGAGTTAATAGGGCCGCTACCAAAAGATTAGCAGTAGAAGAAGCTTGAATGGCTTCTTCACGGGAAAAAGCTGCTGGAAGCACCCCGCGTGAGTCCTTTGTTAAGAGGATCTCATCTGGAATAACTGCTACCATCTCAAAAGTAATATTAGAAAAGCTTAGTATATCTACTTCGTTTAGTTTATATGAGCCGATGACCAGTCCACCGAAAAGAGAAGCACCCACATTATCTGGATGACCCTCAATCTCTGTTGCGATTAGCAGCTTTTCTTGCTGGGTTAGTCCTAGCTTTCCTACCGTATCCGCTAGTTCTATCCCCGCAACTATCGCTGCAGCACTTGAACCAAGCCCACGTGCTAGCGGAATATCACTTTCGACTTTTATTTTGCAAGGCTGTAATTCGATGCCATAGTTAGATGCCGTTTTAATAGCAATCTGACAGATAAAATGGGTCTCATCCGTTGGGAGGGATTTCAATTCTTCACAAGCAGACCGAATATCCCACTTTTGGCTCTCCTCCACCTCTAACGTCAAATACAAATCAACAGCTAGTCCCATTGAATCAAAGCCTGGACCTAGATTTGCTGTACTTGCAGGTACTTTGATGGTAAAACGATCATTTAATGTCACTATAGACAACTCCTCGAATATGTTCAGTCACTGCCTTTTCATCATTTGGTAATGGGATTGGCTTACTCGTATATATTCTTCTAATAATCCTGGCCAGCTTATAACGATTTCCTCACTACCCGATACGCACTTTTTATTTCCTTAACTGCCTTGAGATCATTTAATTCTTGTAAAATTTGATCATAATTAGTTAATGATGCTCGATGTGTTACTAAAACAATTTCTGATGTTTCGTTTTTCTTAACAGGCAGCTGTAAGATCTTTTCAAAGCTGACTCCATATTTTGCAAAGATGGTGGTGATATCAGCGAAAACACCAACCTCATCTTTCACATGAATCCTTAAGAAATATTTAGAGTATTTCTCCCCATTATCTTTTAATTGCTTTGGATATTGAGGTGTCACAGCACTTCGTCCATTTACCCCAAGCCTTAGATTTTTGATTACCGCGACTAAGTCCGAAACAATTGCGGTTGCAGTTGGCAAGCTTCCAGCACCTGGTCCATAAAACATAGTTTCACCAACCGATTCACCATAAACGTAAACAGCATTGTATTCATTTTGTACCGAAGCAAGTGGATGATTATTTGATAAGAAAGTAGGGGCCACACTTACCTCGACTTTTTCCCCTTCACGATGGGCATAGCCAATTAGTTTCATCGTATATCCTAATTGTTTTCCATAGCGCAAATCTTCATCGGTTACCTTCGAAATACCGGATACCTGAACATCTTCCAAATCAATATGCATCGAAAAGCCTAATGTCGCTAAGATTGTCATTTTACGGGCGGCATCTAGTCCTTCTACATCCGAGGTAGGATCTGCTTCAGCAAACCCAAGGTCCTGTGCTTCCTTGAGGACCTCTTCATAGGAACGGCCTTCGTCGCTCATTTTGGTTAATATATAATTGGTTGTTCCATTTACAATTCCCATCAGCTGCTTAATTCGGTCAGAGGCAAGCCCATCGACTAATCCTCGCAGAATTGGGATACCTCCGGCAACACTTGCCTCATAAAACAAATCACAGCCGTGTTCAGAAGCTACGGTTAACAGTTCCGAACCATGCAAGGCCATTAGATCCTTATTCGCAGTAACAACATGCTTACCTTGACGAAGAGCAGTGATTAAATAATCTTTTGTATCTTGTACTCCGCCCATTACCTCGATTACAACATCAATTTCCTTATCGAAAAGGATTTCTTCCGTGTTTGAGGTTAAAACCTTAGCATCTATTTCAACTGGTCTAATTTTATGTACATCTTGGACAAGTATCTTTTTTATTACAACCGGGCAGCCCACCTGGTGGATTAATTTATCTTGATTTTTTTCAATAATTTTTACTACCCCACAACCTACAGTGCCTAAACCCAATAACCCAATCGAGATTGCTTTCATGTTTTACCCTCCCATTTTTTGTCCACTCAAGACATACATTTGTTTCTCTGTTGTAGACATTATATGATTCTCTTTATTTTTTTACAATAGGTTTGTTTCTAGCAATTACAATATAACCGCTTACTACCGTATTATAAAGGGATTACTATTATTGAGCAAAATTTTTCACAAAAATTTGAAATATTTTTTCTTTTTTATCCCTTTACAAGATTGAAGGTATGGTTGTAGAATAATCACTATATTCAGTTATTTTTCGAAATTTCAATCTTTTAGATATCTTCCATAAATGAAAAGTGATGACGAAGACGGTATTAAGAAAATGCTTCAGAGAGCTGGTGCTTGCTGCGAACCAGTGCAGTTTTCTTATGATGCCCAGCCCTTCTGAACTGGCCGCCGAAAGTTTTAGTAGGCGGTGCCCGGTTGAAACCGTTAACTTGTTGAGGCTGCTTTTATTTTGCAGCAAAAGAGGGTGGCACCACGCGTTTATTCACGTCCCTCATAACAAGACAATTCTGTCTGTTATGAGGGACGTTTTTTATTAGAAATTAAAGGAGGATTCAAAAATGTTTAAAGTCCTTGTAACCGATGGAATTAGCAATACGGGGTTGAAAAGCTTAATAGATCATCCTAATTTTACGGTTGACCGAGAGCCAACACTTCCGACAGACGAGTTAAAAACGATCATTGGCAAATACGATGCTCTTATTGTCCGGAGCCAAACGAAAGTAAGTGAAGAACTGCTCAAAGCAGCTGGCCGTCTCCGTGTGATCGCTAGAGCAGGTGTCGGTGTCGATAACATAGATGTGAATGCGGCAACTAGAAAAGGGATTATTGTCATCAATGCACCTGGTGCTAATACAATTGCAGCAACCGAGCATACCTTGGCAATGATGTTATCATTAGCAAGAAAAATTCCCCAAGCCCATCAGAAAACGACCTCCGGCGAATGGGACCGTAACTCCTTTAAAGGGGTGGAATTATATAAGAAAACACTTGGCGTAATTGGCATGGGGAAAATTGGAACTGAAGTGGCGAAACGAGCAAAAAGCTTTGGGATGAACATTTTAGGGTTTGATCCCTATCTAACTGAAGAGCGCGCAAAGAAACTGGGCATGACGAAAGCCAGTCTCGATTTAATTGCTCAAGAATCAG
Source organism: Bacillus sp. AFS031507 (assembly GCF_002584635.1). NCBI lineage: Bacteria > Bacillati > Bacillota > Bacilli > Caryophanales > Bacillaceae > Bacillus > Bacillus sp. AFS031507. The sequence continues at coordinate 25,137 of NZ_NUOW01000002.1, forward strand.
ATTTTATTACGATTCATACACCTCTAACCAATGACACAAGAGGACTTATTAATGATGACTATTTGCGAAAAACCAAAAAAGGGGTCCGTTTTGTTAATTGTGCGCGCGGCGGTGTTATCGACGAAAAGGCACTAGTTAGAGCCATTCAGACAGGGCATGTGGCTGGAGCAGCCCTTGATGTTTTTGAAAAAGAGCCTGTTGCCGACCCAGAATTACTGCAAAATCCAAATATTATTGTAACACCGCATCTAGGGGCTTCCACGGTTGAAGCTCAAGAAAAAGTTGCCCAAGAGGTAAGTGCAGAAATCATTGAGATTTTCGAATCTCAATCCATTCAAAACGCGGTTAATATGCCGCAAATGTCAGGGGAAACACAGGCGAAACTGCAGCCATACTTACTGCTTGGGGATCAAATGGGGCAGCTTGTCATTCAATTATTAAACAAACAGGCACCTACTAAAATTGAAATTAATTATTATGGCGAATTAATCGGTGAAGATACAGAATTGTTAACTCGTACGATGCTTAAAGGTGTCCTTTCTTATCATTTAAGTGATTCTGTCAATTTAATTAATGCTCTTCACCTGTTGAAGGAACAAGGAGTTTCTTATAATGTTGTAAAAAACGCTTCGAATAAAGGTTTTGCAAATTATATGGAACTGAGTGTTACCAATAATTTTGAGACGGCCAAAATTGGTGCTACGGTCTTAAACGGCTATGGAGCTAGAATTCTAAAAATCAATCAATACCGGATTGATGTCAAACCAGAAAAATACCTGTTATATATTAAGCATCGTGACGTACCAGGGATGGTCGGTAAGGTCGGTTCTCTATTGGGTGATCACCAAATCAATATTGGAACAATGCAGGTTGGTCGAACAGAGGTCGGCGGCGAAGCTATCATGGTTTTAACCCTGGATAAGACATTAAATGCTAATGTCATTCACGCCTTAAAATTAATTGATGGACTAGAGGAAGCACAAGTCTTGGAGTTATCAAATGTGGATTCTTTTGAACCGGGAAGTATGGAAATAGAAAAAGTAGAAAGTATCTAGACAGTGGAAGAGGGATTGCGATCAAGCAATCCCTCTTTTTTGCACCTATAATATCCCTTTCAAATCGAGCACCGTATCAAGAATATATTCTGCTTCATGCTTTTCAAAATCACTTCTCGCATCTTTTCCTGACAGACCAGTTAACACCGCAGCAAACGGGCAGCCCAGTTGTTTAGCCGCTAACAAATCCGCCAATGAGTCGCCAACCACTAGAACGGTCTCCGCATTTTCAAGCGGCAAACGCGTATTTAAACAATCCTGAATCGATGCTTCTTTTCCGAGAAGTCCCATGATATATGTAAATGGATGCGGCTTCGACAGCGACTTCCTTTCGGGCAGCTCTTTTTCCGCCATTAGTACTTCATCAGCGGTGACGATCCGATTCACTTCAAAATGCTTTAACCAATCTAAATGCTGGAACGGCTGAATTGTTTCTAATTCAGGTCTGCCTGTCCCGATTCCAATTGTGAAACCTGATGAATTTAAGAATTGAAATAACTCATCAATTTCCTGCCTCGGAGCTAATGTGGTTTCATTTGACAGAAAGCCCTTTTTCCCCTTTTGAACCGAGGGTCTTCCCGTAGAGGCAAGAACATGTTCATCCCCCACATACCATTCTTGGGATACATGCTCACAAACAGACCAAAGTTCTCCCTTTTTAAAAATAGAAGTTTCGATCCCAAGCTTTTCCTTCACCAACTCATTCAAATAACTAAACAATTCCTGCTTCGTTGCTTCTGAGCGTGAAAACTCTTCCACAAACAAACTGAAATTCATCTTTACACGATAATTACTCAACACCCTGCCAATCTCCAATAATGTTTCTCTGGTGATTGGTGCCTGACACCATTTAGTGATTTTCTCAAATTCAGTATCCTTAATTTGTGACAACAGGTGGATAAGTTGGTGGCAGTATGATAGATAGATCATGTCCCAGTTGGCGTTTAAGCCGCGTGATTTCATAAACTTGAGAACTTTATCGTTTTCAAATACTAACTCTCTTATTTCCTTGATTTCATCTTCACTATAATCCGTTATAAACTGCTCTGGTTCAAGTCCCAAGTAATTACAGCTAATCAACATCTCCCAAACGGTTAAAGCGGAAGCATCAAAATAATGCTCCTCGCTTAAAAGTACCCCATCTACGTCAAACAAAATTGTTTTAATCACTTACCCCACCCTCATTTCCCAGTTTGCTTTTATACGCTATCGTAACACAGTAGGACAATCAATTTGAAGTAAATTGTTTAATAAAACTGATAATAATCTTAAATTTCATCAAATTAAAATAAAAAGAACAAGTCGTGTATGAGGTTCTCAAAATGCACGGCTTGTTCCTATTAAAATAGATTTACCTTTAATTAAACTTTCTTCAAACGGCCAAGCTGGTAGCATTCTACTTAATGGTTTGTCCTCGCGATACCCGAGCGCATACTCCCCTTGCATGATTGTAGCTTTTAGTCGAGGTTTCTCACGAAGAAAAAATGACTGCTATAAATCCAAACCAATCGAAATATATTTTACTTCTAAAAACTCTTCAATCCCATAATGACCACCTTCACGTCCAAGGCCGCTCTCTTTAAAGCCGCCGAATGGCGCTTGAACGACGGAAGGCAGCGCATCATTCAGACCAATGATTCCGTACTCCAGCTGTTCCGTAATTCTAAACGAACGGCTTAAATTTTCTGTATACACATAGGCAGCTAATCCGTAACAGGAATTATTTGCCCGTTCAATGACTTCCTCCTCCGTTTTAAAAGTTGAAATGGGAGCCAGTGGGCCAAAGATCTCATCTTTCATACATTCCATATCATCGTTAATATTGGTCAGTATAGTTGGGGCATAGAAATAGCCGTTGTCCACTTCAGGTTTGAGTCCGGTATAAGTGACTTTTCCTCCCTTACTAACTGCCTCCTTGACCAAGCCTTCTACTTTATTATAAGCGGCTAGATCAATTAATGGGCCAATATCAGTTCCCTCTTCCAATCCGTTGCCGACCTTAAGCTTTTCTAATTCTGTTTGAAATAGCTTAATAAATTTGTCTGCTATCTCTTCTTGCACAAATACTCGGTTAGTACAAATACAAGTCTGACCTGCATTGCGAAATTTCGATTGGACAAGGCCTTCAGCGGCTTTCGCTAAATTAGCATCATCCATAACGATAAATGGAGCATTCCCGCCAAGCTCAAGTGATACCTTTTTGACAGTTTCCGCCGCCCCGCGCATCAATGTTTTTCCAACCTCTGTCGATCCTGTAAAGGTAATTTTCGTCACGCGTGGGTCCTTCAGCCATACTTCGCCAATTTCTGAGGACCTCCCAGTTATCACGTTTAATACACCGGCAGGGATACCTGCTTCATGGGCAAGCTCAGCCATTTTTAATGCTGTAAGCGGTGTTTGGTTTGCCGGCTTTACAACAGCGGTACAGCCTGCTGCAAGGGCTGGTGCTACTTTTCTCGTAATCATTGCCGCTGGGAAGTTCCAAGGGGTAATCGCTGCAATTACACCGACTGGTTCTTTTCTAACTAGTATTCTTTTATTAGGGTGGGAAGCTGGAATCGTTTCACCATATACTCGTTTTCCCTCTTCCGCATACCAAGAGATGAAGCCATTGGCATATTGAACCTCTCCAAGAGCTTCTTTCAGTGGTTTCCCTTGCTCAATTGTCATAATCCGAGCAATTTCTTGCTTGTTCTCTTCTATTAAATAAAACCATTTCATCAATAGTTGGTAACGCTCATCCGCTGTTTTCTTTGACCAGATTTTGAAGGCTTTATGGGCAGCATCAACAGCTTTTTCTGCTTCATAAGCACCTCCTGTTGGCACAGCACCGATAACTTCCTTTGTTGCCGGATTGATAATATCAGTTAAAACCTCATAATCATTGCCAACCCATTCTCCATTAAGATACATCGGATAGATTTGATAATTTTGCTTAACTTTATCCATTTTTCATTCCCCTCCAACTGATAAGGCAGGATCATTATGATAAACTGCTTCCATAGCTTCCTCAAGAATTTGCAATCCTTCTTCAAGTTGGTCATCTGTGATTGTTATGGGCATAAGAAGGCGAATCACATTGCTGTAAAGCCCCGCGCTAAGTAACATCAAACCACGTTCGCCTGCAGCTTTAACAATTTTCCCAGTCGCGTCTTTATCAGGAGTTTTCGATTGTCTGTCCTGCACAATTTCCATCGCACACATCGCACCGAGTCCGCGCACATCCCCAATACCTTCGAACCGATCAGCAAGAAGCTGCATCTTTTCTATTACTCGGTCCCCAATTTTTCGAGCCCGGTCATTAAGTTGCTCACTTTCAATAATATCCAAAACTGTCAGTGCAGCCCTGCATCCGAGCGGACTGCCTGCGTATGTTCCGCCGATTTCTCCAACTTCTGGAGTACTCATAATTTCTGCCCTGCCAATCACGCCGCTAATCGGAACACCGGCCCCCATTGATTTCGAAATGGTAATTAAATCAGGAACCACTTCGAAATGATCAATCGCAAAATATTTTCCTGTCCGTGCGAACCCTGTTTGGATTTCATCGGCAATAAACAAGATGCCATACTGTGTGCAGATTTCTCTCACCCGTTTAACAAAGGCGGTGTCTGGCACGATAAAACCGCCTTCCCCTTGGACAGGTTCCATCACGACAGCAGCAATCGTTTCAGGAGCGACTTCTGCCAATAAAAACTGTTCAAATTGCTCGATAATCATAGCGCTATATTGCTGCTCATTCATTCCTTCGGGACGGCGGTACACATAGGGATATGGCGCCTTGTAAACTTCTGGAGCAAATGGTCCAAAGCCAAACTTATAAGGCTTCACTTTACTCGTCATCGTCATTGTCATTAACGTGCGACCATGGAACCCCCTAGTAAACGAAATGATTCCTTGACGCTTTGTATATTTCCTTGCAATCTTTACAGCGTTTTCAACAGCTTCCGCTCCACTGTTAAAAAAGGCAGCCTGTTTGTCAAATTCACCAGGGGCAAGTATGCAAAGCCGTTCGGCTAAAGTAATATACGATTCGTACATCATCACATTAAAGCCAGTGTGGATAAATTGACTTGCTTGTTCCTGAAGTGCTCTAACCACTCTAGGATGGGAATGCCCAACGTTTATCGTCCCAATGGCGCCGGCAAAATCAATATAACAATTACCGTCCACATCTTCTACCAGGGCTCCTTGTGCTTTTTTAACAAAGGCCTGGCAGTTATTACTGATTCCTTTCGGGACATATTTATTTCTCTGCTCCAATATTTCCTTCGATTTTGGCCCAGGTATCTCTGTTTGGAGCTTGACATATTTCTTTTCCACTACCTTGCTCCCCCTTATTATAAAAAATCTTTATGCATTTATTTGTACTAAAACTTCTTTGAAGGTGCTGACCACTTTATCGACTTCATCATAACTAATTGTCAGAGCCGGCTCGATGCGGATGGTTTTCGAGTTAATCAAGGTCCCTGCTACAAGAACCCCTCTATCAAACATACCTTTTGAGACGTCGTAGCCGATTTCATCTTGATGGAATTCAATGCCAATCATTAAGCCTTGACCACGGATCTCTTGAACATTATCTTCATGGCCTTTTGCTGCTTTTTTCAGTTCTTCAAGGAAATAGGCTCCAACTTCCGCAGCTCTTTCTGGTAGTTTCTCTTCAATTAATACGCCAATTGTCGCAATCGCTGCCGCACAGGCTAACGGATTGCCACCAAAGGTTGTTGTATGCATAAACGGATTATCAAACCAGCTATTAAAGACATTTTCTGTAGCTACAACAGCACCAGCTGGCATCACTCCGCCGCCAAATGCTTTTGCCAAACAGATAATATCCGGAACAACTTCATACAATTCAGCCGCAAACATCTTTCCAGTCCGTCCCATTCCCGTTTGCACTTCGTCAAAAATAAGCAAGGATCCATATTGATCACAAAGCTCACGAACTTGTTTTAAATAGTTTTCCGGTGGAAGGATAATTCCTCCTTCGCCTTGAATCGGCTCTAAAAGAACAGCAGCCACATCTTCACCAACGGCAGCGCAGACCTCAAACGTTTTTCTCATCATGTCAATATCACCAAAAGGCACATGACGGAAGCCTGGTATTAACGGTAAGAATGGTTTACGGAACATCCCTTTCGCCGTTCCTGACAATGAGCCTAAACTTTTCCCGTGGAATGCACGAGTAGTAGAAATAAATGTTGTCCGCTCACTGTACATTTTCGCAAGCTTTAAGGCTGCTTCCACACTTTCTGTCCCGCTGTTTGTAAAAAAGGCATACTTTAAATCGCCTGGAGTGATATCAGCTAAGATTTTTGCTAACATCGCACGAAGCGGGTCCAGCAAATCCTGACTATGAAGCGCCTGACGTTTTAATTGGTCAGTTACCGCCTTAACCACCTTAGGATTTCGATGACCGACATTATAGATGCCAAAGCCGCCAAGACAATCAATGTATTCCTTACCACTAACATCCTTAAAGCATGATCCATTATCAGACCATTCCACTGCCGCAAATTGGCCGCCTTCAGTAACTGTTTTGCGGTATTCTAGGAAGCCTGGGTTGACGTGCTCACGGAAGCCGTCAACGGTTTCTTTCGTAATCCAAGCTGCTTCCGCTTCGTTAATTTCCTCTTTTTCTATTAAACTTAGAACCTTATTAATATATTCACTTACATTTTTATTTTGCTCACTTTTTAATTCTCTTTCTAAATCGATACTCATAATTTATATTCCTCCTACTAGTGAATTATTTAGAAAACCAGCCAACCGGCTCAACCTGTAAATTGATATTAATCTGTTTTATTTCTTGAAATTCTTCAAGCCCAAACGTTCCAAGGCTGCGCCCAATCCCACTTTGCTTATAGCCTCCCCATGGTGCTTCGTTATAAGTAGGATGGTAGGAATTTACCCAAGTAATCCCTGCACGCAGCTTTTTAATGACCCGCAAGCCCTTTGCACCATTATTGGTAAACACACCACCGGCTAACCCATATACCGTACCATTTGCAAGTTTTATAGCTTCCGCTTCGTCCTTGAACTTCTGAATCACAACAACAGGACCGAAGATTTCCTCTTGGACAATTCTCATTTCTTGGTTCACATCGACAAAAACGGTGGGTTCAACAAAATAACCTTTTTCTAACCCATTGCTAACAATCCGCTTTCCTCCGCAAGCAACTGTCGCACCTTCCTGTTTTCCTATTTCAATATATGAAAGAACTTTTTCTAAGTGTTCCTGACTGACAAGCGGACCCATCTCTGTTCCAGCTGTATTTCCTGGTCCTACTTGAATTTGCTTAGCTCGTTCGACAAAACGTTGGACGAATTGATCATAGATGCTTTCTTCGACAAGGATCCTTGAACCAGCTGAACAGACTTGACCAGACCCTGCAAAGATACCAAATAAGGCATAATCGACTGCCGTTTCAAAATCAGCATCAGCAAAAATGATATTGGGCGATTTACCGCCTAATTCTAATGAAACTTTTTTCATCGTATCAGCTGCTGTTTTCATAATTTGCTTGCCCGTTTTCGTACCGCCGGTAAACGAAATCATATCAACCTCAGGGTGGGAAGCGATTTCATTTCCAACAACCGCTCCAGCACCCATTACCATATTAGCTACTCCTTTTGGCAAACCCACTTCTTCAAAAATTTCAAAAAGCTTTTTCGGGGTAACTGGTGTCACTTCGGACGGCTTAAAGACAATTGTATTTCCCGCGGCTAAGGCAGGGGCAATTTTCCAAACACTCATTAACAGCGGATAGTTCCACGGAACAATTAAGCCACAAACCCCCACCGGCTCGCGGACAACCATAGCCTGCATAGGACCTGAGACATGGTAGGTCTGTCCATCAGGTTTTGTAATCAGGCCGGCATAATAGCGGAAACAGGCGGCTGCATCCCCGACATCAAAGCCTGCTTCTCTTAATGGTTTCCCGTTATCCATTGTTTCCAACTGGGTTAATTCATCGGCATATTCATCAATTTTGTCAGCAATTTTTAATAAATAGGAGGCCCGTTCCTGAGCAGAAATCCCGGACCAAACACCTTCTTCAAACGCTCTCCGTGCTGCATAAATTGCAGTACGAGCATCAGCAGTCGTTCCTTCAGGTGCATATGAAATAACCTCACCAGTTGCAGGATTAATTACTGGGCGTGTTTCTTGATTTTCGGCATCCTTCCACTCACCATCAATAAACATCTTCAGGTTTACAACTCGGTTTTTTACATCGACCATTTAAATTCCTCCTTTATTCACCCTCACTAACTTTATTGCAAGAAGCGTGCCAATGCTTTAAAGGTAGCAAAATAGGTTTCTCTCAAAATATACGAATAAATTCTATTCAATTTTGCATAACCCTATTATTCTGTGCATAATAGAAAAGCGGAAGCGCCCGTTTAGCGGCGTATGAGCTGGACAATTAAAAAAAGCTGCCTCAGATCCTTGAGATCTAAAACAGCTTTTCATTAAAGGGAAGATAAGTTTTCGATTTTAAGATTTTTCTCTGTTAATATTTTTTGATATTTTCTACTAACAGATGATTGGCTGATTCCTAAAGCCTTTGCTGCTTTAGTTGTTGTTTTGTATTGGTTCATCGCCATCACAATCAACTGTTCTTCCACATGATCGATGGCCTCCTGTAAGGGAATGACCCTCGAAATAACGGGCTTCATCTTTTTATGTTCATAACCTAACGATAAAAATTGGCTGACGAACTCAGCATCAATTGCCGGATGGTCGGCAGTAACTACTAATCTTTCAATAATGTTTTGAAGTTCCCTGACGTTACCCGGCCATGAATAAAACTCTAGTACATTAATAGCATCAGGTGTGAGATGATAATTCCGCTCGTATTTCTCATTTAATTGCTGCAAGAAATGAAAGGCGAGCAGAGAAATATCCTCCGTCCGTTCTCTTAATGGGGGAATGTGAATTGGAATGACATTTAAGCGATAATATAAATCTTCGCGGAAATTACCGTCATCAACCATTTTTTCTAATTTTTTATTGGTAGCTGCGATAATCTGCACATTAATCCTAATTGGCGTGGTACTTCCAATCGGAATAACTTCCTGCTCCTGCAATACACGTAATAACTTCACCTGCAAATGAATAGGCATTTCACCAATTTCGTCTAGAAACAAAATTCCGCCATCAGCCTGTTTAAAGTAGCCTTCTTTTCCATTCTTATCAGCTCCGGTAAAAGACCCTTTGGCATAACCGAATAGTTCACTTTCGAGTAAATTTTCCGGGATAGCCCCGCAATTTAATTTAAGAAACGGCATAGTCGAGCGCCTGCCTAATTGATGGATTGCTTGAGCAATTACTTCTTTACCAACTCCAGATTCTCCGTGAAGGAGGACGGTCGAGGAAAAATCAGCAATTTTCTTCGCTTGATTGATAATCTTCTCCATTTTCGGACTACAATAAATGAGCTTTTTCAAAAAGCGGTCCTTACTTTTAAAATCATCTAATTCCTTCTTATATTGTTCGGATATCTTTCTAATTTCCTGCAGTTCACTTTTTAGTCGTGTTGTTTCGGTAATATCACGTGATGCAATAATAATCCGGTCGAGTTCATTCTTTTCATTATAGACCGGATTTCCTACTGCAAGAATTTTTCTTCCGGATTTGGTCTCTTGAACAACAGAGACCTTCTTTCCTTTTTCTAAAACAAGTCTTGTGACCGAAGGTGAAAACAGCCCTTGATCCTCAAGTTCGAGAATATTCTTGCCAATGAGTTCTTTTAAATCTACTTTCCAGAAATCTCGAATGATGTTTTCACTGAACCTGATTAGTTCCCCTTTGTTATTCACCACGAGGATTTCATCATATATACTAGACAAAATCGCATGCAGATCCTTATTTAAGTCCTTAATATATTCAATTTCCATTGCCATTTCTTCGACCATGGGCAAATCCTGGGCAACAATGATGATGCCATCGACTTCATTATCATAGTTTAAAATCGGACTATAATCGACGAGAATCCCGATTTCATTCTTGATTACTAGATGGTTAAGAAGTGTATTTCCTGTTGCAAATACCTTATCCAAATGAGAACTGCTAAAAATTTTTTCAGCTGGGAGATTTAAAACCTTTTCTGCTGTGCTCCTAATCATTTTTAAACCGGCTTCATTATAATTAATAATTCGTTTTTCTTTGTCTAATACAAAAATCCCCATGGGAATCGAGGTCAGAATAACTTTAAGTAAATCGACACTTTTATTTTCCTGTTTAAAAAGCTCGGCAAGTACATCTTCTCTTTGAATAAAACCTGCTGGCTTACCGTCCTCCCCTCTAATGATGGCAAATGGTTCACCAATAATTTGGAACAATACAGGCAAGGAAATCTGGTCGCTAAGATGGCATATGCTTTCTATTGATTTCGATTGCTCAATCAAAGTTTCGATCGAAGCATTCTCTTTTTTGTGGTTATCAAGCATTACATAGGCAAATATGTGATTTTGTCTTTTTAAAAATAGAATGGGTTCCTTAAGGTTATTTAAGGTAGATCGAAAAACTTCTTCACTTTCTTCAACGTCCACTGTAGTAATCGCTTTCATTTTTTCTTTTGCAACAAAAAACATAGTATACCTCCCTCTTAACACCTTATCTACCTTATACTACCACTTATTTCAAAATATTTTAAATTAAATATGGCACAAAAAAAGAAGATGTTGGCCCCATCTTCTTTTTTCTAGTAATTAATCGCTACCGGTAACAAACAAATCTTCCTTTATATAAGCGAGGACCATCCCTGGAATAACATAATCCCCTTCCTGCACTTCAAGTGATTCGACTTTTCCACTCAAACTAGTCTGAACCGTTTCTAATGTACCTGATTCTGATTTAATCATAAATAAGGTTTCCCACTCATAAATTTTTGACTCGCTCTTAATTGAAATCTTTTCCACATTCCCATAACACGTGCTAAGAACTACACCATAGTACATGAACATCACCCTCTTTATTCGTTTAATACTGCTCGAGAAAAGGCCGTGTCTGTAATACTAGACTAAAGAATTCTTGAAACTCCGAAATATCCTCACCTTGGATTCCCAGTCTTTCAGCCCAATGATCGTCTGAATAGGTGTCTTCTTGACAAAGTAATACCATTTTCCCTGACTGAATCGAAGTAACCATCGCTTTACCAAAAAATTGCTCTGAATATCCAATCGTCAAATCGTAGCGATGGTTTTTTGAAATTAAACAAAAATAATGTAATAGCTGCTGTTCCTTTTGTTCGGATAGTATATCTAGTGTCATTCAACACACCCTCCTCTTATTTCAGTTATGTTTTTAATATTTCAACCATCCTCTAAGCCTTGAAGCCTCTGCTAGCTTTTGAATTCCTTCTATATAAGCTGCAATTTTCATATTTACACCATACATTTTGGAGGTGTGATAAACCTTTAAAAAGCTGGCTGTCATTTTCTCCTTTAGACGCTCATCTACGATTTCCTCGGTCCAGTAATAGCCTTGATTATTTTGACACCATTCAAAATAAGAGACAATGACGCCGCCAGAATTGGCAAGAATATCGGGGACAACAAGGATCTCCCGTTCATCTAGTATTTTTAGCGCATCTTTTGTGGTAGGTCCATTGGCAGCTTCAATGATAATATTGCAGTTAAGTTTAATGGCATTATACTTATTGATAACCCCTGAGATTGCTGCTGGAATGAGAATATCACATTCTTTTTCTAATAACTCCTGGTTTGAGATCGAGCTATTAAAGCGATTAGAAATAATGCCAAAGGAATCTCTATTTTCCAGAAGATAGGGAATATCTAATCCCTTTTCATCATATAAGCCGCCGAGCATGTCTCCGATACCAATTACTTTTGCACCAATCTCATATAAATACTGGGCAAGGTAACTGCCGACATTTCCAAAGCCTTGTATGATGACACGGGTATCTTTTAACTGCATTTTCCTTAATTCACATACCATTTGCAGCGTATATAAAACACCTTTTGATGTCGCGGTTTCCCTACCCTTGGATCCCCCAAGTGCAATTGGCTTTCCTGTGATAAATCCAGGGGAGTCGAATTCACGGATATGGTCGTATTCATCCAGCATCCACGCCATGATTTGCGAGTTCGTATACATATCAGGTGCAGGAATATCCTTTGTTGGACCGACCAGCTGACTAACCGCTCTTACATAACCTCGGCTCAATTTTTCCAATTCATCTAAACTCATTTTACGCGGATCACAGATGATCCCGCCTTTTGCACCGCCATAGGGAAGGTCAGTAATACCGCACTTTAAGCTCATCCAGCCGGCCAACGCCTTAACTTCATACGGAGTGACGTCTGGATGAAATCGAATTCCGCCTTTCGTCGGACCAGAGGCATCATTATGCTGAGCCCGGTACCCCTGGAATATTTCCGTTTGCCCATTATCCATTCGCACAGGAATACTCACTTCTAAAAATCTCATCGGCTTCTTTAGAAATTCGAATACTTGGGGTGGGTAGTTCAGGATATTAACAGCTTCCTTTAAAGTATCTTGAAACTCGAGAAGGGAATTATCCTGTTCTCTTTCTTTCGTATTCTTCATGTCTAGAGATTCGACTGCCATTCTAACACCTCATTTTTTATTGTTACAAAAGGATAAAGCAAGTTTCATGCCAACTAATTAATAAACGGTTATTCTGGGTTTTAATATATACATTTATGAAAAAGTAGATAAGATCTATGAAAATATGATTGAATTATTCAATTTTGCATACTAATTAATTTCCACTCACCCTCCCTTTTCAACCACCTTCCAAAAAAGTCAAAAAGCCAGGCATATAAGCCTGGCTCAGGTAATTTCCTGCTTAAAGGGAAGAAGCCCTTTCCGCGTCATCAATATTTAAATCAGCGATCTTGATTTTAAAGAATCTTGTTTGGAAAATCATATAAATCATGCCAATAACAATCCAAACAACCCCGCCGATGAGTGCATCGAATTGTAAGTTAGCCCACAAGATTCCCGTTAATCCAGCCCCGAGGATTGGCATGACTAGATCATGAGAAAATATCTTTTAGCGTTTTATATCTCTTTAGACGGAAGACGAAATGAGCAATGACGGATAAGTTAACAAATGTGAAAGCAATTAATGCACCAAAGTTAATAAAGGAAGAAATTAACTCTAAACTCGGGGCTATGGCCAGCAAGGATACCACCCCAACTAAGATGACGTTAAAAACCGGTGTCCTGAATTTTGGATGGACATAACCGAACGTCTTTTTTGGCAAGACCCCATTCCGTCCCATAACGTATAGCAGCCTTGATACACTTGCATGTGAGGCTAGTCCGGAAGCAACTGTTGCAGCAAAAGCACCTGAAAGGAAAATCAGTTTGAATATTGTCCCACCCACAAACAAACCAATTTCTGGTAACGTGTCATCGGTTACTTTGAATCCTGAAACATCTGGAAATAAAGATTGGGCAAAATAACTACAAACGAAAAAGATGGCGCCACCAATAAAGACCGTCAACATAATCGCTCTCGGCATCGTTTTTTGGTCAATGGCTTCCTCTGCATACATGGTTACTGCATCAAATCCAATAAAAGAGAAACAAACCACTGTTGCCCCTGTCAAAATTGCTCCGAGGTGGATATCGGAATGGAAAAGCGGAGCTGTTGTGAAAATTGTTCCTTGTCCCATTCCTTTGGAAAGCTGGACAAAGGCAAGGACAACAAATGCGGCAATTAAGACTACTTCAAAAATAACCAGCAGTGAATTTAAACTGGATGTTTTCCCCATACTCCATGCATTAATGGCAGTGACGATAGCAACATAAACGACAACCCAAATCCATGCTGGAACACTAGGAAATACAGATACCATGTAAATACGAATTATCAATGCATTCACCATTGGAAGCAATATATAATCAAGTAACGCTGCCCAGCCGACTACAAAACCAAGATGCGGGCTCATGGTCTCCCTTGTATACGTATAAGCCGAACCGGCACTCGGAAATACCCGTACCATCTTTCCGTAACTAATAGCGGTAAACACCATAACAACCAATGCCGCAATGTACGCAAGTGGGACAACACCATTGGTTTCTTCCGAGACAATTCCAAATGTATCAAACACAATCGTTGGTGTCATATAACCCAATCCGAGCATTACGATTGCCCATAGTCCAAGTGAGCGTTTAAGAGTAGTATTCTCCAATTTAACCATCTCTCCTTATATATCCGGATATTCGTTTAATAAAAATCAATTGTAAGCATTTACATTTTGTTCTAGCATTGATGAAGTACTTAATCTAAAAAAACAACTTACTAATCGTAGATCAGCTCCTCCTTCCATTGTATTTAAAAATCTTACTATTTTAAATAATTGCAATTTTCATGCCAATTAAATTTCTTCCTTATTAAAATATACTTTTACTTTTCGGGACCAAAAAATTGGCACTACGACTTTTAATCAAATTTGCAATCTATCAAATGAAACTATTACTTTTATGAAAAAATGCATAACCTCCTCAGGTTTGCATAAAATTGACGGAATCGACAAAAAAAACCAGTGGATTCTTCTCGTAGAATCCACTGCTTCCTTAAAAAATAATTCGATTATGCTTCCTCAGCTTTAAATTGCGGTGGTGCTATTCTGAATGCTTTCGTTAGAAAAATTAAGTAAGTAAATCCAACAGCAAACCAAATAACTCCCATAATCAAGGAACTAACCTCAAGATTAATCCAAAGTATCCCAACCGCCCCCGCACCAATTAAAGGCATTATAACGTAATCAAAAAAACCTTTAGGTGTCCTGTGCATTTTTTGACGAACAGCAAAGTGATTAATTACAGAAAGATTAACAAACGTAAAGGCCATTAAAGCACCGAAATTAATTAAAGAAGTTGCTGTAACTAGGTCAAAGAACCAGGCCGACAAGGAGATTACTCCAACAAATAACACATTAAATGCAGGTGTTCGCCATTTTGGATGAACGTATCCAAACCATTTTTCTGGGAATACCTTGTCACGCCCCATAACATACAAGAGTCGTGAAACACTAGCATGTGAAGCAAGCGCGGAAGCTAGTGTATTGACAAAGGTTGTACACAGGAAAATCGATTGAAACAGCTTTCCACCAACATATAGTGCAATTTCTGGAAGTGCAGCGTCAGGTTCTTTGAACCTAGATATGTCTGGAAAAAAGGATTGAATAAAAAACGATGTGGTAATAAAAATAACCCCGCCCCAAAAAGCTGTAAGCATAATCGCTTTTGGAATTGTCTTTTCCGGATTAGGCGTTTCTTCAGCTAGCGTCGTAACAGCATCAAAACCAAGGAACGAAAAGCAAAGAATCGTTGCACCAGTAATGAGAACCGGCATGTTCATACCTTCAACAAAGAACGGTTGTAAACTAAAAACAGTACCTGTTCCCTCACCTGCGTTTAATCCTTTAACAATTAACTGATTTTAATTTTATCGGTTTTGACTTAGTAGAGGTGTTGCCTCCCTATGATCCAACTCAAATTACTTCCTTACTTGCTGCTACCATCATTCATGAATTTGCCAGCCTCGTAGCACTTAAAATTAATAAAGATTCATTAATTCTTAGTTCAACCAACAATAATGCCTTGTAAAAGCAAAAAACAGTGGGTTCCATTTTTAGGAATCCACTGCTTTTGTGTAAACAATTATTTTTTGGGAAAGCTAGTTTTAATAATTACTTCGCGAAACGATGGTTTCCGATCGTAACCGTTACTTCACGTGAAAAGACCCACTTACTTACTGCTGTTTTTGGATTATAGAAGAATAATGACCCTTTGCCTTGCCCTCTGAAAGCAAGTGCTTCATTTACAGCTCTTTTCGAAGCAGCATCAGCCGCTTGGTTAATCGTACCATTTTTGACAGGCGTGAATGCATAATAGCCATTAGACTTCTGATATACTACTCCATTAACGGTGTTCGGGAAATCAGGGCTGGCTACACGGTTAAGAACAACCGTTGCTACTGCTACTTTACCAGCATACGGCTCACCTACTGCCTCAGCACGGACTAGTCTAGCAATCAAGTCTTTTTCTGCTGCTGTAATAGCAGAGTTCGGGATTACTAGATTTGTTCCTGCATATAAAAGACTGCCAGTTTTATTGTTTGCTTTTAATAGACTATTAACAGGTACACCGTACTTCGCTGCAATTTTCCAATAGGTTTCACCCGATTGTACTTTATGCGTGGTTGTTGCCGCTTCTGTTGTTCCATTTAACGTAAAGGCTGACATTGAAAAGATTAGGCCGGTAGCAATTATTAGCTTTTTAAGTTTATTCATATTAATACCTCCAATTTTTGTGTGCGCTTCTCTACTATTAAGGCTAACAGGTGTAACATTCCAATTCATTAACCAAAAAGTGGTAAGGCATTTTTGACTAAGACAGCGCCCACCATGAAGGTATTTCTCTATCAAATGGAATAATCTTCTATTTTTTAATACTTTCCACTAAATGGACTTGATGGATATGATAGGATTTATTATTACAATCTGTTTCAGGCATGTAACATTCATAAAAGGGGATAATGTCCGATTTAACATCGGTTATTCACCAAATTGACATTATATCCCTTGAATTCATACAGGATTTCACACCTAACTTTGGTAATAATATAAGAGAGGTTAATAAAAGGAGGCTATTTTATATGGAAAATCAGTTAGTCAGCATACTTAACAAACAAATTGCAAACTGGTCTGTCTTGTATACGAAGTTACATAACTATCATTGGTATGTAAAAGGTGGACAATTTTTCACATTACATGTCAAATTTGAAGAGTTTTATAATGAAGCGGGCCTGCATGTTGACGAATTAGCCGAACGATTGCTAGCAATCGGTGGAAAACCGGCAGCTACGATGAAAGAGTACTTAGAAATTTCATCTATTAAGGAAGCAACAGGTAATGAAACTGCTGATGAAATGGTTGAATCAGTCATCAATGACTTCTCTATTATCATTGGCGAACTTAAAGAAGGCATGAGCTTTGCGGATGAGAAGAACGATGAAACCACAGGAGACATGCTGCTTGCGATTCATTCGGGCCTTGAGAAGCATGTATGGATGCTAACTGCATTCTTAGGCAGATCCATTTAATTTTCATATGAGAAGCAAACAGTCCAACATTTTGTTGGACTGTTTTGTTATTTATAATAATTATTAAAAAGAATTGACTTTTATTTAGAAATTATACTATTATTAAATTAAAGATACTTACAAATTGGAGGTTTCCTAAATGTCAACACCTGAAATTATCGTTTATAGCAGCACCGGCTGCCCATATTGTGAAAAAGTAAAAACATTCCTAAAAGATCAAGGCTTTGCATATGAAGAGCGAAATGCTTCCATACATAAGGAATATTTTGATCAATTAAAGGAACGGAAAATTTATGGAACTCCAGCAACACTCATTAATGGAAAGCTGGTCCTTGGCTTTCAAGAGAAAAAATTTAATAAACTGCTTGGATTATCCGAAGACTCAGCTCCCGCGGTAAGCAATTCAAAACCAGAAACCAGCGAAGAAAGTGCAGATACTATTTTCCAACAAGTTAATGAAAAAATTCTTGAAGACGTATATGATTTTGTCACCATCGGCGGTGGACCCGCAGGTGCTTCTGCTGCTGTTTATGCTGCACGTGGGAAATTAAAAACACTTGTCATTGATAAAGCTCCAAAAGCAGGCACCCTAGCAATTACTCATAAAATTGCGAACTACCCAGGTGTGCGCGAAGAAGTTACAGGGCTTGAACTGTTAACAAGAATGCAAGCACAAGCAAAGGATTTTGGCGCGGACTTCATTCGTTCCACCGTTCTATCGGTTGATTTTTCAGATGAAATCAAAAAAATCGAATTAGCCGAAGGTACCATCAAAGCTAAAAGTGTCTTCATTGGCGTTGGTGCAAAAGCTCCTTCTGGCAAGATTAAAGGCGAAGAGGAATTTACTGGACGGGGTGTAAGCTATTGTTCAACCTGCGATGCCGCCTTTTATCAAGACCGAGTTGTCGCGGTTGTTGGTGACAATGATGAAGCGATCCACGAGGCCGAAACATTGGCCAAGTATTGTAAAACAGTGAAATTGTTAATTCCAACTGAACTAAAAGGGGACGTGGATCTTTCTCAATTAGAAAATAACTCAAAAGTTGAAATTTATAAACGTCACCGTGTAAGAGAAATTATTGGGACTGATAGTGTTGAGAAAATTGTCGTCCTTACTGATAAAAAGGAGGAACAGGTATGGGATGTCGATGGAATATTCTTATACCTCGGCGGGATGATGCCAGGAACCGACTTCTTAAAAGGTGCAGTTATGCGCGATGAAGAAGGCTATGTGATCGTAGATGAGTACCTGCGCACCAATATTGACGGCGTCTTTGCGGGCGGTGACGCTAGAAGAACACCAATTAAACAAGCAGTTATTTCAGCAGCTGATGGGGCGATTGCGGCTTTAAGTGCCGAGCAGCATGTCAATAAACGCACGAAACTTCGACCGCAATATAGTTAATCGTTCAAAAAAAAGACGGCGGCTGCCGTCTTTTTTTACCTGATATAATTAGACTAGAATTGTTTCTTTAACAACTCCATTGATAACATAAGAAGGTGCTTCGCCGTTTAATACCTTAACAATGTTTCCCGCTGCCATATTCGCCATGGCATCTCGTGCTTCAAAGGTAGCATTACCGATGTGTGGAGTTAATACAACGTTTTTCAGATTTTTCAATCCCTCACTAATTTCAGGTTCAAATTCAAATACGTCAATCCCTGCTCCTTCAATCTGTTTCTCTTCTAACGCTTTTATAAGTGCGGCTTCATCAACGATGGGTCCTCGTGCACAGTTAATTAAATAAGCTGTTGATTTCATCATTTCAAATTGTCTTGTGCTAAACATGTGTTTCATGGTTGGATTATAGGAACAATTTATGGTAATGAAATCAGATTCAGCAACTAATTCTTCAAAAGATACATATGTCGCGTTTAGTGCATTCTCAACTTGAGGACTTTTTCGACTTGGACTCGTATATAGAGCCTTCATGTCAAAAGCAGCGGCTCTTTTCGCAACAGCTTGGCCAATTTGACCAAATCCGACAATCCCGATTGTTTTTCCAGATACTTCACGACCGCGAAAATAAAGAGGAGCCCATCCATTGAAGCCAACAGTACGGCATACTTCATCTCCTTCAACCACTCTTCTTGCTGATGCTAATAAAAGGGAAAACGTTAGGTCTGCGGTAGCAGCTGTCGATGCTATTGGTGTATTGGTGGTTGGTATTCCTTTGGAAGCTGCATAATCAAAATCAATATTATTATATCCGGCTCCATAGTTCGCAATAATTTTTAAATGGGGTGCTTGGTCAATTACTTCCTTCGTTACAGTGGTAGATAATAAACTTAGAAGGGCATCCTTATCTTTGATGCGCTCTTTTAATTCTGCTTCAGTAATCAATTTCTCTCCTGTAAATACTTCAACTAAGTGATCCTTCGATAATAGTTCTAACCCCTTTTGGGGAATCTCACCTGCTACTAAAATTTTTGCCATTGCCTTACACCTCTTCAGATATATGATGTTATGTTCCATGAATGCAAATAACTGTAATTAATTATACTATAATAATATAAAGGAAAATATTAATTTTATTACAAGTGTATGTAAAAATAGGCCTGACTCTAAGATATACGCTTAGTGCCAGCCCTTTATTGGACACAAATCTTTTGAACTTACCTACTTTCAAAACTGCAATAAAAAAGCCCATAAACATAAAAAACGTTTTTCGAAACCTCTTGTTGAATAGTAAGCGTATCATCTCACGCATCCTTGTCCTCACCTTTAATTGACCACTCCACGGGACAAGCCTGCGTGGTTTTCTTCCAAACTTACAACTTATTCTTTTTCCCCATCGTCTTCGATGTCTGTCTCTGTTTTTTCAAAAATTTCTTTGGCAATTTTCTCGAACCTTTTCGACTTGTTAAAAAAGAAATTAGCAAACTTGTTCATAATCTCTGATTTCACTAAAATTACTGTTCCCTTTCGTGCATCACCAAAAACAACAAACTAATCTCCAGACTTAATCCCTAATTCCTCTCTTGCTTCCGATGGGATTACTAATTGTCCTCTTTCTCCCATACTCGTCGTTCCAAAAATCTTTCCATGATTCATCATCATCACTCACCTCTCCTCTGTCGGATAAATCATACTATTCATACCGACAATACCCTTCACAGATTATACATATGTCGATTTTATGACCTCTTGAAGTATGAATTTCATTCCTTTTTCTAATAGTCAACGTTTGTCCGTTTCACTAGCAATGCTTAATGCATACATTGTTATTAAACAACTAAGGGAGGTGATTTCTATGGGACATGGCGGAAGTAACAGCTTCGCGTTAATTGTTGTGTTGTTTATTTTATTAATCATTGTTGGAGCATCTTTTATGTTCTAATTTAGTAGACACTTTAGAGGCTCTAAAGCAGAAAGAGCGGGAAACCATTGGTTTCACCGCTCTTTTTTATGGAAGTAAGGATCTACTTTTTGCTGCGAGCTAAAATAATTAAGCTTACAGTAATAATCGTAAAAGCAATCAATGCCAACAACGGAATGGTAATAAAGCCAAGCCAGTTAATATAATCCTTTGAGCAAGGCACTCCGCTAGTACACATTTCAAACTGTTGTAAATAGGGGATTTTTTGTAATAACGTATGGTATCCTGCGATCAGCATCCCGATAATTGACAATGGCAGCGCATATCTAAATATTCCTTTATCATTCCGGTAGACGGCAACCCCTAAGATGATTGCCAGCGGGTACATAAAGATCCTTTGGTACCAGCAAAGTGTACAAGGAATGAAATGCATAACCTCACTAAAATATAAACTGCCAAGTGTAGCTATGATGGCAGCAATCCAGGAGAGAAGTAAGGATTTATTCATACTATTCACCTTTTGCGGCTTTCGCTACCATTTCTTTTAAGTCATCAATCGTTTGTCCCTCGAACTTTTCTCCATTAACAAATATAGTTGGGGTTCCAGTAACACCTAGTTTTTCAGTGTAATCCATATCCTTGTCCCAAGCCTTATCAGACTTCTTGTCCTGAAAGTTTTTCACAACCTTATCGACGTCACGATCGCTAGCTACTTCCTTCAATGTATCAACTAGGAAGTCTTCAGTAAAAAGATCCACTTTTTCATATTTGGTATCTTCAGGCTGCTTTTCGAATAATAGGTCATGGAATTTCCAAAACGTTTCATTACCTAGCTCTTGAAAAACTGATTCAGCAAACTTAGCTGAACGGGTAGAGTCCACATTGATGAACGAATCATTCATGAAATAAAATTTCGCCTTTCCAGTATCAACCAATTCCTGTTGGATGATTGGTACCACATTCTTGTCAAAATTTTTACAATTAGGGCATTTATAATCGCCAAATTCTATAATCGAGACGGGTGCTGATTTCTCTCCAAGGAATGGCTGATTGCTATAATCAATTTCAGTTCCTTTTGTTTCTTCTTGTTTTTTTGAATGATTTCCTAAGAAAATGAAAGCCAAAATGAAAACCGCTACCAATCCGACGACCCAAAAGGTGAATGTAGTTGACGATGATTTTGCTTGATTTTTCTTATTGTTATTGTTTTTTGCCATGATAATCTCCTTTATATATTAAGGTAAGAATAGAACTTTTAATTCTAGATAGTATAAATATCACTTATCCTATTGAATAATGCAAATAAAAGGATTTTCTTTTATGTAATAAGTAAAAAAGAGAACTGCACTATCTTAAGTACAGTTCTCTTTATCTGACTATTTATCCCACTTCTAAAGATTTATGCTGTGATTGATGCAGCTTCCAATAGTAACTCTTGCGACTCATTAATTCTTTATGGGATCCATCCTCTATGATTCTACCTTTATCAATAACAAGAATACGGGTTGCATTTTGAATAGTAGAAAGACGATGAGCAATAATAAAGGATGTTCTGCCCGCCAGTAAAGTCTCAAGTCCCTTTTGTAATGCAAGCTCGGTTTCCGTGTCAATCGATGAGGTAGCCTCATCGAGGATTAGTATTTTCGGATTGGCTAACAGTGCACGGGCAAAGGAGATCAGCTGTCTTTGCCCAGTCGAAAGTCTTGTACCTCTTTCGTTGACCTCTGTTTGATATCCATCTGACAACCCGCTAATAAAAGGATGAGCCTGCACCGCTTTCGCCGCTTCAATCACTTCTTCGTCCGTAGCATCAAGCCGTCCATAACGGATATTATCCATTATCGTACCAGAAAAAATAAACGGGTCTTGAAGCATGACACCCATTTGCTTCCTAAGGGATGGGATGGTAACCGAGTTAATATCAACACCATCGATTTCAATTTGCCCTCTGCTCACTTCGTAAAAACGGCTAAGCAAACTGACGATCGTTGTCTTCCCCGATCCTGTTGCTCCGACAAGAGCAATGGTTTCACCAGGATTTACGCTGAAATTAATGTTATTAAGGATGTTTCCCCCTTCATCATATCCAAAAATAACATCTTGAAACTCCACTTTTCCTTTGATTAAAGGAAGTTCTCCAGCATTGGGGCAATTTTTTACTGTCGGTTGTTCATCCATCATTTCAAAAATTCTTTCCAAATATGCGGTCGCATTAATGATTGCATTGTAAAAATTCCCGATATTCGCAATTGGTGCCCAAAACATCCCTATATACCCAACAAAAGCAACTAAAGCCCCAACTGTTACACCATCACCAATAAGAGATATACCGACAACATATATTAAAGACGTCGTGAGGACTGATATATTTTCAATCGAAGGCCAAAGCAAGAATTGAATTCGTACCGCCTTCATCCACGAGCTTCGATAGCTTTCAGATACTTTACTAAAAATGCGTTTATTTTCTTCTTCCCTCGTAAATGCTTGGGTCACTTTGATGCCGTTGATACTTTCATGAATATATGCATTCATATTGGATTGCTTGTTACTTAAATTTTGCCATGCTTTCCGCTGGGCATTTTTAATAAGCAGGATGACCGCAGCAAGAATTGGGAAACCAAGCATTGCCATAAGAGTTAACTTTACGTCAATGGCTAACATAAAACCTAGAATAACGAAAAGGCTGAAAAGGTCCGTAATCAAGTTAATTAAGCCATTCGATAATAAATCACTTAAGGAGTTTACATAGTTGACCACTCTCACTAAAATCTTCCCATGCGGCCTGCTGTCATAAAATGAGAATGATAGCCTTTGTAAATGTGTAAACAAGTCTTTTCTAATCTGGAGAATGACACTCTGGCCAATCTGAGACATCATTCTAATCTTATATTTCATACAAATCCCGGTAATAACGAGGGCGATTAAGTAAATTCCGGCAAGAACCCATAAACCTCCAACATCTTTGCTAGGAATCTCCTCATCAATAGCTTTTTTAATCAAATAGGGCCCGATTAAGTTTGCGCCACTGGCAATTAACATGATAAAAACAGTAAAAAGTATTTTTTTTCTGTAGGGTTTTAAATAAACCAACATCCGCTTAAGATGAATAAAACTGAATGGTGATTCCAACTCTTCATCGACATCATATTTATTGCGCGCCATTGAGATAGATCACATCCTCACCATCGTGCTGACCATCAAAATTCCCATTTTGGTTTCTAAACACTTTATAGTAATATCCTTTTTTTGCAAGCAGCTCTTTATGCTTTCCTCTTTCAATAATCGTGCCATTTTCCATGACCAGAATTAAATCTGCCTCTTTTACTGAAGAAATCCGATGGGCAATAATAAAACAGGTTTTCTCCTTTAACATCGACTTTAATGTTCGTTGGATTCTCAGTTCCGTTTCCATATCAACAGCTGATGTTGTATCGTCTAGGATAAGAATGGATGGATTTTTTAGAATCGCCCGTGCTAGAGCAATCCTTTGACGTTGACCTCCTGAAAGACCTACTCCTCGTTCTCCAATAATGGTATCGTAACCATCTGGAAGCTTGGAAATAAAATCGTGGGCCTCTGCCATTTTGGCCGCAGATTGAACTACTTCAAAGGATGCCTCTGGATTCCCATACGCAATATTTCCTTCAATGGTATCCGAAAAAAGAAATATATCCTGCATAACCATGGCCATACTATCTCTCAATTTATGAATATCCCAATCCTTTACATTGAGTCCATCCAACCTTATCCCCCCGCTGGTCACATCATAAAATCTGCTGAGAAGATTTACTAATGTTGATTTACCTGCACCAGTTGGTCCGATAATGCCCACCGTTTGTCCCGGCAGGACTTTAAAGCAGATATCCTTCAAAACAGGTTCGTCACCATAACTAAAGGAAACATTATTGAAATCCACTACCCCCTTGAAGTGTTTCACATTGAAGCTTTTTACTTCATTGGTTATCTCAGGTCTTGTATTTAACAAATCTTCTACTTTTTCAGCTGAAGCAATAAACCTTTGAACATCATTGATTAACCATCCAGCCATACGCATCGGATTATTTAATGCCCAAATTAAAGAATTAAACGTGACTAATTCACCCAATGAAAGAGAACGATTAATTACCATACTGCCTCCAACTAAGATCATCACAACTGTTAATACTCCTGCTAATGAATCGAGCACTGGTAAATACTTTTCCCAAACTCTTGCGGAGGCAAGATTCTTTTCCTTGAATGCCTCATTTTCTCCTGAAAACTTCTCAATTTCGTAGTCTTCCTTTGCAAAAGCCTTTACCACTCGATTTCCGCTAATGTTTTCCTGCACGACTGAATTTAACCTTGCAAATTGTCCTCTGATTGCAGAAAAAGTGG
This sequence comes from Bacillus sp. AFS031507, assembly GCF_002584635.1. Taxonomy (NCBI): domain Bacteria; kingdom Bacillati; phylum Bacillota; class Bacilli; order Caryophanales; family Bacillaceae; genus Bacillus; species Bacillus sp. AFS031507. The sequence continues at coordinate 49,998 of NZ_NUOW01000002.1, forward strand.
GTTTGACAGTAAAGGATAAACAAGCAGCAAAATAACCAATAAGTGGTGTCACCACAAGCATAGCTAAAGCTAACGGGGGATGGATATAGAACATAAACCCAATAGCAAAAATTAAAATGGTAAGATTTTCAAAGATCATATAAATAACCCAGGAGGTAAAATGCCTAACTGCTTCCAGATCACCGGTCATCCGAGCCATAATATCTCCTGTTTTTGTGCGATCAAAAAAACTAAAATCTAATTGGTGAAGCCGATCATACAACTGATCTCTAATTTTGAATATAACACTTTGTGAAACCCGTTCGAAGATTAGTTGATAATTATATCGTATAACCGTTTTGACCACGGTTATCCCAATCATGGCCCCCAAAACAGGCCATAACAAACCATCTTGATGACCATAGATAACCTTATCGACAATTTTTCCTGCAAAATATGGATTCAGCATATTTAATACAGAAACCAGTAAGGCCAGAAAAAGGCCGCTAAATAATCTGATCCTAAAGCTCCTTATATACCCCCACAACCAACTTATGCTTCGCATGATCTACTTCCTCCTTCCCAATCTGCATTAAACATAAATACATATTATTATCGTTACTTCTCTTATATGTATGGACAAAAGAATAATAGGCCGATTGTAGGTGTAGAAGTTTCAATCCAAATTATCGTGTAATATTCTTTAAAATTAAAAATGGAATATCTAAAAAAGATACTCCATTTTTAAAACTGCTCTAGTCATAGTTGTTATTTTCATTTACATATTTCCCATTCTTTTTTCGATACTCACGTGGAGATAACCCCGTATACCTTTTAAATTGTTTGTTGAAGGCACTTAATGACTGAAATCCGCTTGCAAAGGCGAGATCGATCATACTTTTATTCGTAGAACGAAGTAAATCACTTGCACTTTGTATCCGCAATCGGTTGAGAAACTCATTAGGAGTCAGTCCTGTCAACAGACGGAACTCTTTAAAAAACATCGTTCTCCCCAACCCTACCTGCCACGACAGTTTTTCGATATCTAAAGGCTCGTGGTAATGATCAAGCATGTATCCCACGGCTTCAACTATTTCAGAAGGTGGTAACTTAAGGTTATTCGTAGAAGAGGTTTCTTTAACAAATTGATTCACCTGTAACAAAATATCAATAAAATACATGAATTGATGAGTCGTCCAAGTATCTGTCATTTGCTCCTGAGCTTCCATCGCTAAAGTCGCAGCCTTTCTTATTGCTTTTGCGTAAATCGTGTGAGCAGGTATTAAAGGCTGTAAACCTTGCGCAGTATAGAAGGGCTTAAGCAACTGATTTCCATCTGGAATTTTATGTACAGCAGAGGGTGTGAACAGAACTAGAATACATTCAAACGGTTTATCAGGCTTAGAAAAACTCCAATGCGGCTCAAAAGGACGGCACAGGAACACATCTCCTGGCCAGCCGAGGTAGGTATGATCATTGAACCTATATTCCAGCTCGTTTTTAAGCACAATTCCAATTTCTAAACAATCATGAACATGCAAATCATGCTCTTCATCTGAGCCCCAGACTCGGCAAAATGCAAACGATCGCTGCAAATGTAAATGTTCTACGTACATTTTTTCACCCCTAATCTATTTTATCAAATTTTCCATTGTACAAAATGATGAGTTTTAATCTTATTTTGAGGAGAATCTAATTTTTTGAATGTGGTAGAGTTTAACTATTATTGATAACAGAGGTGAGAATTTTGAGACTATATATAATTGGTGCGGGCGTTATCGGCCGTACACATGCAGAAGCAGCTAGTAAACTTTCAGAACCGATTAAATTGAGAGTGGCCGATACGAATCCTAATGCACTAGCTGCTTTTTGTAATCAGTTCCCTGATGCCATTGGTTTTAATGATATTGGAGAAATGCTCAATTTTGAAACAGCAAAAGAGGATGATATCGTAATCGTCAGTACCCCCCCATTGGCACATTTAGATCCAACAAAGTTGGCACTCGAGTCTGGTCGTCATGTCCTATGCGAGAAACCTCTTGCTATGAATTTGTCACAAGCCGAAGAGATGGTTCAGCTCGCGGAAAAGCATCATCGGTTATTAGGATGCTGCAGCGTCCGTTTTAAAGGTATGCTGCACATGGAAGCAGTCAAAGAAGTCATTCGCTCTGGCCGTCTTGGGGACATTTATCATGTTACCTTTGTAAACAAATGGGAACGAAGTCGTTCCGGGATTGAGTATCAACCTGCCAGCCGCTGGTTCCTTGATTCAACCCAAAGCGGCGGAGGTGTCCTAATGGATTGGGGGCCTTACGACTTTGCCACGTTGAACGACATACTTAATCCGAATGTAATAGAAGTAAATTCTGCTTGGATGGCTAAACCGATTACAGAAATTGACCCCACCGATACACCATTTGATGTTGAAACACATGTTGGGGCATCCATGACGTACATCTGCGATAACCATCCGGTCCATGTTCATTACGAACGTGCTTCATGTGCTCACGGTGAGGAGTACGTAAAGGCGGAAATCGAAGGGACACTAGGCTCAGTTAGATGGACTCCCTTTGATTCACGCCAGCCTGTCTTTAGACGATACGATAAGCAGGGACAAATTGTTGAAGAGCAGGTTGAAACTGGTCCACGGAGTGAGTTCACCATTTTTGATAACCCTCTTGTTCACTTTTATCGGAAAGTAAGAGGAATCGAATCACATGCAAACGTCAATCAACAAGTTTTAAATAACTTTCACTGCCTAACATCTCTATATATTGCCGCGAAAATGAGTGAAAAACAAACGATCGACCTCGTTCAGAAGGGGGTAATTATTTGAACATTCAAGGATTTTCCTCAAACATGTATGGCTGGGCTGAGCGTTGGAAAAGAGACGGCAAAAAACCTGAATGGGAGGAACTATTCCGGGCCTGCGCAGAAGCTGGTCTAGATGCTGTCGAGATCGATGCGGATACAGAAAAACTTAAAATAGCACGTTCCTATGGATTGGCCGTCTCAGCCTCCTATATTGGTCTCCCTTTACATGTTCCATTCAACGATCTTGAAGTGGAGCAATCTGTGCTGCCATTTGCTGAACGGTTAGCCGCAGCTGAAGGTTCTGATTTGCTGTTAAATGCTGATCCAATCAATTGGAAACATGTCATTGCCAAGTCGGAGGATCAGTTTAAGCAGCAAGGAGAAAACTTATCTCGTATTTCTGAACTTGTTGCCCCAATGGGGTTAAAGGTTTGCTTGCATAATCACGCCGCTGACAACCACCATGCCTTAGGAGACCTGCGATCGGTCATCCAATATGCAGATCATTCTGTAGGACTTTGCGTTGATACCAGTTGGGCCCATGTATCTGGGTGCAATCCGATTGAGTGGGTTAATACCTATCCTGATCGAATTCACGCCTTTCATTTACGTAACCAACATGGGAACGTGCCATCCGAAGACCTGCTTGAAGGAGATATTGATTTCTCCGCCCTTATGGCATCAGCCGCGTCAATTAACTATAACGGCTGGCTGGCCCTCGAACTATGGCATCCTGAAAGTATTCAGCCTTGTCGGACGATGGGTGAGGATGTTCAACGATCAATAAACTATTTACGGAGTTTTCTTTCTTAAATTAAAGGCATGAATCCATTTAGATGGATTCATGCCTTTAGTGTCGAGAAACCCATATCTTAGGTCCGATTATATACTATCTTTCCATTTACAATTGTCCACAAAACCTCGAATTGGTCATTCATCAGAACTAAATCAGCGTCGGCGCCGGGTTCAATCCTGCCTTTATTAGACATGCCCAGTAAATCTGCCGGTGACTGTGTTGCCATCATAACAGCGTCTTTTAAAGGAATTCCCGACTTAACTGCTTTCTCTAATGCTTCATTCATTGTGACGGTGCTTGATGCAAGTGTACCGTCACTTAATTTAGCAACCCCGTGACTTACCTTAACTTTATGACCGCCGAATAAATAGGTTCCATCACCCATGCCCATCGCCTGAAGAGCATCTGTAATGAGGACCATTTTATCTGGTCCCTTTTCCCGATAGATCAGTCTTACAATCGCTGGATGAAGATGGACATCATCCACTATGGCTTGTACACTAACCGAGCTTTCCTCAAATGCTGCTATGACCACCCCCGGGTCACGGTGATGAATGGGCCGCATTCCATTAAAACAATGGGTAACATGGCTGGCACCACTTTGAAATGCTAGTTTTGCCTCTTCGTAGGTTGCGTCAGAATGAGCAATCGCAGGAATGATTCCTTTTTCCTTTAAAAAACGGATCATTTCAAGACCACCAGGTAACTCTGGTGCCAATGTCACCATTTTGAGGAGCGAACCGGAAGTCTCTATAATCGATTTCATTTCATCCAGATCAGGATGCCTCAAATAGCGCTCGTTTTGCATCCCTTTACGTTTCACATTTAGATATGGCCCTTCTATGTGGAGGCCAATTAGCTGAGCCCCAGGTTCTTTACCTGCTACCTCTTTTACATTGTTAATCATTTTTAGAAGGTCATCTAATGTGGATGATACAGATGTAGCTAAGAACGACGTACATCCTGTTCGAGCGCAGGCTCTGGAAACGGCTTCCACACTTTGGATGGTGCCGTCCATCATGTCAAACCCTTCTGCTCCATGTATATGTACATCGATCATTCCAGGGATAAGGATTTGCCCATCTCCATCGATAACGGTATCAGCTTTAATGACAAAGGATTCCTCATCATTATGGACTGATTCTATTTGTCCATTCCGAATAAGGAGGCATCGAAGCTTCGGTTCAGCATCGGATAAGAAACGAAAGTTACGAATTAAAATAGTATCCATGATTTACTCCCCCCTTTTTTATGGTTTAATATTACTCATTTTTACTTCTTTCAATATCTATACATAATTTAAGCCTTCAGGGAATGGAAGCGGTATGGGAAAAATATCGTTTAAATAACCGTCTAGATTGGGATCTCCTTGAAGGATTAACTTTTCTAAGGAAACGTTATCTAAGATGATTGACTTTTGATTAAAAATTAGTTTTTTGCTGCTGTTATCATCATCTACTATTTTGACTTTTCCATGGAAGAAAGGCTCTGCTTGTTTTAACAACAAATCCAGGTTAGTAATTTTAATCGTCCCTGGGTACGGAGCATCTGTTTTTTCTAAAGAGTTTAGTAATTTGTTAATCTCTTTTTCATGTATAGGAAATGAACATTTTAGTGATTTTATTCCACACTGGAAAGAATTCACTAAAATGGTTTGGATCGCTTGCGGTTCCCCGCCCCATTCAATGACCCGCGCTAGCTGATCACCAGAACCTAACGAAGAATTAGGAACCGCCAAAACTACAAATCCCTTTATTGCATTTTCAGATTCAGCAACTACTATCTTGTGTTTCATTTTATGAATACTAGCAAATCCTGCTGCTTTATATAGGACGGAAAAATCATAAATACTTTGTTCAAAATAAACAGGACGAGCCTGAAGTAATTTTCGTAAATAAAACCAATCGAACGGAGATAATTCCCTAACTAAGTAGCATTCAGTCTCTAGTAAATCTCCCTTATTTATTTCGTATTTATATAATTTTCCGTAGAAAGAACAGCCAGCTTTTATGTACATGGGTAAACTTCCAGATACAAATAAAATTGACGCATCAGCGCTCTGAACATGAGTAAACACCCTATCTAAAAGTATACTGGCAAAGCCTTTTTTACGATGGTCTAGATCGGTACAAACAGCACCAATTGAATAGGCTTGAATCTCTGCATCACCTAGATGGATTACTGAGGGCACTAACCCAATATAGGAGACCAATTCATTTTTTATGAATACACCATATGATTGATTAAGTTCACGTGAAAATACTTGGGGGAAGGCTTCCCCCATCGATTTATGCTCCTCATCTCGGAATACTTTATCCGCTAATCGGATTGCTTGTGCGTACTCGAATTCTGATTTTAGTAATCTAACTTCTATCTTCTTGCTTTCCATTCTATTATTGTTGCCCCTTTATCAGTTATCATTATTCCCTACCTGCAAACTTTCATTTTCTGAGTACCGAATATCCCCTTTTAATGCTGGTGGTAACCAATGATCAGCATGTTTTTGCGATGGTGTTAATCCATTCCCAGACTGCGGGATATCCTTCCATGTCTTTCCCTCTCCATTAAATTGTGGTAACCAAGGAGCAAGAGCTTCAAACATTTCGTCTTCCATCCTCCACACTTCCTCTGGGTTACAAACAGCGGCAGTTAAGGGATCATGTAGAATAGCAAGCTTTACCAGTTCACGGTTTCCCGTTAACGCTGCCTCTACCGCCATTTCTTGCACGCTAATACTTGCCCGACATGTAGCTGCACATTGCAAAGGTAAATCACCAATGTATGTTGGATGGATGCCTGTGCGATCCACATAACATGGAATTTCGATTGTACATCCGTTTGGGAGATTCCTAATTAAACCTTTATTTTCAATATTAAAATGCCCACGATATTGGCGGCCTGTTTCTAAAGCCTCAATAATATAGGAACCATGCTCTTCTGAGCGATTACCAAGTTGAATATACTCCACTTCTCCACTTAACCATTTTGGATACATTACCCGATAATCGTCGTTCTTCTTTAGACAATGGTCAAGATAGCCTGCTGTTAATCCACCAATCCAATCCTCGGAATAAATCCAACGGTCTAATTCATTTTTTCGCTTTCGATACCAAGGTAAATACTCACTTAAATGTCCATTCGATTCTGTGGAGTAATAGCCAAACCGTTTCAATACGTCTATGCGGCATGGTTCGGTTTTCGATAATTGAGGATGTTTTTCAAAAGACTCTAGCAGATAAGGGAGCATATCCTTGCCTTTATGTTTAACTTCTATATACCAGGTTTGATGGTTAATTCCAGCACATACAAAATCAACTTCTTCCTTAGGCAGTCCTAGGGCGCTAGCGATTTGGCGGTGTCCACCTTGTACTCCATGGCATAATCCTACAACCCGAATACCCCCTGCACGTCTCAAAGCCCAAGTATTCATTGCCATTGGGTTTGAGTAGTTAAATAGAAGGGCGTTTGGACAAACTTCACGCATATCATTTGCAAGTTCCAGTAACACTGGTATCGTACGTAATGCGAAAAAGACTCCACCTGGTCCTAAGGTATCCCCTACACACTGGTCTACCCCATATTTCAAAGGAATGTCTACATCCTGTTTAAATGCTTCCAATCCACCTACACGGACGGTACAAAACACATAATCAACACCTTTTAATGCTTCTTTACGATCCATGGTTGCGATAATCTTTGCTGGAAGTTTGTTCAATTGAATCATCTGTTGACACAAGTTTGTTACCATTTCGAGGTTTTCTTTGTTAATATCCATAAAATGAAATTCTGTATCTTGGAATTCTTTCACGGCTAGAATATCCATCATCAATCTTCGAGTGAAACCAATACTACCAGCACCAATCATTGCAATTTTCAACATCGATCGATTGCCTCCATTATTTTTTCTAGATACTAACACCATAAAAGCATTTTATGGTGTTAGCTATTCTATATTTATAGTTAGAACCAGATTTTAAATGTCTTAATTTCATAAGGAGAGACAGAGAAAGATAGGGTCTGATTCTGATAGTCTGCTTCCTTTTCTTCTTCTTCAATTAAGTTGCATTCGACCGCTTTCTTAATTGGTTTTGCAAAGGAGACATTTGTTTGATTTCTATAGTGCTTGTATTCATAGAAACGGACAAGGACCGCATCATCGTCTTCTGCTTTTTTGACCGTTTCTAATAGAACATTATCATTATCAATTTCTGCAAATTGATTTGTTGCTGGTAAGCTTCCATTCTGATTAGCTTTAAGTTCACCTGCTAATAATGGAACATTTAAATTGTAGGCTTCTTTAACAATATTTCCCTCGCGCCAGTCCCCTTTATGCGGCACTAAGCTATACGTAAATTCATGAATGCCTCGATCAGCTGTCTCGTCAGGGCTAATTGCAGATTTGATTAATGTTAAGCGTAAAACATTGTCTTTGACATCGTGACCATATTTACAGTCATTTAATAAACTCACCCCAAAGTTCCCTTCGGAAAGGTCTACCCATTTATGGCCCACCACTTCAAAGCGAGCATGATCCCAGCTTGTGTTCCAATGAGTTGGACGTTCTATATTCCCAAACTGGATATCATAGGTTGCTTTTGTTGAACGAATATTAACAGGGAACGCGACTTTTAATAAGGTCTGTTTCTCCTGCCAATCCACCACCGTGCGGAAATCAATTCTTGGTGAATTTTTATAAACGCTGATATATTGTGTGATGGTAGAATCATAGAATTCCCAGGTGAATTTTAAGCTTCCGCGAATTGGCCCTTCTTCATGCACCTCTACTGATGCTAAACGATCAACCTCGCGCATTTTTTCTTGGTAATAGAGGTCAATATCCCAAGCATCAAAATTCATCGGTTTATCTTCAAATGTCTGAAGGACGTTCCCCCTTGCCCCTTTAGCAAGGACTTCTCTGGCAAAACGCTTATCAAACAAAGAAGTAATCTGACCTTTTTCATTGAAACGAATTTGATAAAAATCATTTTCGATATAATCCTTCTTCACAACAAATCCGGACTCTGAAACTGAACTTTTACTTAGTTTAAATGTTTTATATCCTAATGCAGGTACGTTTTTAGCTTGAATTAACACCTTTGGGCTATTCTCAGCTTGGATTACTTGTGCTGGTAAAGTATTTCCAACTTCATCAACAATGGTGGTTGTCTCCGTAAAAATTGGCGACACAGGCACTTCTATGAAACCGTCCCGTTGATATGAAAGTGAATTGTAAACAACTATACCGTCCTGCTCCATTTGAATGTTTTGTTCAATGGAACTTTTTGCTTCATTAATAACCTTTTCTCCAATATTTTGCACAGCAGCATAATCCCTGCGTGCATCCTCATTTACTTGGCGAATCGATGAACCCGGCAAGATGTCATGGAATTGATTAAGGAGTAACATTTCCCAGCCTTCATTTAAAGTAGCATGTGGATAATTTGACTGAACTGTTAATTGATCAGACAGCACACTGAGCCATTCAGCATTATGATAGATAAATTCCGCTTTACGATTTGCCCGTTTTAACGCTGCTTGAGATGTATAGGTCCCCCGGTGGTACTCTAAATATAATTCCCCATCCCAAACTGGTAAGGTTTTATCTTTCACACGGTCTCTTAACCGTTCAAAATAGGGTTCTGCCTTATCCATTTGGACTCTTGGAAGCCCCGGTAGATTTTTCATGGCCTCAGCCGATTCAATCATGTCTTTTGTTGGTCCGCCTCCGCCATCACCCCAGCCAAAAGCAAGTAATAGCTCATCATTTACTTCCTTCTGCTGGTAGGCATCCCAAATCCCTTTCACACTGGCCGGTTCAACCATGCCGTTATATGTGTACTGCTTTGCTCCCTCTTCAGGAGTCGTAATAAAATGCGTGAACATTTCGGTTCCATCGATGCCGCGCCAATTAAACGTATCAAATGGGAATCGATTATATTGGCTCCAACTAATTTTTGTAGTCATGAAAGAGTCAATTCCACTCTTTTTCATAATTTGCGGCAGTGCCCATGAATATCCAAACACATCTGGAAGCCACACAACCCTTGTATCCACTCCAAACTCTTCTTTCATAAACCGTTTTCCAAACTGGATTTGGCGAATTAACGACTCTCCATTTGGGACATTTGTGTCAGGCTCAATCCACATTCCACCCGTAATTTCCCATTCACCAGATGCTATCTTGTCTTTTACTTTCTCAAATATTTCAGGATAGTCTTCTTTTAAATATTTGTATAATTGCGGGGATGTATGGATGTATCTGTAATCAGGATATTGGCGCATTAAATGTAATACCGTTGAAAATGTCCGCGAGGCTTTTTCACGGGAATGAACTAAACGCCATAACCATGCCATGTCAATATGTGAATGGCCAAGTGCAGTTACTAATGGTTTTAATTCATCCATTTCACCTAATTGATCGACCTTTGATTTTAGGAATTCATAAGCTTCATGGATGGATTGATAAAAGAATTCTGAACCGGGTTTTAAGAAATCAATTTTTAAAATAGATTCATTTAATAATTGAAGCATCTTTGTTCTTCTTAAGTCATTTTCATCAAGAACTTTTACTGTATTTGCTAGTGTGTGAGCTAAATAGTAGTATTTTTCGGTTGGTACATCCACACAAGCAAGCCTTGCTGTTTTAAATCTTCGGCGGTCAGGTGGATTTAATACACCGCTCCAAGCTTTTATGGCAATGCGAATCTGATCATTTTGCAGAAACTCTGGCGGCAGCCATGCTTCTTCATGCCATACATCAATGCCTTGTAATGGAGTGCCATTAACGTATAATAATGATTCTGCCGTTGATCCCCCGCCGTCACGAGGGCCAACTAAAAAGTGTAATACTAATCGTTCATTCTTCCACTCTTCTGGTATTGAAACCGTTGTTCTGAACCAAGCAGATTTATCATAGCCGCCCCAGGACTCACCTATCTGGAAGTTTTTCCAGTTTCGGTCATCAAAATCAGGTGTATAGGCGTATTTATCCTCTTCACCAAATTCCCATTCTTTATATTGAAAAGCTGGGATATCTTTCGTTCCTTTGTAAATATAATTCTTCAATTCTGTTAAATTTTTCTCAATTTTTTCAACTGTAAAATACAACTTAAACACTCCCTAGTAAGTGGCTTTTAGTCCTTGTGCAAATTGATTGAATCGAATAATTGGCTCTTGTCTATTTATTTGATCTTCTTTTAAGAATCCACCTGCTGTTTTAGGAGCGCAATGAATGGTAAAGTTTTTTGACTCTCCTGGAAATAACGTGACAAAACTATCATCAGCTTCCATCCAAAAGCCATTTGTTTCTTCAATTGGATGAATATGAAGGGCGACATCTTCTCCAGCATTCGTTACACAATACACTCGATTCCATTCTGAGCCAACCTTATTCCATTGAGTAGTTGACTTAACCGTTAACCTAGAATCAGGTAATGTTAAGGAAGGTGAATATATAGTTTCTTCCTTTGTTGAAAACGTATAGACATTTTCATGGAAAACCTTTTCATTTTCGAGGAGTTGCAAGCGAATGAAAAATAATTCTCCATGTTCTTTTGAAACAGTAAACTCTATTTCGGAGAGCTTGCATGCTTTAAATGGAACCATTTCAAATTTCACGGTTTCTTCCTTTAATAACGACCCTTTGGTTGTAATTATTTCACTCCTTACTACCACCTGTTTACTTTCACCATTTCCATGAATAAAAACGGGTGCTTTAAATGAATCTCCGATTTTATAATTTAGGCTCCTGTAATCGAGCGATACATGAATAGGGGCAAAAGATTTTCGAGCCCAATGAAAGGCCATTTTTTCTTCTCCATAATAATCGACCAAATTTGTGCATGAAGCATTTGGCCATGGTTCATTTAATTGCCATATTAAACTGCCGCTATTCTGAAACTCTCTTCTTCGATTTGCTTCTAAAATGTATCGTAGTCCTTCTGCTTGCATCCATTGACTGCAATCAACAAATAGTGAAATATCATGAATAGGACCGAATATTTCTTGATCCCGGTTATATGTTCCCCACCATTCACCATGATGACGCCACACGATATGGTCGGACATGGTGGTTGGGTAAAGGTTTTCTTCACTCAAAAATTTCCTTAAACTTTTTAGGGAACTCACCCCATCCGTACCAAATTCACTATGAAATAACGAATCTGACTCCCCAAATAGTTTATAATGGGCTGGGTTTCCAGCATATTGCCAATGTCCATGGATATCATGACTAATACCCTTTTTCTCAGTTACAAATTCCACGGGTCCCGATGCCGAAGTGGGTAAGAAGAATCGCGCTGGATCGTATGTCTCGACAAGCTTTTTTAAGAGGGCGATATTTTCATCTACATACGTTGATGGTTTAAAATTTTCATCCATCAGCTCATTTCCACCGCTCCATAATGTTAAAGAAACATGATTTCGCTTTTCTTTTATGGCAGTAATCGCTGTCCTTTTTAACAAATCTAGAAATTCAGGACGTTTTGAAGGGATATTATCAATTCCAGAACTAGATTGGATAAATTCCTGCCAAACCATTATGCCGTGTTTGTCACATAGGTCGTAGAATATTTCTTTCTCAATAATTCCTCCGCCCCAGACACGAACCATGTTTCCATTTGCTCTTTTTACCTTTTTAATTAAGAACTCATAATGCTCCCTTGTTACATTTCCATACAGATGGTCTAACGGGGTAATATTAAACCCTTTTATATAAATTCTTTTACCATTAATGACAACTGTATATGGCAAAGCATCTTTTGGACTATTATCGTTCTTGACGTAGGAAAGTTTGCGAATTCCCACTTGATATTGCTTTTGATTGAAAATCGTATTTTCATCCTTAATCCGTATTAGAAGGGTATAAAGCGGCTGTTCTCCATGTCCGTTTGGAAACCATAATTCAGGGTCAACGATTGTTAATCGCAGATCACTCCGCCCCTCCCCTATTTGTAAAGGTACTTCTTTTCTGAAGGCTTGATCACCTTTCGGATCATAACCCATCACCTCTAGAAATAATAAGTCAGAATCACACTTGTTATATTCAATCTCGGCTGAAAGGTTTATCACCCCAAGCCCCTCCGTAACATCCGTTACGAGCGAAACATTACCAATCATTGCCTTTTGATGAATGATTAGGTTAATTTCGTCCCAAAAACCAATATTGACAAGCCGTGTTGAAAAGTCCCACTTATAATTGAATCGACTCTTTTGAGTAAATGTGTTTGAGGTTTTTCCAATCTGGCCGATTTCATCCGGGGGGTGTTTAAACACAACGATCAACTCAAATTTCTCACTTTCAGATATGTAGGATGAAATATCAAATTTGGCAGGATGAAACATTCCTTTATGCTCGCCTAAAAAAATTCCATTTAAATAAAAAAGAGCTTCGTAGTCTATACCTTTAAAAACAAGCTCAAATTTTTCCCCTGTTTCTTTTGGCTTTTCAAAAGTAGTTTTGTACATCCACCAACGATTTTCAATCCATTCACACTTTAAGCTGTTCATTTCATAATACGGATGTTCAATGAGACCTGCTCTGTACAAGTCATAGTGGACTCCCCCAGGAACCGTTGCAGGAATCCAATCCGTTGTTCCAATTAACTTTTTTCCCGTTTCCATACTTTTATCTTTTAACGGTACCCATGGCCAATATCCTTTCAAAAACCATGGTCCTTTTGAAAGCGAAATTTCCATTTAATTTTCTCTCCTTGGAATAGTGCTAGGAATCATGGCAGAAGAACTCTTCCGGTTTCAGCTACTTTGACTCCTGTTATCCTTTTTCAGCAAAGGTCAGCTTTTTACCCTCATTAATTTCACGAATAATATTGAGGTCAACCTTTGGCTTGCGGTCATAGGTTAATAGTCCATTAATTTCTTGCTCGACGTCAGTGATTTGCGTATAACAGAATCCTTGTACAAGTGGTGACTCTAGTAAACTAGAAACAACATTATAGTAGCGTTCAATAAAATCATCATCGTTCGACGCTGAGGTATAGCCCCAACCCTGCCATGCGCTTTTCTTATAGGCGATTCCACCAAACTCCGTCACCATAATAGGTTCTTCATGATATTGAAAACCTTTTACATATAAAGACCGATCTGCTGGAGTAAACTTTAAGACACTCTCAAGTTCTGAATAACGGTCCGTCAAAACATCCTTTTCGCCTGCATAGTCATGGATTGTCAGGATATCAGAAATCGTATGCTCCCAGCCATCATTTGAAATCACTAAACGGGAGGAATCGATTGATTTTGTTAAATAATACATGCTTACTAAATGATTGGCCTGGCGTGGATCCCGTTTTAATCGCGGCACTCCCCAGCTCTCATTTAGAGGCACCCAGGCAACGATTGACGGATGGTTATAATCCCGTTCAATGGCTTCCTGCCATTCCGATGTCATTCTTTTTACTGACTGATCTGTAAATGTATGACTGTTTGCCATTTCGCCCCATACGAGCAGCCCTAGTTGATCAGCCCAGTATAAGTACCGCGGTTCCTCGACCTTTTGATGTTTCCTGACCCCATTAAAACCCATTTCCTTCGATAACTCGATGTCTCTTTTCAAATCTCCATCCGTTGGTGCTGTAAGCAGGCCTTCAGGATAATACCCCTGATCAAGGACAAGCTTCATATAATATGGCTGATTATTGAGCTCGATTTTTCCATCACGTATCGTTATTCTTCTCATCCCAAAATAGCTGTGCACTTTATCTAAAATGACATCATCTTCTTTTAGACAAAAATTTACATGATAAAGGTTTGGAGTTTCTGGACTCCATAGCTTTCCTTCGCCGTTTGCAAAATCCTTTAGAGAAACACTGTGCTTATTTTTCCATTGAACCGGATGGACTGGGACTGTTTCATTGGCTATCATTTGGCCATCATAAGAAATTTCAATTGCGAGTTCTTGTTTGCCCGTTCTATTTTGAACGAGGTATTCTATCGATACTTCACCTGTATCAATATTTGGTGTAAGCTTTACTCTGTCAAGAAAGGATAGACTTACCGGCTCAAGCCAAACAGTCTGCCAAATGCCTGTTGTTCTTGTGTAGAAGATTCCGTCCGATTCTACTTCCCAGTATTGTTTTCCACGCGGCTGTTCCAAATCAGTCGAACGATCCTCTGCTCTGACTACTACTCTATTTTCTCCGTTTATAAGTGCGTCGGTTATGTCGGCATAAAACGATGTATGCCCACCCTCATGGTCACGAACAAATCTTCCGTTAACCCAGACGGTTGCTCGGTAGTCAACCGCTCCAAAATGGAGATGGATTTTCTTCTTCTGTCATGCTTCCGGAATGGTAAAGCACCGTCCATACCAAACAATGTCATGGAATTCTTTTGTTTCAATACCACTTAACTTTGTTTGAAAGGCATATGGAACGGTGATTTTTTGTGAATAATCGTGATGTAAATACCATTCTTCTCTTAACCCGCTATTGTTATCATCAAACTCAAAGTTCCATTGTCCATTAAGATTTAGCCATTCGTTTCGCACGAAGTCTGGTCTTGGATATTCCGAACGAGGAGTTACTATTGTCATTTGATCGATGCCTCCGCTAGAAATGTTAAAGAATTAACTTTTTGGCTGGATTGTTAAGAGAATTGCAAAGAGAATTTTCGGGAACGTTCCCAAAAAAAAAACATTTCTGCATCTTTCCATACAGAAAATAACTGTAAACATATTTTACTGATTTAACACTCAACGGCTTTTTTTTAAAAGAAGCGGTTAAAGTTAACCGCTTCTCTTTTTTGAATGCAACATTTAAACTGTTACATTTTCACCCATCTTTACTGCCTCGCCTTTTTCTGCCGATTCATAAAGTCCATTAATGATTTTCTGAAGGTAGACACCTTGTATACCTGTACTTAAAGGTGTTGTTCCTTCTAAACACGCGTCTACAAATCTCTCAAGCTCAGTTTCATACCAGTCTTTCTTTGACAAATGAGATGGAGTAATGTCTATTAATGTATCATGCTTTTCTTGATAGATTTTCAGTGGAAAAACATCTGCCCCCCCTTTATCCCCCATTAAGGAAACATTCATCACATCATGTTTTTCCACATTCGCGGCAAAAGCAGTTTCTAATAGGATCGAAGCTCCATTTTTAAAAGTGATCATTCCACGGGCCATATCCTCAATTGTGAAGTTTTCCCAATCCCATGCTCCCAGGAGACCTACTCCTTTTTTGTTCCCAAGCTTTTGGTATGTTACACCAAATACAGTATCTGGTTCAGGATAACCCATCAAATATAAAGCAGTATCCAGCATGTGTACCCCAATATCAATTAATGGTCCCCCACCCTGAAGCTCTTTGTTTGTAAACACACCCCAGCCTGGAATTCCCCGTCGTCTCATTGCTGTTACGCGTGCAGCATAAATATCACCAAGTTCTCCCCCATCAATAAAGCGCTTTAACACTTCTACATGTGGAGCATGACGGAAATGAAAACCATAGGTTAAGATTTTTCCAGCCTTTTCAGCAGCGATTGCCATTTCCTCTGCTTCTTTAGCAGTCATAGCCGGCGGCTTTTCGCATAAAACATGACAACCTTCATTTAACGCGGCCATTGTTGCCGGATAATGGACTTTATTGGGTGTACAAATACTCACGGCATCTAGTTGAATATTTTCAAGCATTTCTTCATAGTTTGAAAATACATGAGGAATGTTGAATTCTGTTGCTAATTTTTCAGCCTTTTCTTTAATAACATCACATATTGCTACAATTTCTACCTTTTCTCCGCATTTTAAATAGTTTGGAATATGTGCTGCTGTTGCAATGCCACCTGCACCGATAATACCCACTCTTAATTTCTTCAACATTTTTCCCCCCTGATTTTAACCTTGTGTTTTATGGTCATTATTTCAGCTGTTTCTACTCTACGCCCTTGAGCGTGTGATCGTACTGCGGCCTGATTTATTAACGTTAATCCTTGAACATCATTGTCTGTAATTGTTGGAACATTCCCTTCAATAATGGAGTTTACCCATTGTTCCATTGGCAAGGGAAGCGCGTCTGGCAGTGTTTCCGGAGTAATCCACCCTACGCCTAGCTGTTTAGATTTTAAGCGGATCTTATCATCTTCTATTAATAATGCTCCTTCTGTTCCATAAAGTTCTAGTTGAAAAGGGCTGCCACTAGAAAGAAACCCTGTTTCAATTGTTCCTAAAGCACCACTTTCATACTCAATGATGGCAACTGAATTAACATCTACTTCATCCTCTGATTGTGGCTGTAAACGAGCCGTCACAGCTTTAACTGGTCCTGCTAAACGATTTGTCAAATAAATCGGATGTGCACCAAGGTCAATAAATGCACCTCCACCGCACTCTTCCTTATTAAAAAAGTGCTTAGGAAGCCATCCGTTTGGATTTCCCTCTAAAGGAACCGCACCATTATGTGCTAACCGACAACGAATAGATGTTAGTTTCCCTAAAAGACCTTCATTCAGGACTTGTTGAGAATATAAATAGTAATTCTCAGTGAGCCGAGGTAATGAAACCATCAATTTTACATTATTCTTTTTCACTGCTTCATAAATTTCTTTACAATCTTGCACTGTAAAGGCGAGTACTTTTTCCGTAAAAATGTGCTTTTTATTTTCAGCAGAAAGAATAATAATCTCTTTATGAAGGTTTGTGGGTGTATCTACTATGACAGCATCAATCTCAGGGTTGGTTAATACTTTCTTTAAGTCTTGTTCAAAGGGTACTGCAAGTTTTTTTGCCCATTCTTGACCGCGTTCAACATTTTCATCCCAGACTACTTTGATCATAATTTGTCCATTATCATTAGCTTGACGTGCGTAATCGTCCGCATGCACGTGCCATTTGCTTAGCAAAGCAACATTAATCATTGGATCCCCTCACTTTTGGTCTTAAAATTCATTTATCTCGTCTGATACAGGTACAACAAGAACTTCCACACCTCTTTTTTCAATTTCCTTAAGAATCTCTTTATCGGCGAGTTCACTAGTAATAAATATATCTGTCTCATCAAAATTACAAAAAGAGGTTAATCCTGCCTTTAGAAGTTTACTATGATCAGCCACCACTACAATCTTTTGTCCGGAAGAAACCATCGCACGTTTGATTTCTGCTTCATACAAATCAGAACTCGTAAAACCATGGCGTAGTGAAATGCCTGATGTTCCTAGGAACACATAATCCGCATTGTAGTTTTTCAATTCAATTTCTGCCTGTGGACCAACGAGACTCATTGAATTTCGTCTTAACTTCCCACCTAATAAATAGATAGAGGCGGTTTCGTCCTTGCTGCATTCTTCGGCTACATCCATGGCATTGGTAATGATCGTTAAATTACTGTTATCCGGTAAGTTTTTACCCACATACCAGTTTGTTGACCCTGCATCAAAAATGACAATTTGCCCTTCTTTTATCAATTGAGCTGCTGCTTTCCCAATTGAATCCTTTTCACGTGAATATTGCAGTTTTCGTTTATTTACTGGAGGAATCAAGGAATGGTTCTGGTCTTCTTCAATCAGGATTGCCCCTCCGTAGTTTTTCTCGGCAATTCCTTCTTTTCCGAGCTGGGTGAGGTCCCGTCTGATCGTTTCCTCTGATACATGCAGTAAATCGACAAGATCAGAAACTTTGACACTTTTATTTTTTATTAATAGTTCTTTAATAACCTTCCTTCGCTCTGCCACAATCATTTTGAAATACCCCTTCTTGCTCAAATAAGCTTTTTACTTAATCTTCCCATTCCAGTAAATTGTTTTCAACTATTGATTTGGATTGATCTTTTGGGATCCGGAATGTTTTTATTTCTGATGGTTTAAACTCTGTATTTATCGTTCGATCCCATTTTGGAAGACTGATAACGGCAGAAGTGGCTTCATTAGATGTTTCATAGGCACGCACAATGAGATCCTCATTGTCCTCTGCTTGCTTGATAACAGTTACAATGACATTTTCAACATCAACAGATAAGAAGGAATCTCTCTGTGGAAGTGATCCTTTATGGTAGGTTTCAATGATACTAATAGGTTTTTGGTTTAATTCAGCCGCACGTTTTACGGTACCTGCGGTTTCCCAATTTCCTGAATGCGGCAGAAGGGAATATGTGAATCTTTGAATACCCTGGTCAATAAATGAATAAGATCCGTTCTCCTCCGGAACGATTGGATCATGATGTGCATAGATTGGGCTGCGAAGAACAGTCATACTCATTTCCTTGTTATGGATATCAAAGCTGTACTTGCCATCATTTAATACGCTTAATCCGGATCCTTCCCCTGTTGAAGGATGAGATCCAGAAGTATCAATCCAATATTGGCCCGGTTCTTCTTCACCATTCCCCTCTCTGACCATATGTCCGTACGGAATTTCATAGGTTGATTTTCTAAAAATAAGATTGACAGGAAACTTCAGTTTTAGTGCTTTAAATTGTTCCTGCCAGTTTAATGAGCAATGGACATCAATCTGGTCAAGTTCCTTAAACATAGTAAAGTCCTGAACGAGAGTTGATTTACCAAATTCACTAACGACACGGATGACAGATTTTACTGGCCCATGTTCCACTAACTTCACGCTCACCGCTTTGAATGTGCCCGCTTCTTCATTAAAACGGAGGACATTGTGGGACCATGTGTCGCTCTTGTCGTTGATAACGACAGGTCTGGCTGCTGGTCCACTGAGTAATTCTAGGTCCTTTTGTTTATCAAATAAGCTCGTAACAAAGCCGGTCTGTGAGTCGATTTCAACCCGGAAATGGTCATTTTCTAAGATTGTTTCACTTGCTTTGAGTGATGTGAATTCCTTAATCGCATGACGGCGGACAATTTTATAAACCCGGTATCCCATAGAGGGAAGCTCGGCAATGAAGCTGACACGGGATCGACCCCCTGCTGTTGCCTGTGATTGAACCGTTTGCATTGGAACTTGATTTCCCTCTTCATCTACTAAAATATCTCCTGGTTGTAATCCACCTACTTCTTGTTCCACATTTACTTTGCTGTTCCAGGAATGAGGATTAAAGATAACGAGAGGTTTCATTCCTTCTTCTTCTTCAATATTAATCCTCCAGGATAACGATTGAATCGCGTAGTTAACACCTCTTTTGGCAATCGACATCGCTTCTCCATGCATATCCCGTGCATCATCATAGGCCACTTCTAAACTTGTACCAGCCAATATGTCATGAAACTGATTGAATAATACATTTTTCCATGCCAGTCCGTATTCAGAAACCGGATATTTTTGTCCTGTCGTCCAATTTGCAAGAGCGGAGAATTTTTCTGCTTTTATCAGTGCATTTTCTGCTTCCCTGTTCCATTTTTTAATTCCTGAGTGAACAGAGTAACATCCGCTTGCATGGTGCTGCAGGTCATCATGTACTACTGGAAACGAAAGATTCTTTTTCATGAGTTCATCAAAAAATTTATTTGGTGTGCTGAATACGAGCTTTGGAAATGATGAGTCTTCATTTAATTGTTTAATGCTTTCGATATTTTCCTTCGTCGGGCCGCCGCCGTGGTTGCCCACCCCGTAAAAGGTCATTAAATCATTAAAAGGTGCTTTTAATTCATTGGCATTTCGACGCATATGTTTCTCAAGTTCCTTGCCCCATGTACAATATTCAAATGGAATACGGTACGTTAATACACGAGATCCGTCATCTGATTCCCACCAGAATAACTTTCCTGGAAGACCTTTTTCCTGCGGACTTGGGCGCATGAAAATATAATAATCCATGCCGCTTTTCTTTAAAATTTGTGGCAGCATTCCATGATGTCCAAAGCTGTCGACATTGTAGCCAACCTTTGCCGTCACCCCAAATTTCTCTTGGAAATAGCGCTGGCCATACAATCCCTGGCGTACAAACGATTCTCCGCTTGGTATATTACAATCAGGCTGGACCCACCAGCCACCGACAATTTCCCAGCGTCCTTCTTTAATACGCTGTTTAATTTCTTCAAACATTTCCGGTTCGTTGTTTTCAATCCATTCATAGTTAGCGGCAGAACTATTCGTGAACACGAATTCAGGATACTCGTTCATCCTGTCGAGTGCAGAGCGAAAGGTTGCTTTTGTTTCCTGGAACCCTTCCTGCCATTGCCATAGCCAAACTGGATCTAGATGAGCATTTCCAATCATATGTAAAGTTTTCTCTTTTGTTTTCGGCAATTGTTTTTCTTTTGAAGCAATCGTTTTCTCTGTCATTATTTGTCCACTCCTAAAACAGGTTGATTTTTAATCGTTACAAGAGCTTCAGCATGCTGCCCAAAATGATGTTCTCCAACGGTAAGATCAACAGCAATTCGTTCTCTATAGCCAGTAGCTCCTAGAGGAACTGTTATGGTTGTTGTAAATTGTATTGTTTCCATTCTAGTTAATTTCGCTTTAAACTCATCTTTATCGACAATCCAGTTGATTGGTGTAATCATTTTTGCAAAAACCTCTTTTTCTTCATGAAACGGGTTTTTTATTTCCACGGTTACCGAAAAAGCACTTCCTGACTGAACTACAGTCTGGTATGGATGGAGGACCGCACCAAAACCTTCAGCCCCTAAATCCAGTTCATTTAAAGGCAAAAGGTCTCGATGGAGCTGTTTAAGCACCTTCCCTTTTTTTGCGATTTGCTGAAGAAACTCTTCTGTAACAAATATAGGCTCCCAATGGCCGGAAATAAGAATGTCGGGACTAACCGTTTTATAGAGTTCCGCACTATCAATGTAATCCCATATTCTAAACTGGTTATGATACACATAATTGAATTGTCCGTCGTCCCCTTGATACTGATCTCCAATCGCGAGAACTCGTTTCCCATCTACGATAAATTCAATCGCAGCCGCATATAAAGTATGACCTGACTGCTCATAAAAAGTGAATTCGAACTCTTCCCACTTAATTTTTTTATTTAATGGCAGCTGTCGATCGACAGGAATTGGGTCGTACCACAAACATGGCAAATTATACTTTTGGGGATTTTCGAGAACATCTGAAAAGTTTTCGGGACACCAAACCTCCGTTCCTTCTACATCCCTCAATAAATTCATTCCTGCCAAATGGTCATCATGGTAATGTGTTGGGATGACAACATCAATACTTTCTATCCCATATTGTTCCTTTAACTTCGTAAGAGTGTATAACCAGGGTCTCCTTGAAGCTCTGTCACTTCCAGCTGCGATCCCGCCAATAAAATCGTAACCAAAGTCAATCAACAGGGCTTTGCCGCTTTCAGAAAGCACGACATAGGCATGGGACATGCTAGTATTGTTTTTTAACAAATGGGGTGTAATTTCTTCATAGGGGTTTTCCCTCAATGTGAATAGCCTTGGGTTGTGATTTCTTTGTTCCATCAAATCAGCAAAACGCTCAATGAGGAGGTTAATAGCTTCAGAAGCGGGCTCCATTATTTGCCCATGTGAGGGCAAAAGCAAATCAGGATTTCGGTCTTTTAGATCCAAAAGGGAAAGAACACTTAACGCAATCCCCTCACCACCATTGTACGACCATTGTGTAGCCGACATCGACCAAACCTTGCCTGGTGCATAAATTAAATCTCCGGTAAATGCTGCCAGCTTACCATCAATTTCTGCTATGACTGTAATCGAACCAATGGTATGGCCTGGAGTAGGAATGATCGTTAAAGATATACCGTTTATGACATGTGTGGAATAATCTTTTAACGTTCCATAAACAGGTACAGATTGAAGCAGAGAAAAACGATCCTGCCGCATATTGTAGTTGTTAGTGATTTCCCGTGCCTTCCAATGTTCATCGATATGATGAAATAAGTCTTGTTCAATATCGGGCACCCAAATTCGTATCCCTTCCTGAACAGCAATAGGCAGCCCCTGGGCCTGGTCGCGGTGATGATGAGTCATAAAAATATCTGTCACGTTCTCAACCCCAATCGAGGACAGATGCTGAAGAACATTTCCATCTCCAAAGTCGATTAAGACCGCAGTTACTCCGGTCTTAATCACGTAAACATTACAAGTATCTTCAAATAAGAAAAGATTTGTTGAGATTTTTCTCATTACTAGGTACATCCCCTTATATCTTTAATTAAAGATATTTACGCATTCTTTTTATTCAATCAACTTTCGACTCAACATACTCAATCAATGGAAGGAGTATGCTTCCTGTATATCGTTTCGGATGTCTCCGTATTTCACTGACCGACTCCTTAAGCCAATTGAGCGGAGCAGTAATATCCTCGTTGTTTTCCAAAGCCCTTAAAACCGCAATGGCCCTTCTCCCTGCCCATGCCAGGCTTTCCATTATTTCAATCCATGGAACAAGATTATTACGCAAGGCGTAATTAGACATTCTGTATTTAAGATGGTATCCAGCTTCATCAAGTGAATCCAGGTAATCAAACAGTTTTTGGACGTCCTTACTAACGGATGCTGCTTCACCTGAGCGAAGGCTAAAAAGTGCCTTATTTGCTAACAGGTCCAATAATGCTGCCTCTGGATAACCAAGACAGGAATACAAAGAATTCTCAGCAAAGAGTTTTATAGATTCGTAGCTTTCCTCTCCAGCGATTGTTTTCAATGCTTTTTCCCATGATGGCCATGGTTCATAGCAATCTGGATTTTTGAAATATTCTGCGAAGGTTAGCAAAGCTATTTTTGAAGCCTCTGCCTGGCTCATCGTATTGACGATAAACCCTTTACACACTCTCGGAAGGCTAGATTCACGTCCGGTAATCGGACCGATATGCATCTCACTTTTCATCGCTAAATCATTCACTGGATAGTTGTCCCAAATAACCGGCTTTCTCTGGACTGCTGCGGCAAAGTCTGCTGTGTCCTGTTCCGATATGGTTTCAGAACAAATCTCCGGTCCTGTATAAAAGATATCAATCTCTTGGTCTAATCCTTTTCCTAGTTCATGAATATAATCACTAAATGGAGCCCTCCCATGGTAATCAGTTGGACAAAGTGATAACTTGCATGATTTATCGAGCGATTTCAACCAATGGAACAATCTGTTTGCAGTATAAACATGTGCTCCAGCATAACTATTAAACATTAGTTGTTCTTCTTCATGATGGAATTCGGCAGCAATGTCATCGAGCATAATCATAAAATGTCTGACTCCAATATCATAAAAGGCTTGATACTTTGAGGTAATCAATCGGAAATCTTCTTCAGATGCATAATTGATTGAAACCCCTGATCCGATCGAATAGCAGAATTCTATCCCCCGATTCATCGAGTGTGCCACTGTTTCAGCAAACTGTTTCATAATGAAATCTGGATAAGGCTCCCGCCAGCGGGCACGATGCTGGCGATCATTTTTGGGTCCGTAAATGTAAAGATTAAAGCCATGATCTGCAATAAAAGAGATTAAATCATTTCGTTCGGGAGCCGTGTAGAACAAACCATAAAATCCTTCAATGATCCCTCTTACTGGAAAATGGGATGATCCTGTCATCTAATACCTCCCTTATTAAGTGATTAATCTTTTCCTCTATTTAAGCATGAAAGCTTTCTGCCTGATGCGCACTCCCCAGAAAGTTCTCGATTTTTTCGATTACTATTGCCTCAACTGCGTTTTGCGCAATTTCTAACTGCTCCTTCGAAAGTGCTTTGCATTCCTCGTTTGTCATCCGTTCTTCTTTTCCAAGGGATTTTAGAAGGGCAATCTCCAAATCTGTTGCGATATTAACTTTACTAACACCGCCATTTGGAAGCTTAGTGGCTTCGATGATCATTTCAGCGGGAACACCAGATCCACCATGGAGAACTAAATGAACTGGAGTTAACTTCCGGATTGCCTTTAATCGATCGATGTCCACCTTTGGCTGTCTAACAAGATAGACACCATGTGCTGTTCCACATGAAACGGCCAATGCATCACAACCAGTTTCATTTACAAACTGCAAAGCTTCATTCGGATCCGTATAAAGCTCCTCATCCTTGTCAGTTTCCACAAAATCGGTTGTCCCGATTTTTCCCAACTCTGCTTCAACAGAAACACCTTTTGCATGGGCATAGTCAACAACTTTTTTACTGATTGATATATTTTCGGCTAACTCATGCTCTGAGGCATCAATCATAACAGAAGTAAACCCAGCCTCAATAGCATCCTCAAGCACAGCGATTTGCTTTGTATGGTCAAGGTGTAGAACGACAGGAACCGTAACGTTCTCCTCTTCGACTGCTTTGTAAAATTCTTCTGCAAATTCAAACGGAGTAATCCCATACCGTTCCAATTCTTTTTGTGAAATCTGGACAATCAACGGTGATTTCGTCTTTTCACCCGCACGTAAAAGAGGGCGAATCATAGGAGTATACCGTGGGGAGAAGGAGCCTATTGCATAGCCCTTTTTTTCTGCTTCCTCTAGGGCTTCTTTTAGCGTCAATACATTGATTAATTCAGTTTTATTTGTCATCATCACGAGCTCCTTTAATTAACTTATTATTTTATTACTTTTTCATCCATTCGTTGGGGACGATGGGAAACTACGATAAAAGTTCCGTAATTGTTCCTGAAGGCCCATATACCCTTCTTTGTACAAGCATTTATATTCTTGATGGAATTCCTGATTTGGTACTATTTCCTGGGAGTGTATAAATTGGATTGCCGAAACTGCTTCCTCTTCGCTCTTATAAACTCCAGTACCAATTCCTGCAGTTATTGCAGCACCAAGCAGGGTTGCTTCATTAATTTCTGGAATGGTTAAATGACAGTTTGTAATGTCTGATTTTATTTGCAGCCAATATCTGTTTTTCGTCCCCCCGCCAACTGAAATCATTCGGTTGATCGGATGTCCAGATATTCTTTCTGCTGATCTGCGAATGGATTCCAGTTCATACGCTGTACCCTCCATCATTGCTTTCAAAAGATCTTTACGTTGATGAGATGCCTTGAGACCAATGAAAGCTCCTCTTGCGTATGGGTCGGGCTGTGGTGAGCCACTTCCGGATAAGTATGGGTAATATAAAATACGTGATGGACCCTCTTTCACATCTATGCAGAGAGACATAATATCTTCATAGGACATTTTCTGATTAGAAAACTGTTCCCTGAACCATTCAATTGAACCTCCAGAGGCTGAAATCCCTCCCATCCAAAAGAAGCGGTCCCGCACGATATGACAGCCAAAGGTCATACCAGAAGTGTAATCCATTTCTGTAAGCAGCTTCTTTTCAAACGTTCCTACCATTGACTCAGCTGTTCCGATAGAGTCGAATACGATTCCTGGGTTTATCGCACCAACGGCAAGGGCAGCAACGAGGTGGTCATGACCTGCAATTGTAACAGGAATCCCCGGGGCTATTCCTAGTTCAACAAGCTCTTTTGATTGGGTTACACCCATTTTGCTTCCGCTCGGCAATGCTTCTGGAAACAATTGTTCCGGTAAATTAAAATGCTTCATCCAGGGCTGGTCCCATGTTAGTTGATCAATTCGAAACGCATAGGTTCTTGCAGCCAAAGAATAATCAGTAGCAAAATTCCCTGTAAGCATGTAAGCAATATAATCGGACGCGGACAGCCAGACTGCCCCTTTTAAAATATTTTCATCCTGCTTTTTTAATTGCAATATTTTTGCAAGCCCATACTTGTAGCTGTTATGAAGTCCTGTTTTTTGAAAGCGATCAAAGGGTTCATCCTCATTAGATATCTCCGCTGCTTCAGCTTCTGCACTGCGGCTGAACCATGGAATGAAATTAGTTCTCGGCCTTCCTGTGCTCCTGTCCAGCAGCAGACCGGTTTCAGCCATACTGGTGATACCGATTGCCGAAACCTTTTCCTCACAGCCAAATAAGATTTCCTGCAGGCAGCTTGCAATATTTCCCCATATTTCTGTAGGAGAAAAAAACGGATCACCTTGTTGGTTATAATGAGTAATAGTAGGACGAACAGCTATTTTAATGACTGAACCATCTTCCTTAAAAAAACCTGCCTTGCAATGAGTTGTCCCAATATCAATACCAAGTAATGCCATTGATCAAACAATTCCTTCCATTATTTCCTTGTACACCATTATCCTTTAGAACCTGCTGTTAAATTCATCCCTTCGATAAAATAACGTTGGAAGAAGAAGAAAAGCAGGATAACCGGTAATAGCACCATGATGGATCCAGCCATCAAAAAGTTCCATTGGGTGTCATTTTGTCCTTTAAATATTTGCAATCCTAATTGCAGCGTAAACAGAGACTCATCATTTATAAATAGCAGCGGACCAAGAAAATCGTTCCATGCACCATTAAAAGATAAAATCGCAACCGTAGCTATCGCTGGTTTTGACAGTGGCACAAAAATTTTCCACCAGATAATTAAATGGTTAGCGCCATCTATTTTAGCTGCTTCAATTAATTCATTTGGTATTGTTAAAAAGAATTGTCTCAGCAAGAAAATGAAAAAGGCACTTCCAAAGAATGCCGGAAGGATTAACGGTAAATATGTGTTTAACCAGCCCAATTTTGCATATAGAACATATTGAGGGATTAACGTAACGAATCCAGGAATCATCATTGTTGCTAGGACGATTCCAAACAAAACATTTCTGCCTTTAAACTGGATCTTCGCAAATCCGTATGCGATAAACGAGTTAGCGAAAACATTCCCCAGTACAACGAGAGAGGTTATAAAAAGCGTGTTCATGGTGTATTTCATAAATGGGCCTTTTTGAAGAGTGGTTAAATAGTTTTCCCAATGCCATTCCTTTGGAATAAAGGTTGGCGGGTATGTCATAATTTCTTTCATATCCTTCAAAGAAGTGGCTATCATCCACCAGATTGGAGATAAAATTAACAGGCTTCCAGCAATGAGTACGATCAGTACAATGGATTGGCCCATTTTTCTCTTGAATTTTACACTTTCAAAATAATTATTCTGTTTTTGGGCTTTTACACTCATTTCCGATCCTCCCCTTCATAGTGTACCCAGCGTGGGGCAAGCTTTAGGTTGATTACCGTTAACACAAGGATGATGATGAATAAAACCCAGGACATAGCCATCGCATAGCCCATATCAAAAACCTTGAATGCCTTATTCCACATATGCAAATTGAAGAATACCAATGAATTAGCTGGTCCACCTTCTCCATTCTTACTCATTACGTAGGCTTCCTGAAAAATTTGGAAGGCTCCGATTGTACTTGTCACGATATCAAAAAAGATGACTGGGGTAATCATTGGCAAGGTTATATGAAAAAACTTTCGAAACGAACTTGCGCCATCAATCTCAGCTGCTTCATACAAAGACGGTGATACACCTTGAAGGCTGGCCAGGTACAAAAGCATACCGCCACCGACACTCCACATTTTCATAAAAATTAAGGCGTTCTTTGTCCAAGAAGGATCTGTCAGCCAAGCAGGACCATCAATTCCTATAAAGCTCAGCAAAGTATTTACCAATCCTGAAGATGGGCTTAAAAGCTGCATCCAAAGCAAATACACGCCCACACCGGAAAGAACAGCCGGTAAATAATAAATTGTTCGAAATACTCGCATTCCCCGTATTCCCTGATTTAATAGAACGGCAAGCACGACAGCCCCAGCCGTTGTTAAAGGCACAGAGACGACGACAAAATAAAGCGTGTTTCGCAGTGAGAGCCATATGATTGGGTCATTAGTAAACATTTTTTTGAAGTTATCAATGCCGATAAAATCCATCGTCGAAGTAATGTTGAAATTGGTAAAACTGCCATAGAGGGAAAATAACAGTGGTCCAGCCATGAAAAATAGAAACCCAATGATCCATGGTGCAATAAAAAGGTATCCTTGCAATCCTTCTTTTCGCTGTAACGAGGCTTTTACTTTTGATTTTTTTAATTTTTTTGTAATTACTGGTTTGCCTGAAATCATTCTTTCCATCTCGTTCATCCCTTCTTTCAAGGTTAAACAATCAGGGAGCGAAATGAAGTCACTCCCTGAACAATTTACTATTATTATTTGTTACTCTTAACCAACTCTTCTACTGCCTTTTGTGCAGCATCCAATCCTTGTTTCGGTGACTTCTTTCCTAATAGAACCAATTCAAGCTCAGGTTTAATTAAATTGACATAGTCAGGTGCTTCAATTGGCGTTGGCGTTAGCAAGGTTTGTTTCATGTTCTCATTTGCTGACGAATACACCATCTTGCCATCCTCTGTAAAATCTGCACTTCCAGAAGCTTTTTCTGCTGCTTCTTTGTTTGCAACAATATCAAAGTTTTTCACAGCCCAGTATTCTTGTGCTTGAACATCTGTTAAATACTTTAGGAATTCCCATGCTTCATCAGGATGTTTTGCTCCTTTAGGAATTTCAGCCACAAATCCACCGCCCCAGCTTGAATTGCCAGTTCCTGGTTCCATTTCAGGTAATGGAGCAACGCCGAAGTTCATCCCTTGACCATAATCTCTTATTTTCGTGAAGAAATTTGCATTATCAGTAGTCATTGCTAATTTACCAGCAACAAATGGATCTGCCGTTTGCTCACCAAATTCTGCCTTAAAGCTATTAATCGTTTTATCCCCGTAATAGTCATAATACTTTTTCATCCATGTTAAAGCTTTTACGTTTTTTTCATCATTGATAACCGGTTTATTTGCATCAAAATCCCAGTAGCCTTTTCCGTCTGCATTGATCATCCAGACATCTGATTCAATTCCATAGTTTGGAAGATAACCGATTCTTTCGAATTTATTACCTTTCTTCACATCTAGCTTTTTACCCATTTCTTCTAACTCTGCCCATGTTTTTGGTGGTGTATTAGGATCAAGGCCAGCTTCTTTAAACATATCTTTATTCCAGAATAAAAGACGTGTATCTGTGTTGAATGGCAAAGCGTATGTTTCCCCTTTGTACTGAGTAGCATTATACAATTCTGGGAAGAAGCGGTCCTTTACTTCTGGGTCCTTCTTTAAATATTTTTCAAGATTCGTAATTTGATTGTTTTTCGCCCGGCTTCCAACTGCGTTTATGTCGTTAATGATTAGGTCAGCTGGATTTCCAGCGGCGATTGAAGCTAAGTTTTTCGTCCAAATATCTCCAAATGGCAGATATGTATGTTTTACTTCAATTCTGTCCTGAGATTTATTGAAATCATCAATAATTTTTTCAATGATTGGCCGGCGGATCTCAGATCCCCAAAAAGTCCAAAAATCGATGACAACTTTTTCGCCGTTCTTAGATTTGCTGCTATTTTCATTTGCACCAGATTCTTTGCTTGAACAACCAGTCAGGATTAATGAGAAACTCATTGCTAGAATAAACAGCGTCATTAATGTTTTTCTTACTGTTTTCATTCAATTTCCCCCTAGAATATTTTATAATCGGTCACAACCTCACAAACTATTAATAGATTATTTTAATTTCACTCTCCTTCGAATGGTTTTTTCTCACAAAACTATGGTATTATGACTATTTCTGTGGAATTAATTAATTATTATGTGAGGTTTTGTGGACTTGTTACTATTATTATATGAATACGCTTACATGTCAACAACTTTTGAATATTCTATTTATTTTATTTGGAGACGTACTCGAAAAGTTTGTACAAAGGAAGCTAACCGATTATTTAACTCCTTGTGAACTCAATTTAGGCAAGCTATTAATGATATATTGCGCAGATATGGTACTGATTAATGCAATTAAACTCGCAAACAGTAATAGTCCAATGCCGGTAACAAACAAAAGCAGTAATATAATCAACAAAAAGCCACACGATATGAAGAATGTGATGACAGGTTTACGCACTCCGAGCATAAAGGAAAAACATAGAGTTTTATACCATGGAAATTGGTAGCGCAGAAAAACTGGAAAACTATAGGATACGGCAATTAGAAACAACAAACTAACTGCTAAAACTGCAACCCTAATAATTTCGGCCACATCAGAAACAGCATTTCTTAGTATCAATAAATCCAAAACTAGTAACCCGCCAAAAATAACGATTGAAAGTCCAAGTGGATAGCTTTTTAAAAATAATCTTTTAAACTCACTTAAAAACACCTTAAAGTCGGGCTCGTCCTGATCCTCTCTCACCAATCTGTCCATAACTCCAAACATAGCCGCTGTTGCTGGAATAATCGTAAAAATAGGCAGTGAAAATAATAGCCAAATTGCGTTCAGGTATAATAGTCTCCACAGCCACTCCATTATAAACATCAGTGCTCTACGCATAATAACGCTCTCCTTATAAAGACTTAATCATAATGGAAAACCAAGGATGCCTCTAAATCTCATGACACCCCCGGCCAAACTAAACTATTTATCTAGTTATTTTTGTAGTAGCTTCGAGGGCATCCATTGCTTTTAGAGCAACTGAAAGAGATTGAATACTGTCTTTATAGGTTGAGAGTACCAATTCAGGATTCTTTTCTTCGATTGCTTCTGCAAATGCTGCTAGCTCCAGCTGGTATAGTGCATTATCTTCCGTTTGAAAGGAAATAGTTTCTCCCTCCACCTTCCCCGTTACACTTCCTTTTACAAGGTCAAGCGTTAAGTGAAGTTGGTCAGAAATGAGTTCAATTTGTGTAAAAACATTTGGATAGGACCATGTATGAGTATGATTTTGTAAAATTCCGTTCTGATATTTCATCGACAAATTAAAGCTATCCTCAACCGTAAAGTCTCCGCCTTTTGGGACTACGAGATTGTCTTGATAACCAGTTACTCGCTCCACTTCACCAAGCAGGTAGCGGGATAGATCAAAGATATGAATCGCTTGGTCAAAGACAGGACCTCCCGATATTTCTTTATTAAAGAACCAGCGCGGCCAGTTGGGACGAAGCGCTAACCCATCAAGCATCGCACTGCGGACCAAGGCAATTCTTCTGCCTTTAATCAGCTCTTTTAAAAAGGCAACAGCAGGGCTATACCTGTACATAAAACCCACACTATTAATGACACCAGTTCGGTCTAATATCTCTTCAACCTTTTTCGCCATTTCCAGACTTTTTGCAGGCGGCTTTTCAATAAAACAATGGATGCCCCGCTCCGCTGCTTCACGTACAAGAAATTCCCGGACCTCTGGCGGTGTACAGATAATGACCCCGTCGGGTTTGCTTTCCTCGAGCATTTCCACATAGTCTGTAAAACCCTTCACTGCAAATTTATTCGCAGCTTTTAAGAGGGTTTCTTCATTTAATTCACAAACACCTACCACTTCAATTTCTGGCATTTTCTTCATCGTACTTAAATGCCCTTGGCCTTGCCAGCCAGTGCCAACCACTGCAATTCGAACCATTATTTCATTCCACCTCATTATTATTTATATGTAAACTTAACCAAAGCTCTATAGCCCTGAAATCGGCTGGCTCTCCTTAAGTAAACTCTTTACCCATACAAGAGCTTTAGCGCAGTCATTGGTTGGATCATGTTTTCCTGCTTCATGTTCGATTGATACTGTCCGATCATAGCCGATTTCTTTTAGGGCTTGTACACAATCAGCAATACCAGCAATTCCTGTTCCGAGCGCAACGGGATTATGCTCCCCTATTTCCCTGACATCTTTAAGATGAACATTAAGTAAATAATCCTTTAATTGCCAAATTGCTTCGGCTGCTGAAAAGCCCTGCGTCCCATACCAGCCTGTATCGACGGTCGCACCAAGTAAGTCACCATAATCCCCAATGGTAGCCTTTATCTCGTCTGGGTGCTTTTCTGGATGGTTCTCAACGCCAACCTTCATTCCATATTCATTACAAAGGCTATAAATAACTGGAGCTGATTCTTTGGTAATTCCGCTAGTAATTAACTCAATTCCAAGCATTTTGGCTGTTTCAAAACAAAGACGGGTCCATCTTGGATATCGAACGGGATCACCAAGCGAACATGAATATGAATAGACACTTAATCCATGACTCTTCCAAATTTTCTGTAATTCCTCTGCAAAAAAAGGAGTCATAAATTTAGGAAAGGAATGTCCCATCCAGAGTTCGATATCCTGAAACCCTGCACCTTGAATATCCCCGCAAATACGGTCAAATTCAGCTAGGCTAAAGTTCTCAATTACTTTCCTTTCCGCTTCTCCCCACATATCCATACTAGTCTGGTAGTTAGTTGCACGGGCAAAATAGTTTGCCGTTTGAAAGCCAATTATCATCATCAACACCCCTATTTTATATTTCGCAAGCTACTTATACAGAGAATCCTCCTGCTGTTACTATTCGATGGTATGAATTTCTTCCTAAAGCACCTTCAGGCATCTTCCATGGCGCATCAAAGAAAAGACGTTCTTCCTCTAATTCTTCGATTCTGCTAATGCTTCCATCAAGCCATTGGTGCAGGCGATATTCCACTGTTTCTAATCGAGACAATATCCCTCCGTAGCGAATATCGATTACTTCCCAGCCAAAAGGCTTCAAGGCTGAAAACCATAACGAGCGGTGTAGTTTTCGGAGCTCATCCACCATGCTTCGTAATAATGGAAACTGGTCCTTTAAATGTGTTAACTCCTGTTTATCCTTTCGATCATAAGCAGCTAGTGTATGGACTCCCAACTTTGCTTTTATACTTAGGACACGGGCAAGTTGGGTATAAAAAGAAAACATCTCTGACCAATTTTTATTCCGTTCCTTAGCTTTACCCATGCGTGAAGCTAAGTTAAAATAATGCTCACTTAACGGCAAGGTGCGAATATTTTCATCATATAAACCGAGTAAAACATCCTGCCATAACAAAAATTTGGAGGGATGTGATTCATGAAGGTTCCCCTTTGCAACACCCGGAGTTTCATCAAACTCATTTAGGGCAAGGAAGTCGTCCCAATTTCCACTGGTACAAAACGAAAACCGTTTGGCTAATTTATCTTGACTCACTTCAGTTCCATATCCATGTTCGGCGTATAGCTGCAGCCCAGCCAATCCAGCAAACGGATGTGTTTCTGCTCCGTTATCGCCCCACATGGTAGCGAATACCTCAGTGATTCCTTCTTTTTTACAAGCTTCCAAAGCAGCATTTGTAGTCGCAATTGTTTTTCCATAGTTCGGGGCAATCCCATTCCATGTCCATACGCCGCCAGCAAAGATCGGCTCAGAGCCAAATTCTTTATGCTTTTGCAAGAACGTTCGGTAAAAACCCTCATCTGTATGGTAATAATCCCAATAAACCATCTGGACATCTTTCGGCATTGAATCAATGACATCCGCTGGTATATGGGCATTTAGGTCGTAATAATTTCCTGTTTTCGAGCCAAGTCGAAAATACATATCGCTCCAAATCATTGGTTTTAACGAGTGCTTCTCTGCAAGTGCCACTACCCTATGCAGATGTTCATTCATAATCGAAAAACGTTTTTGGTATCCATGCTGCTCCAAATATTTTCCTAAGCCAAGCTGATGTGCTTCATCCATACCTATATGAATACGTTTGCTTCGGAATGGCTTAGAAGCAGCCTTCAATAAATCCTCAATAAATTCGTAGGTTTCCTCATTACCAACCAATAAGATATCGCTCGTATCTCTTATGGTCGAAGCATAATTCCATTTCAGTGCCTCGGTTAAATGGGCAAGTGTTTGGATGCAGGGTATCATTTCAATGCCAAAGTAATTAGCATAGTCATCACATGCCCGTAATTCCTCATCACTATATCTTCCACGCATATACCCGAAATAAGGGTACTTTTCGACTGTAAATGTATCCTCTGTATACATCATCACGACATTTAGGCCCATTAAAGCCATTTTCCGCAGAAGGGATTGAATCCCATCTACGGTCATGACGGCATTACGAGATACGTCTACCATAACGCCATTGGTTTTAAATTGAGGCTGTTCACTTACCTGAAACATCGTGCTAACCTTAAACTCTTGTACCCACAATCCTAATGCACGATAAAAGTGAATTTTATCTTGATAGAAAATTTCCCCGTGATTCAGTTGGCAGCTAACCCTTAACGGACCATCCTGTTGTGTCACATAAATAGGAAATCCTTGTTCACTTTGTTCAATCTTTAGCTCGTTACAAATGATTGCTAATCCTTGTTCAAGACCTTTGATATCGCCATAAAAGTTAATTTTCATAGGATAATTACACCTCAAACCAATAATTTTGGTTCAATTTGCTGTACCAATAATAGCTATCTTTCTTGGTTCTTTTTAATGTTTGATAGTCGACATGAACAAGACCGAAACGCATGCTATAGCCGTAGGACCATTCATAATTATCCATCAATGACCAGATACAATACCCTTTTAAATTAACACCGGAGCTTAGAGCACGTCTAATTTCCGTTAAGTGCTGCTTCAAGTATTTAATACGCTTATCATCGCGAACACGTCCATCTACTGGTTCTTGATTGTACGTTGCGCCATTTTCGGTAATGTAGATAGGAACATCACCATATTTATTTTTAATATCCATTAGTACTTTATAAAAGCCTTCTGGATAGATCGTGAAATCAATGTCCGTACGATCAAATCCGATATCAACATGTTCACAATCGAACGTCCCCTGACCTTCTTTATATCTGGAAACCGTTCCAGTATAATAATTGATTCCTAAAATATCGATCGGCTGAGCAATAATTTCCATATCGCCTTCCTCGATGTTTACCTTTGCACCTTTTTTTGCAAACCAATCCACTAATATTTGTGGATAGGTGCCTTTAAAGACAGGGTCGAAAAACCATTCCGTGAACCAGGCAGATATGCGATTGCAAGCCTCAATATCTTCTGGGCGATTACTAAATGGTTCATACCAAGTAACGTTTGGTGCAAAACCAATTTCTCCTGGAATTCCAAGCTCTTTAAACCGTTTAACCGTTTTCCCATGGGCAAGTAGTAAGTGATGTGCGACATCAAGGGCTGATTGGAGATTTTTTTCTCCGGGTGCTTGTTCCCCAATGAAATATCCTAAAAATGAAACACACCATGGTTCATTGATGGTTAACCACGATTTAATTTTTCCAGAAAACTCACGGAACAATAAATCCGAGTATTCCACAAATGCCTCTATCGTTTGTCGATTCTTCCAGCCGCCTTCATCTTGAAGTGCTTGTGGAAGGTCCCAATGATAAATGGTGCACAGGGGTTCTATTCCATTTTCTAACAGCTTATCAACAAATTCATGGTAGTGATCAAGACCCTTTTGATTGACTTCTCCTCGTCCATTTGGAAAAATTCTTGGCCAAGCGATCGAGAAGCGGTATGTGTTTACCCCTAATTCTTTTAATAAGGCAATATCTTCATCGATTCGATGGTAACTATCACTAGCTATATCGCCATTGTCTCCATTTCTGACTTTTCCCGGAATCCGGCTAAACGTATCCCAGATGGACATGCCCCTGCCGTCTTCATTATATGCACCTTCTATTTGATAAGCCGCCGTGGAAACACCAAAGCGAAAATCTTTTGGGAAAGTAATAATTGACACGATTGTTTACCCCTTTCGTTAAGGTACTAAGTCGTTTTAAGGAAGGCTAAACACACTTCCAAATTGTGGTGAGTTGTGCAGCCTTTCCTAGTAGGCTATAAAGTTATTTTTCTCAGAATTGGCCAAAATCGGGATGTCTTGAGCAGGCAATCGATGATGTTCCACAATGATAGCCCCCTTCAAATTAGTACACTTTTTTTATCTCAAGAAACACTTCGCCTTCCACATCGCTGCAATCAATGGTAAAAAGCTGCTCGTTTATAGGATCTTGGTGAATTAATACCAATTCACCATTAACGGTTGCTTTCACAGGGTTTCCTTCAGATAAGAAAGCAAAAACTCCGCCTTCTCTTAAGATTACCTTCATTTCCTTTTCCAGGTTCCAAACCCTTACGATCCCATCATTGCAAATGAGCTTATTTAAAAGTCCAATTAGCGTAAATTGCTTTTGAACTGGAATGATCAAAAAGAGGGAAGCTACGTTTTCTGCAATTTCGATACTAATCTTTTCTTCTTTTCTCACAACCGAGTGGTTCTTCCTTAATACATCAAAGATAACAAACGTCTCACCCGCTAGATTTGGAACATCACTTGGGCTGATGGAGCCATGAATCGTTCCAGTTCCTTCATTAATATTAAACGCTGCCACGACTCCGGCACCCTTGCATGAATTCCATATCTTTAACGGCGTTTTCGTTTGAGTTGGATCAACAAACAGGCAATCCTCAGTTGGTACTCCAGGCTGTTCACAACGAATGATTTGTCCATCATTATAAATTAACGGCCAAATCATATCGGGATTTGTTTGGTCTACCGCATCACTAAAATAAATCGGTCCACCGCTAATTACTCGTAAAATCATGTTTTGCAGGTCATCATGGTTTTTCGTCCAGTACATATCCCAATCGCCCCAATAGAACGCACCATGATAAAGTGAGTTATAGGCATTTTGCAAGGCATGTTCTTTGAAGCCGTTCTCTTCTTGTGGGACAAAGTCATCACTATTACGTGAAACGGCTGAGTATGGACGATGCCAAATATTTTCCTCCGCCATTCCCATACAGTTGATCACCGTATTATCAAAATGTAAGGAACAAGATGCTTCGAGTGCTGTATGGGCCCCGCTTGCTGCTTCGCCGACTGATTGGTTATTGACCGTAAAGTTTGAGATGGCACTTTGGCTGTCAACTTTCACAAAGTCGATTCCGTCTTTCTTTAATTTGGAATGCCATGCATGCCAAAAACCAAATCCCTCTTCCGCATTTGGTGATGGAATTAGACTGCCGTTTTTTGCTTTATATAAATGGTTTTCTAATGACTTAGCTAAAGGACCATTGGGTGAAATTCCTTCCCAATAACCTGCAAGGGTATGCCAAACTCCTACCCAATTCACGCCATAGTTATTCTTAAGTGATGAAACGGTATTGGCTAAACCATGGGGAAATTTCTCCTGGTCAGCATCAAAGGATTGAAGCTTTTTATTATCCACTTCGGACCAGCCATCATCAATCATCATCCATTTAACAGGAAGTTTTTTCTGTTTGAGCTCTTCAGCTTTTGATAGAATTCCTTCCTCATTAACGGCATGATAAAAAGCATCCCAGCTGCACCAACCTAAGTAATCTAAAATCTCTGGATATTTTTTTTCTTCTCTAGGCATAATGCTTTGTCCACAAACAGTTGTCGCTTTCTTAACATTTTCATTCACTAAAGAGAATGGATTATTCCCAGTACCTAAAATGAAGGCAAATGTTGATAAATGATTATAGCCGCCATGGAAGGGAGAGATGGAGATTTGCAAGCCCTCTTTCGTACCTGCTAAATCAGTCCGTGATACTTCATCACAAACAGGCAGTATATGAAAATATTCTTTTTCACTTCTTAATAATAACGATTGTGTCCGTTCTGGCACTTCTTGGATGTTATTCGTGAAAAATGGCCGCGTCCACCAGTCCTTATGTTGATAGTTCGCCATAACCTCATACTCTTCCATCATGTTGTTAATGGTTATGTTGATGGCACTCTGCGGAGCAAAAAAGGATTGCTTTTTAAACAATTCTTCATTATTTATTTCCGCATCCACAAAGGCAGTGATAAATGAATCGTAGCGCCTGAAACGTAACTTCGTGTTTACTGTCTCGGCATGATCACTAAATTCGGAACGATATTCTGTATAAAAACCAAGATGATCTTCTCCAGTACTCTCATCTAGTTTTTTTAACTCTAGTGATTGAATTGATTGATTATCTAGATTGGCAGACACTTGGATTCCGGAAAGAACCTTTTGATTATTCAATAGACAATGCAGTTCGTTTTGATTTTGCTGGAATTGAAACATAATAAAACTCCTTTACTTCTTTCTTTGTTCACTACCCTATCCTTCGATTTCGAGTCCATACTTGGCAACGGAAAGAGCAGCCAAATCACCCACACTTTCTCCTAAGCCGGAAGGTACAACGGTACAAACTTCGAGTGAAAAAGAAAGTGCTTCTTTTCGAAGTTCCTCCATGACAATTGGCTTCAGCAATGCTTCTTGACGCAAATAAATGCTGCCAATGACAATTCTTTCTGGATTTAGCATGTCCACTAACAGTGCCAGACCTCGACCTAATTTCTGCCCAACAATGTTGTATATCTCTTTCGCGAAAATATCTCCTGCCTGGGCTGCTTCTCCAACTGTTTTCGCCGTGATTGCCGCTATCTCATCACGAGAAGAACAAATAGAAGTCATTTTCCCTTTAGCCAACCACTCATCCGCCTTCATTTGTGCCAAGCGGGCGATCCCGCCTCCACTACAGAAACCTTCAAATGAGCCTGCTTTACCATATCCGATTGGACCATCATGCTCTAAACGCACATGACCGACTTCCCCAGCCATATCATTTGTTCCGGTGTATAATCGTCCATCTAAAATGAAGCCTGCTCCCATTCCCGTACCAAACGTTAGAAAAATCATATTAGTCGTGCCTTTTCCTGCTCCCCATTTCCATTCAGCCAAGGCACAGGCATTGGCATCGTTTTGGACGGAAACGGGGACATGAAAACGATCTCTGAAAGGTGACAACACATCGATACGATCCCAGTTTGGCAGATTTGGTGGAGACAAAATCAGACCCTTATTACTATCCAGCGGGCCGCCGCAGCTGATTCCAATTGCTTTTAGTTCAAGTCCTTTTCGTTCTAACAATAATCTTTCTAACTCACTCATCATCAATAAAAGGGCTAAATCAGGCGTTTCCGGAGTGGGAAAACTTTGTTTTGCAACTAAAGTAATCCCTTTTTCATCTTCAACTCCTAATACAACGGCACACTTTGTTCCGCCAATATCTAAACCTGCCAACACGGGAATCATTCGAAGAATGCCTCCTCTAATAAAATGCACAGGGTATGGTAAATCGGGAGATGTCTTTCTTGAATATCAGGTGTCGAATCAAAGGGAACCGAAATAGTTACATCACATAACGTTTTCATTTCTCCGCCGCTTTTTCCTGTAAATCCGATCGTTACTAGCCCTAGCGCCTTGGCCACTTTTATGGCATGATTTATATTTTTGGAGTTACCTGATGTGCTAAAGCCGATAAATACATCGCCTGCTTTTCCGTATCCAAACACTTGTTGAGCAAAAACCATATCCGGGGCCACATCATTAGAGAATGCTGTCATAAGGGCTGAATGACTTACAAGCGAGATGGCAGGGAGCGCACCTTGTAAATGTTCACCCAGGTAGTCATCTCCACCAGAAATTGAGGCTAATTTATCTTTCATCTCTTGTGACAAAGGGCGTTTTGACATAAATCCTTTCATTAATTCGCCCACTACATGCTCACAGTCCGCAGCACTGCCGCCATTACCTGCTAATAACAGCTTTCTGCCAGACTGATAAGCTTGGTTAATCACTTCAAAGGCTTCGACAATACTTGTTTGGCATTCTACTAATTCTGGATATTTTCCAAATAGTTTTTCTAAATTAGCATTCATTGCTACATCCCCTATTACAATCGTTAGATTAATTTTCCTTCAGGTGATCAATCGCCTTAGCAAAGAAATCCTTACTTCCAAAGCTTCCTGACTTCAGTACAAGCATCCGCGGTGTTGAATCTAAGCTAATACATGATGGAAGACCTGGTTCGATTTCTTTCCATACTGCGAGTCCTTCAATGCCGAGCCTGCTGCAAACAGAAGCAGATGTTTCTCCACCCGCTAATAACAAACGGTTAACTTTTGTCCTTTTTAAGGTCTCATCCACTACAAACGCTAATGATTCAGATACCATCCTTGAAATCGACGTATTTGTATAGCCTAATCTAGTACCCAGTTGTTTTGTTTCCTTGACTACATCTTGGGTGTTCGAAGAGTGAACAAGAACATCCTTACCATCATTTAATAGCGTGGTGAGATTCGTAATAAGTTCCTCTAAATGAGCATCCTTTTGATCCGAAAATAAGATCACTGTTATCATTTCGAATACAGGCAGCCCACGCTGTTTCATTTCTTCCACTTGATTAAAGGTCTGCGGCATTAAACTACCTGCCGCACATAATATTCCTGCTTCTAATTTTGGTAGTGTAATAGACCGCGTTCCATTTTGATCTTTATTCATTACCAGTGCTAATTCTTCAGCAATCCCTGATGCACCACAAATAATCTTTTCATCCTTTATTGCTCTAGCAATTATTTGTAAGGAAGACTGATCTTTAACATCAACAATTAAGTACTGACACTGCGATCGCATCTGAGAAATTTCTTGCTTTAGCTTTTCACTGCCTTGTTCAACAATTTCATGATCGACAAGAGCAACTTTCCTCTTTGTTTGAGCTTGTAAAATATCAACCAAATCCGAGTGGAGCATTGGATGAACAGGATCATTACGGAACTCAGAATCTGCTAATTTCTTTCCACGAACATAGTGTTGACCATACATCGTAGTTCTTCCATTTTTAGGAAAACCGAGCACAACCACTGCAAATTCATTTTCGAGTGCATCGAGCATGGCATCAAATTCTGCTCCAATATTTCCTCTAAAAACGGAACAGGTTTTATTGAAGAATTGTTCACATCCTAGTGCCTGGAGACTTTTGGTACTCGCAAATACTTTCTCATAGGCTTCTTCATATCGATCAAGACGTGAATTTGTATCCATAATCAATACATCAGGTGGGAACGTTCCCATTTTGTTGTAAAGTGGATAGGGAAAAACTTCTGTCTGCCAATCTGCTTTAGCAAACATGATTCCAATATCATTTGCACCAGTAATATCATCCGCGACAATTCCAATCAATTTTCCCACATCCTCCTTGGCTTATATCCTGATTCATGTAGAAAGCTTAGTACCTCTTTCTCAGAAAGCTCTTGTAAAACAACACCTGCTTTTTGAGAGATTAATAGCATTCGACAGGCCATTTCTAATGTTTGCAGTGCCATTTTCGCTTCTTTTAAGGACGTATCATAAACAAGGACGCCATGATTTTCTAATAAAAGAATATTCGCCTTTTTCGCCTTTTCTCTAACAAGTTCACCAAGTTCCATTGAACCTGGGTTTGCATAAGGAACTCGCTCAATCTTTTCTAAATAATACATGCTTTCAACAAACCAAGCCGAAGGAATATCAAGGTTTGATGAAGCAATCATTGTGCTATATAAAGGTGACGCATGTAATACAGCACCAATCTCAGGACGAGTTTCATAGATAGCCAGATGCATTGGGACCTCTTTAGAAGGTTTTCTGCCACTATTTATACTCTTACCTGATTCTATCGAGCATTCGGCAAAGTCCTCTAAATCCAAATCTCCTAAATAGGTTCCACTCGCTGTAATCAGAAAAGAATTTTCCTCGGTTTTTGCACTAATATTCCCTGAATTCCCCCATGCGAGGTCATATTGCATCATATATTTTCCTGTTTCCCGTAATTGCTTTTTCAGCTCTTGTTTTCTATCCAAAATCATTTTACTCATCCCATTCAATCAAATTTGTTTTCCTGACAGGTTCATCAACATTTTTGGGAATACGGAAGGTTTTAATTTCAGAAGGCTTAAAGACAGCCTTGAACGTACGATTAAATTTTGGCAAAGTGATTTCTACTTCTTTTGGCACTTTATTTGTTTCATATAAACGAATGATTAAATCTTCATTGTCTTCGGCTTTTTTTAGAGCACTAACAATCACATTATCGGCACTTACTTTCACATAGGAATCTGTTTGTGGTAAGGAACCTTTATGGAAGGACTCAATAATTGAGATTGGTTTACAATTTAATTCTGCTGCCCTTTTCGGTATTTCCGCTTCTTCCCAGCTTCCTTCGTGAGGAAGTAATGAGTATTCAAAACGTTGAACTCCTTGGTCAATAAATGTATATTCCCCGTCCTCTTCTGGTACGAGCGGATCATGATGGGCGTAAATAGGGCTGCGTAATACCGTTAATGCAAGTTCCTTATTATGAATGCTATAGCTAGATTTAGCGTCATTGATAAGACTTAAGCCATAAACTCCTTCATGGTTTGGTGTAACACCTGTCACATCAACCCAGCTTTGACCTGGCTCTTCTTCACCATTATGCTCGCGCTCAATCGTTCCATATGGAATTTCATAGGTTTGTTTTCTAAAGATGGAATTAATCGGGAAAACAAGCTTAAGCATCTTGAACTTTTCGCGCCAATCTACCGTTACTTTTACATCGATCTGGTCTTTTCCTTGATACATCGTGAAGTCTTGGATTAAGATCGAGCGTCCGTATTCACTTTTCACCCGAATCACTGATTTAACTGGTCCATGCTCAGCAAGATATACTTTCGTTGCTCTGAAATCGCCAACTCTTTCATTAAAATGAAGGGTGTCATGGCTCCATGTATCTGTTTTATCATTGATTATTACCGGCTTTGCTGCTGGACCTGCAAATACTTCATGCTCTACTTTTTTATCAAATAGGCTCGATATCCAACCAGTCTCTGCATCAAACTCAATTCTAAAGCGTTCATTTTCCATCGCATGTGAACTTGCTTTTA
The DNA here is from genome assembly GCF_002584635.1 of Bacillus sp. AFS031507. NCBI lineage: Bacteria > Bacillati > Bacillota > Bacilli > Caryophanales > Bacillaceae > Bacillus > Bacillus sp. AFS031507. The sequence continues at coordinate 92,881 of NZ_NUOW01000002.1, forward strand.
TAGGTTCAACTACTGATTCACTGCCACTTAATTCTGTATAAATTCTATATACACGATATCCCATTGCAGGTAAATCGGCTAAAAAGTTTAAGCGGTAGCGTCCCCCAGCTGTTGCTTGTGACTGTATTGTTTGAAATGGGATAGCATTGCCTTGATCATCTACTAGGACAGATGTTGGTTTTATGCTGCCTATTTCGATTTCAACATTCACTTTGCAATCCCAGGCATGTGGGTTAAAGACAACAATGGGTCTCATTTTTTCATCTTGCTCAATGTCAATTTTCCATGAAATGGACTGGATCGCATTATTCAATGCACGATCAGCAATAGCCAATGCTTCTCCGTATAAATTTCTAGCATCCTCATAGGCAGACTCAATGCTTGTTCCAGCTAGAATATCATGAAATTGATTAAATAAAACATTCTTCCAAGCCCGGTTGAATTCAGCTGGATAGGGTTGTCCGGTTATCCAAAAGGCGAGTGCTGAATACTTTTCAGCCGTCATCAGCATATTCTCTGCTTTTCGATTGTATTGTTTTACGCCTGAATGGGCCGCATAGCAGCCGCTGGCATGATGCTGCAAGTCATCGTGAACAACAGGTAAATCCTTTGTATCCTTTACTTTTTCAAAATATTCTTCAGGAGTAGAGAAGACTAGATTAGGAAGATCAGCATCCTTATTTAAGCGATAGATACTCTCAATATTTTCCTTAGTTGGCCCGCCGCCATGGTTTCCAACGCCATAAAAAATCATCTGGTCGTCGACGTTTCCTTTAAACTCGCCTTTACACCGCTTAACAATCCGATCTAGTTCTTTTCCCCATGAATTATATTCATGCATGATGCGGAATGCCAGCACACGAGATCCATCATCAGATTCCCACCAAAAAAGATTACTTGGCAGCCCTTTTTCATTTGGCGCTGGCCGCATAAATACGTAGGAATCCATGCCGCTTTTTTTCAATATTTGGGGCATCATGCCATGATGACCAAAACTATCGACATTATAGCCAACCTTTGCCGTTACACCAAATTTTTCTTGAAAATATCGTTGACCATAAAGACCTTGACGAACAAAGGATTCTCCATTTGGGATATTGCAATCAGGCTGAATCCACCAGCCGCCAACAATCCTCCAGCGTCCTTCTTGGATCCGCTCTTTAATTTCTGCAAACATTTCAGGTTCATTTTCCTCTACCCATTCGTACATGGAGGCGGAACTAGAAGTGAAAATAAAATCTTCGTATTCTTTCATTCGATCCAATGCAGACCGAAAAGTAGCTTTTGTTTCTTGAAATCCTTCTTGCCATTGCCAAAGCCAAACCGGATCTAAATGGGCGTTACCAATCATATGAAATGTTTTATCTTTCATTTCCTCAACCCCTGTCTCATTCTTGTTGTCTTATTGGTTGAATTGAGATGCTTTGTTATTACTTAACAAGTATTGTGTGATCTTTTCTGTTACTGTTTCTTCAACAGCATCCTGCCCCACTTTTAACAATTCAGCAGGTAATTGATTACATTCTTTATTGGACAATCTTTCTTCACGCCCGATGGCTTTTAAGAAAGAAATCTCAAGGTCTGTTGCAATATTTACTTTACTTACACCACCATTTGGCAGCTGAAATGCCTTTTGTACCATTTCACTTGGTACACCAGATCCACCGTGAAGAACAAGATGTACAGGAGTTAACTCACGAATTGCCATTAACCGTTCAAAATCAACCTTTGGTTCACGAACCATATAAACACCATGCGCTGTTCCACATGATACAGCTAATGCGTCAACACCTGTCTGCTTCACAAATTCAGCTGCTTCAACCGGATCTGTATATAATTCTTCATCATGATCGGTCTCAATAAAATCAGTTGTTCCAATCATTCCAAGTTCTGCTTCAACAGAGACTCCTTTGGCATGTGCATATTCAACAACCTCTTTTGTGATTTTCACATTTTCAGCAAATGGCTTTTCTGAAGCATCAATCATCACCGATGTAAAGCCAGCAGCAATTGCATCCTTAATCACATTCAGCTCTTTCGTATGGTCAAGATGTAAAACTACTGGTACAGTAATTGCTAATTTTTCTACCTGTGCATAAAACTCATCTGCAAATTCAAACGGGGTAATCCCGTAACGTTCTAATTCCTTTTGTGAAATTTGCACAATAAGAGGTGATTCTGTCTTTTGTCCAGCTTGTAAAACTGGGGCAATCATAGCGATATAACGCGGTGAAAATGACCCTGTTGCATAATGGGATTTTTCTGCGATTGCAAGAGCTTCTGTTAATGGGAGTACATTAGTTGGTTTTAATCGATTCATTATTAATCATTCCTTATTTTTTAATTTTTTTAATTTTTGGCTCTGTTATAATTGGCTGTTGATTTCCGCTTCAGGCNNCTGCGGGGTCTCCCCTGCCCCGTCCTCCCGCATGAGTCTTCGCGCCTTCCGCTCCAATCAACATGTGCCAAAATCAACAATGAGCTTTAACATAGCCTAATTTTTTAATGTGCGTTTTACTGCTTCCATTCCTAATTCAGGACTCGTCACAAAATGACGCTGCTCGTCAGGCGTAAAGCTGGAAACAACCCTGGCCATCGATGCTTGAGCTAGGACAACGATATCCACTTTTTTAGCTAACTCACGTAAAGCAACTGAAAGATCCAAATCATGTCCTTCTTTATCGTTTGCGATTAATTTCTGATAGGCCGATGACACTAGGATAGGTTCAAACTCCACATTTTTCTGTTGCTCAGCCGCTTTTTGTTTAAGCAAATCTAAGGTTGGCCTTAACGTAGTTTCCAAAGTAGCGGCAACCCCAATTTTTTCGGCAGAGCTAATCGCAAATTCTGCCATTGCGTCATCGATACGAATAATGGGAGTTGCTATCTTCGGTTGTGTAAATGCCACAAGTTCACCAATGGAAGAACATGCATTTAAAATACAATCTGCTCCAAGCTGTTCAGCAACTTTAGCATAACCTTCCCAACGATCAGCGATTTCTTGAACATTTCCGCCATTTTTGCCTAATTGCGGCAGGATTGAATCATCAACCAAATTGATAATTTCACATTCCCCGATCATTTTGTTAGCTAAATCTTTCAACGACTCAATCGTCACTGGAGTGGTATGAATAATTGCAAGTTTCTTTTTCATGATTTTTTCCCCCAATCATTAATAATTTCACCCTTAAACACAACTAACCATCAGGGTATTGCCCAAGATGGTTAATTGAATTTTCAGGTTAAGAAAGCTGCAAAGAGTTGTTAAATGCTAAGGCTTCTTGGGTTGCATAAAGCACGAGCCCAACACACCAAGAGTGAGATAACGTCAGCATCATTCCCTTTGGCTGAAAACAATTCGTATTATAAAAACGCTCGGTAACCATCCCTTTGTACGCATTAAAATCGCCGTCTTTTCTAGCGATGAACTGTAGGAAACAAGCAATATGATCACGTGTCCTGTCTAAGTAATAGGAATCATCTGTGTACTTCCATAATCGAAGCATCTCTGGAACACAAAACAATCCATAATTATGTAAATGCTGGTTAGAAGGCGAGGCCTGATCAGCACCACGGGAACGAAAATCATATTGATGCAGGAATGTTTGCTCAGGGAAGGCCAAATTGTAGGTCCATCGGAACGTCATTAACCAATCAGCCGCATGTTTTGCAAGCTTTAACCATTTTTCATTTTTGTCATTTTCATAGAGTAATATATAGGCAACCACGGCATTGTAAGCATCCTCAGATGTTGGTGTTAAATGAACATCCTCTGGAGCCCCATAAATGTATTCGTCTAGCACGAAATGCTCATAATAATGCCCCGCCTTTTCTGCCGCGAACCGATACTCTTCTTTTTCAAAAAAGTTACTTCCTTCAAGGAGTGAAGCAATCCATAAGATGCCGCCTGCTCCATCCCATTCTTCTACCTCACCTGTTTCAAAGTGGTAATAGGAACCGAAATTACCATCTGAACGTTGATGCTTCACTGCAAAGTCTAAATTGGATTGGACTGCTTTTTCCCAATCCGGGTGACTTACCCCTGCTTCCTTTTCAAAGGTTAGGGCACGAACCAAAAACAAAGTTGCTTCAGAGATTGTTCTGGCTTGCAACCATGTATTCTTTGGGTTCCAACCAGTTCCCCAACCCTTTCCGAGCACCCATGACGCCCAGAATGTTCCACTCGGGGCAAGCGCCGAAGCTATATTATTCATGACATCAATGGCGGCATCAACATAGTGTTGATGACCATTATTTCTTCCATAGGTAAGCAAAGCGTAAGAATATGGTGCGCCGCTGACCCAGCCCACATGCATATGCGGACGGTCACCCATTCCTTTTACATTATTATTAAACTCACGGTCAAACGCTGCCGTTTCTGCTAGAATGCTATGCTCAGGCATATAGTGCCAACGATACAAACCATGCGCTGTTAATTCTGATGCCTCCTCAAGACCCATCCAGGGATTTAAGGAATACTCTTGTTGATGCTGCCTATACATTTCACGAACAAATGGATCATATGAATGTAAATCAGGTGAACCCGTATAGATCTTTACATGTAAATGAATAGTTTCCCCTGGCTTAAATGTGTACAAAGATATATCCTTGGGCTCTGGAATCGGTTCACCAACAAATGTAACCGGTTCTTCTTTATACGGGAAATTAACCCAGATTGATGTTGTCGAGTCATTTCCTCGGAACCCTAGGCTTGTTAGCCCCATCTCACTCATTTCCTCTACACAAAGTGCACCGCACATTTCATCATTCCAAGCAAATATAGCTGGGAGAGCGGCACGGTCTGAACGAAAAGACCAATGGTCCGAAACCATCTCCTCATGATTGCCATCCTGGTAATCATATCTTGGATATTTTCGAGTATTATGCTCAAAGCGATTTTCTTTATAAAAAGCACCGGGAATCATCCAAGTCGGCTTTCCGCTGCCTGCTAAATCGGCATTAAACTGTAATCCATAATTGCCTGATGCTTCTTTATTATAGGTAACATTGAGATTAACTTGGATAAAGCCACAACCAGATTGTTCATTCTTCCATTCCGATTCTACAGAGAAGTACTCTCCATTCCCCGAAATGTGGTAACCCCCACCTATTTCTTCAACTTTATCAATTTGAATTTTTTCTATATTTTTTTCTTCATTATATATATCGAGAAGTGAGTCAAGTTGAAGGTATGCATTTCCACTCTTTCGTTCCGAAGAATAGACATGTATTTCGTTTAGTTTCTTCACGTTTTCATGTATGTTGATAAATGTACCCACTGAAATCACACCTTTAGTTTGTAAAGTTCAATCAAGTTTTCTCTAAAAATCCTTCTAGCAAACTCTACTGCTTCTTTTTCCGTTAACATTTGATCTTGCACTTTCTCTACCAAGACGTCACCCACAATTTTTCGGGCAAGCTTTTGATGTGCGTAAGTTCCTTCAATAAAGTTGTAATCCCCACCAAAACCGAAAATTTTGTTTTGGGGAACCATTTCAATCATTTGATGAAGTATTTGCTTGGCAATCGTTGGAGAAATAGCATACACCCAAGTAAAATCTGCATAAACATTCGGATAATTTTTTACAATACTCAAATACTCCTGGTGGTACGGGATACCGCAATGTAAAAGAACAAAATCAGCCTCAGGATATGCTGCCAGAAGCGGAATAAGATCCGTTACCTTCGAGTTTGTAATAATATTTCCATTACCCGAAACACTGGTTTCATGGTGTCCCGTATGAATTTGAATTGGTAATTCATATTTGATCGAGCATTGGATAATGTGATGAATTAAGTAATCTTGTAAAACGACCAATTCTTTTTGCGATATGGGTTCATTTATAATAGAAGAAAGCAGGGTATTAAAACATTGTTCAGCCTCATGGAAGGTTGGCTTCATCGTTTTTAGCGTCCTCCAATAGGCATGGCCTAACTTAACAGCAACCATTCCTTCTTTAACAAATTTATATAATAAGGCATCAACTGCATGAAGATAATCCTGGAATGTTTGAACATTCTCTCCAGTATGTCCTTCAATGACTTGTACATCCTTAATTGTTCTCAATTTAAAGGCATAGTCCAAAAACATGACGGGACGAAAAAGGGAAAAATCAACATTGGTTGTAAAAGGTAATGTAATGGCTAAATCAATTCCCGACTTTTCATTTAGAACCCTCTGATACCATGTATCATCATTTGTAGCGGCTAAAACTTTTTCATTTAAAGCTAATATGCCATTAACAGACCAGTCATCCATTCCAAATAAATCGTGTACCGCTGTTTTTAATAATCGTGCATAGGTAGTATTTTTCGTTTTTTGATAATAAAGCAAAAATTGCTCTGCTTTCTCTTCCACACTTAATTTTGAGTTTTCGCTTAAAATTCCACGTTGCATCCCGGCAGTGATTAAGTCTGAATCTAAATAATGAAGAAGACCAAAGAAATCTACTTTATTTTTCTTTCGAATCTCCATTGGATCAATGTGTTCATGTCCATCGATGATGCGAATTTTGTTAATTTCTTCATGTATACTACTCATGGTACTGCTCCCTCCAAAGATAAAGGATGACTCAAAAGAATTCGCCCCCCTCTCTATCCACGCCAGAGTGATTATTTCTTCTGGCGTGGCAGGGGCTGCCATTTCATTTTTAAGTCATCCTTTTCTTAAACAAACAACTAATTAATCAACTTTAAGTTCAGGGAATGTGTTCTTAACTTCTTTTTTGAAGTTCTTAATTACTTCCTTAATATCAGCATTATTTTTGACGCCTTGACCTGCAGCTTTTCTCCAAATACTTAACACTTCTTCACCATATTTGTCTGACTTATAGCCGGGAATATCTTTAACTGTTTCGTAATATGGCTTTAAAATATTTTGATCGCCAAACATCGGAGATTTGAAGGTTTCTAAGTTGTCTTCATAAACAGATAATAGTCCTGGCATATTTCCAGTTGCTTCTAAATTGTGCTGCTGCCATTCTTTACCTGCAATAAACTCAATAAATTTATAAGCTAAATCTTTATTAGGAGATTTTTCATAGATTGAACGGTATGTTCCACCCATGTAAAATCCTTTTGGAGTTCTTGCAACACCAAACTTATCTTTCGCCTTATCATCTTTGTTATCAACCATGAAGCTTGCCCATGCAGGCATTGCTGTTAAAATAACACTTCCATCATTAATGGCATTACCCCATCCTGCAGAGAAGAATTCTAATTTTGCGTCCACGTTGTTATTAAAAATTTCTTTTTGTATTGCATAATTTTTCTTCCAAGCAGGATCGATTGTTAATTTTCCATCTTTTACCCATGGCTTTGTATTATAAGCTTCCATATTATAGATATCGCCATAATGGGAAATTAAATGAACTTTTCCGTTGCTGTCTTTATTTACTTTCTTACCTAATTCAATAATTTTGTCATAAGAATCGACCATTTCAGAAATTTTTTCTGGGTCATCTGTTCCTAAATATTTTTTTGCATTTTCTTTGATATACCAGAAGCCGCCTGGTGAAGAATGATCTGAAATCGCTTTAACGTCACCCTTAGCATCTCTTCCTAAAGCTTGTACATATGGAACATAATCTTTCACAAGATCTTCCGCACCCATATCAGAAAGGTTTGTTGCATACTTTGAATTGATAAACTTATCAATATATCCTCTTTCTAAGTCAAAAATATCTGGGACATCTTTACCTGATTGAAGTACATTTAAAAGCTTTGTTTTATATTGATCACCAGGGAAGATTTTCACTTCCACTTCAGCATCCGGATATTTTTTCTCAAATTCTTTTGCCATGTCTTCTACTTGACCAAAGAATGTCCAAATGGTTATTTTACCTTCAACTTTATTGTCATTACTTTTTTTAACTGGACTTGATGCAGTCTCATCATTTTTTGAACATCCCGCAAATAAGGATAAGACAAGGACAGCAGCGAATAGAATAGATAGAAATTTTTTCATATAGATATACAGCCCCTTTTTTTTGATATAATGAAGGTCTAATGTTTTTCTTATCGTCCTCTTTAAGTGGCTAAGACCGTCAATTCTTTTACACTTAATCGTGTTGATAAGTTAAGCTTTTCTTCAGTGAGGGTTCATTCCTTCACTGAAGGATATTCTTTTGATCATGATGTTCTTTACTGGACATCACCCCAATCAAGTGGTCACTATTATTTATCCTTTTAATGCTCCTGCAGTAACACCACTAATAATCTTTTTAGAAACGATAGAGAAGAAGATTAAGATTGGTATAACTGAGATAACAATTCCTACATACATTGCCCCAAAATCAGTTGAAAACTGAGACTTAACACTTGCAATCATTACTGGTAATGGCTGCAATTCATTGTCGAAAAGAATAATCATCGGTGTTAAGAAGTCATTCCACTTACCAATGAATGAAAAGATTCCAAGAGTTGCCACAGCTGGCATTAATAATGGAAGCACCAACCGATGGAATATTTTAAGTTCACCACACCCGTCTATTCTCCCTGATTCTAGAATTTCTGTCGGAACACTGGAATCACACATTTGTTTCATAAAGAAGATCCCAAACGCGTTTGAAATAGATGGAAGAATGATTGGCCAATAGGTGTTTAACATATTAAAGGTATCCATAAGCTTAAAAAATCCGATAATTCCTAATTGCCCTGGAATCATCATTGTTCCTAGGACGGCCATGAAAAGAATATTTTTACCTTTGTAGTTGAATTTTGAGAATCCATAGCCTGCCAGCGCTGAGAAGTATAAACTTAATATGGTTGATGTAACAGTTATAAACACTGAATTAACAAAGCCTCGCCAAATTGGTACTGTATCCAACAACCGATTATAGTTATTCATAAACTCAGTGCCTGGAAGAAGTAATAATTTCCTGGCAATGTCTGAATTTGCGTGGGTCGAAGTGATCATCATACTATAAAAAGGCAGCAGACAGGTCAATGCGACTATTATCAAGAATATATATATGGCGAATTTACCTAACAATTTTTTAATTTTTCTTTCTTTTATCGTTTTACTTTTACCTAATGAAATACTATTGTCAGCAATACTATTACTAGCTTTCATAAAGGATCCCCTTTCTTCTAAGCGGAAAGTCTCCTACTTTTTAAAGTAAAAAGTCATTTTACTGTTCAACTTTGTTCATTTTTGAAAACTTAATAGATATTAATGAGAAGATTAATATTATGACAAAGATAGCGTAAGCGATTGCTGCTCCATAACTATAATCAAAGTTTTTGAAAGCTGTTTGGTATAAATACATAACCATTGTTAATGTTGAGTTATCAGGGCCATTACCTAACATTAATGGTGCGTCAAATAATTGCAGACCACCGATAATCGAAGTAATAAAGGTAAATAACAGTACCGGTTTTAACAAAGGCAAGGTAATTTTTGTAGCAATTTTCCAGCGTGAGGCTCCATCCACTTCAGCCGCTTCATATAATTCAGGGGATATGGATTGAAGTCCGGCGATAAATACTAATAGATTGAATCCAAAGTATTGCCACATAATTACTCCTGCAACAATAATCCTTGATAACCATGGACTATTTAACCAATTCACTGGATCGTCAATAAGCCCGATCCCCATCAATAACTTATTAACACTCCCCGTTTGCCAGTCAAACATTAAACTGAACAAAACCCCTAGTGTTATAGGTGTTACGATATGCGGAAAATAATAGACTGCTCGAAAGAAATGTTTCCCACGAATAAATTTTTCATTGAGAATCATCGCTAACAGTAGTGAAAGTACCAATTGAGGAACAATGGAAAGAATCCAGATAATTAACGTGTTCCCAATCGACTTAAAAAAGAAAGTATCATGCAGTAATCGTGAATAGTTTGCTAAGCCCACAAAGACTGGGTCGGAGAAACCATCCCATTTTGTAAAACTTAGATAGAGTGAATATATGATTGGTGTTAAGCCAAATACTAGAAATGAAATGAAAAATGGAACCACAAAGTAGAAACCGTATTGAGATTTATTAATAGAATTTCTCATATTTTCACAGCCTTATATTCTTTTTTGTTACATCATTGAACATGTGTGATTTCAGGAGTCATCTCCTATGTAGTAAACCTATCAATCTATTTTTCAACCAAATCGATTGATTTTTCTCTTGTTGAACTTAGTTGGATATTGGCTCAGATATTTTTCTGCAAGAATCGCGAATAATTAGTTTCGGTGTTAATAAATGTCTTTCAGAAAAATATTCGATCTTATTTTCCATTCTATTAAATAGTTCAATCGCTGCTTTTGTGCCCATTTCCATAAATGGTTGTTTCACTGTTGTCAATGAAGGAAAAACCCAGCTTGACAGTGTAATATCGTCAAATCCAGTAATCGAAAAGTCGGTTGGGACGTTATATCCCCGTTCCTGAACCGCTCTTAATGCTCCAATCGCTGTTTCATCATTTGAAGCAACAACTGCAGTGAAGTCTCCAGAATTTAATAATTGATTCATTGCCAGATATCCATCCTCATTTGACCAATCTGTCGAAACAATCAAATCTGTTTTAATATCTAATCCTAATAGTTCCATTGTTTCAAGATAGCCAGTTAAACGGCATTTTGTTGCCGCAGCATCTGAAGGTCCTGAAATATAAGCGATTTTTCGGTGGCCAATTCTATTAAGATATTTAACAAGCTCAGAAATACCGAAATAATTATCAACATCAACAGAGACTAAACCATCCACACCGGCAGAATCCCCAAAGACAACAACTGGGCAATCAGATTCCGCTATTTTCAATAAATCCTCTTTATCCCTTTTCCTGAAGCTGATTAAGATAATTCCGTCAACATGACCTTCATAATATAGATTTTGAAAATAAGATTCCTTGTAGTTATTAGAAGTCATACTGTAGAAAACACAATTAAAACCCTTTTCCTTTGCCACCTCTTCAATTCCTCTGAAGATCATCGGATAAAACATGTTCGTAATACTGTCAACGACAATCCCAATGGTTTGCGTTTTATTTACAACCAATCTTCTTGCATTTTCATTACGATGATAGTTCAATTCTTTAATAGCCTTTTTTAGCGCTTCTTCTGTTTCTTTTTTTACTGGCTGGCCATTTAAATAACGAGATACTGTACTTTTTGAAGTATTGGCCAATCTAGCAACATCTATAATCGTAGAGCTCACATTTAACCCTCCTCACCCTTGCAAGAAAATTGGAACGTTCCCAATATAATGCAAAATTTTTTTTAAAACTATTCAACATCTAAAACAATGATTCTGGTACGGCTCACTCTACCGTTTTGAAACGATCGTTGAAACAGCAAATCTCATACAGTTATTACCATCCTACCGATTGCCTAACAGACCTACCAATTAAGTAGGCAAGATATAAACCCGATTTCCATCTATAGAAACCGTTTACATTCAGTCGAAAAAAATTTTATTTCACCTTGCAACTGATCCCTATACAGTGTAATTCAATGGCCTTTAAGAAATAGACCATTGAATTACACTTCATTTATCGGGAACGTTCCCAATTTGGCGCAAAATATTATCTAATTAAATTGTAAGCGCCTGTCTATCTTTTGTCAAACGAAAATATTTAATTATCAGACATTATTTCTCGTCATTTTCATCCTTTATTGAAGAAGTCATTCTAGCAATCGTCCGATATATATACCACATCCAGATATAACTAATAATACTACCGCTAAAAAACAGAAAAAGAGCCGGTACTTTCATTGATAAAAAATAGAATAAATAGGTGATGATAAATAATCCTGCTGTTTTGAGTGGTGAGGCAAGACTATATAAAAAACTATATTTTATATAGGCAAAAAAACTATATTCAAAATGAACGAAAATCGGAAAAAAATAGATACATGTCGTGACAAAAAAATAAGCAATCAATAATGTCATTATTTTCAATATCATGCTACCAATAGATACACCTATGGAAAAGTAGTGAAAATCAAAATACAATAACCATCCAATTGCTGCTAGTATCAAACCAAGTCCATTTACTTTAAAAAATTCTGTTTTATAGTTTTTCCAGAATGTTTTAAATACGGGTGCATCCACTTCTCCTATTACCCATTTGCGAATAACAGAAAACATAGCTGCTGTAGCGGGGAAAATCCCAAATACCCCTAACCCTAGTATCGTAAAAGCAATCCATAACAATTGGAGATACGCAAATTGCATGATCAGTTCAGTGATTCGATAGATAAACTGATGTATTCCTTTAGTTTTCAATGATCATCACCCTTTAAATATTTGGAGAATTAAAAATTACACCACTCATGCTCAGAATTAAAAATATTAACCTTTTGATTTTTCACAGCATTCTCAGCAAACAGATACATCGCTGCCGACCACGATTGGCCTGCATACCCCATAGGTCGTCCTGATTGACCATGAAACCACTCATTAAATTCCCATTCATCCTTCTTACCTGCTTTATTCATCTGAGCTAATTTTCCTATTTGATACTCTGCCTCCTCAAACCTTTTGGCCTGAATTAGTGCAGCAACATAGAAACCGCCTATAAATGGCCATGATCCGCCGTTATGATAATGATGCGGCAAATTAAGATTTCGAACCCGATAGTAATCCCGCCAATCCTTTTCACCTTCTCGAATCGCTGGATACAAGGCTTGTACCGGATATGGCTCATTGATTCCGCAACCATGGATATAATCCAATATTTTATTTGCTTTATCTTCATCAGCAATTCCAAAGACAATCGCCAGTAAGTTTGCGAGTGTATCAAATCGGTCAGCATAATCGCGAAACCCCATATATGGTAAATAAAATGGTCTTTCTACTAATTCCGTTTCGACGCGCTTGATTGGATATATCCATTCTTTCCGTTCTTTTTTAACCCAATCCATTTTCTCCTGATTTTCTGGAGTTATCCACAAAAGGATATTAATCTTCTTTTTTACATCCTTAGCATTGTCATAATAATAGCTTGAAGGAATATCTAGCGCATCTGCCATATGTCCCATGCACTTCCATGCAGCAGCATATAAAACATTATCAAATAGAACATTATAGCGGTTTGCAAATAAATCAGCCCAGTCCATTGCTTCGTGAACTTCCAATAAACCGCACTCATTTGAATCTTGATATCGAAGCCATAGCAATGCCCTTTCTAAATTGCCCCACCATTTTTGTAAAAACTCTTTGTCCTTCGTTTCTATATAGTACGAGTAATGGCCAATGATATACCATATGTTTCCATCAACACACCCTGCATGAATGGAATCTTCCACGGCTTGACCGTTTTCACCCTCATTTTCTAATTTACCACCGTGAGCGATTAAAGCTGGGTCAGCAACATTTGGAAATCCAACATTATGTGGAATTTTTCCAAGTTCACTTTGGAAACGACCCAATGTTTCCAATGACCTGCGGTGCACCATCTGCCCCATCTCATTATCACAAACTAAAAGACCTAGTCCACAGATCATACTGTCCCTTGCCCAGACTTGTTGGTAGGCAGTACTCGATCCGAGCAGACCAAGCTCTCCCCCGTTCTGTAACAGAATTTTCTCAGCTTTTTCTCTTCCTATTTCAACCATTTTAGCTTCCATTTCTCTGTTTCCCCCAGACAATTTATAATGGATGGGTAAATCCATGTTCTCATTACATAATGTTTTTTTCAAATATTTTTGTTTTATTTCCAGATACTTCACAATCATGTAACCGGTGAAATACCTCTTTTAAAGCATCATAGGCTTTTGCAAATACGAGAAATAATTTTTCATAATCTTCATGCAAAGTTTGATTTGGGTGATAAACCTTTTCGTATTGATGCAAGCCCCAACAATCTGATACCTCCAGAAGATTGTTAAAATCACCATTTCCTACCGCAGCCAACATAGCCGCGCCATAGGCGCCGCCACCACGATTTCTATTTCTAACCACTGGAACATTAAAAATATTTGCCGCTGCGGTCACCCATAAGTCATGTTGTGCCGCCCCCCCTGTTAAAAGGATGTGCTCACATTTATGTCCAACTGTTTCTTCAACTATTTTAAACGATTGATATAGAGAAAAGAGGACACCCTCAACCACAGCCCTGGCCATTTCAGCCTTTGTATGCTCATTCGTAAAACCAATAAACGTACCTTTGGCTTTTTCATCCATGTATGGTGAGCGCTCTCCAAAGAGATATGGCAGGAAAAGTAATTTTTTAGCTCCAGGACTAGCCGTACTTGCTAGGTCTAGTAAGTCTTTTATTTCTATATCATTACTAAAAATTGATTCTGTTAACCATTTAAACGACATTCCGGCAGACAATGTGGCGCCCATTAATACCCATTTCCCTGAAGCAGCATGTGCAAAGGAATGGAGCGTCCCGTTCTTTACAATGGCTGGTTCATCTGTACTCACAAACAGCTGGCCACTGGTTCCGATGGTACATAACCAATCTTTTGAGTTTATAATCCCATTTCCTATAGCCTGTGCTTGGGCATCACCACAACCACAAATCACCGCTGTCCCTTCATTAAGCCCAAATGCTCTTGCCGCTTTTCTAGTGATGGAACCGGTAAGTGCTGTTGATGATTTGATTTCGGGCAGCTTGGTTTCATCGATTTGAAAAGTTTTGATGATTTTTTTTGACCATTGCAATGTGTGTAAATCCATTAGAAGTGTTGCCGATGCATCGGAATAATCGGTTTCAAACGTGTCAGTAAGCTTCCTTCTAAGAAAATCCTTCGGGAGTAAAAACTTATTTGTTTTTTCATAAAGGTCGGGATAGTGTTTCTTAAACCACATAATTTTCCCGAGCGTGAAACTAATATTCGGACGGTTTCCAGTTACTGCAACCCATTCCTCGTTAGTAAATTCACTGTGGAATGCAGCTAACTCCTCTTCATTTCTCCGGTCAGACCAAATAATTGCATGATGCAGTGCATTCCCATTATTATCAACTGGAACAATTCCATGCATTTGTCCCGTCACAGAGATAGCACGTATTTCTTTGAGAATTTGAGAATTTAGTTTTTCCACTTCTGCTAATGCTTCGCTCAGTGCTGTTAGCCATTGTGTAGTATTTTGTTCAATCCAGCCATCCTGCGGTGTGTGAACACCATAAGACTTTGTTGCACTATTAAGGATCTCGCCTGATTGGTTTACAACTACAACTTTAAGTGATGATGTCCCTAAGTCAATTCCCAAGTAGTGTTTCATACTGTTACAAAAGCTTGGTCGAGATTTTCAATTAAATTTGTTTCATAAATTGGCTCTTCAGGATTTTTCGGAATGCATAATGTTTTGATTTCCAAAGGCCCAAAGTGCAGTTCCAGTGATCTTCCCCAGTTTTTCAATTCTACTTTTGCAACCGTTTCTGCATTATTCATTTCAAATAAACGAATAATCAAGTCATCATGATTCTCGGCTTTCTTTAAAGCAGAAAGAATAATGTTTGGTTGATTAATCGAAATAAATGAATCTTCTTGCGGCAGTGAACCCTTATGGTAGGTTTCAATAATCAATTGCGGTTTTTGATTTAATTCTAGTGCATGCTTTACAGTTTCAGCTTCTTCCCAACTGTTTTCATGTGGTAACAATTGATACGTAAAAGTTTGAATCCCTTGATCAATAATCGGGTAGTCTTCGTCCTTGTCTGGGATAAATGGTGCATGGTGCGCATAGATTGGGCTTCTTAACACCGTTAAGTTAATCGTATTTCCTTTCACATCGACCCCATATTTCCCGTCATTCAGAATACTTAGGCCGTAAATATCTTCCCTTTGTTTGCTGATTGTTCCCGTTACATCTATCCAATTTTGCATTGGTTTTTCGTTTCCATCTGACTCACGAGAAGTGTGTCCAAATGGAACCTCATAGGTGGTATTCCGTTGATTAAAACTCACAGGGAACCTGATTTTTAATGTTTGATAGCTTTCTTGCCAGTTTACTTTCACTTTGACTTCTATCTTATTCAATTGTTTATACATGATAAAATCTTGAACAATCGTTGAAGATTGAAACTTTGATGTCACACGGATAACGCCTCTTACCGGTCCTTCTTCCAGCTTCTTAATTCGAACGGGCTTGAATACACCTGCAATCTCATCAAAGCGTAACGTCCCATGTCCCCATGTATCAGAAGAATCATTCATTACGACAGGAATAGCTGCATCGTTCTTAAACACTTCAATTTGCTTGACTTTGTCAAATAAACTGCTAATCCCACCGGATTCTTGATCAATAACCAGTCTGAAGCGATCGTTTTCCATTTCATTTTCGGTAACTTTTACTGCTTCAAACTCTTTAGCAGACTTAAAGGCACGAAGTTTATACGTGCTATATCCTAAAGGTGGAAGGTCTGCCAAGAATACAACTCTTTTTCGATTTGGGATTATTGCTATTGGGTCAACGATTTGGTATGGTATTTCATTCCCATTTACATCCTCGATTATGAACTCTTCTGGCAGTAGGTAATTTACAAACAACCCATCCTCAATTTCAACATTCACCTTCACCGGCCATGAATGCGGATTAAAGATGACCATTGGCTTCATGCCTTTTTCTTCTTCAATATCAATATTCCAACTCAAGGATTGTAAAGCGTAGTTCATATTTCTTGATGAGATACTGATGGATTCCCCATATAAATCTCTTGCATCAACATACGCTGATTCAATGCTTGTGCCCGCTAAAATATCATGAAACTGATTAAATAAAATTCCCTTCCAAGCTTGGTTCATATCTATTGGGTACACTTGTCCGGTTGTCCAGTTCGCAATCGATGAAAACTTTTCAGCCATAATTGTAAGATTCTCAGAATATCTATTTAGCTTCTTTACTTCCGAATGAACAGAATAACAACCAACGGCATGGTGGAGCAGGTCATCATGAACAACAGGAAGCTGATCCTTAAGACTTTCCACATGGTCGAAAAAGTCATTCGGTGAGCTAAAGACAAGATTTGTATCTTCCATCGATCCATTTAATTTTTCAATAATCTCAATGTTTTCCTTGGTCGGTCCACCCCCGTGATTACCCACACCATAAAAGCACATTAAGTTGTTAAAAGAATGTTTCAGCTCTGTGTTGCAATGCATTATATGGTTTTCGAGATGGTCAAAGGTACAATACTCAAAAGGAATACGAAAGGCTTTTACCCGCGAACCATCCTTAGATTCCCACAAAAACAAACGGCTTGGAAGTCCTTTTTCCTCTGGACCCGGTCTCATAAATACGTAAGAATCCATCCCGGATTTCTTTAATATTTGCGGAAGCATTCCATTATGTCCAAAGCTGTCAACATTGTAGCCAACCGTTGCAGTCACACCGAATTTTTCTTTAAAATAATTTTGACCAATCAGGCCTTGGCGGACAAATGACTCACCACTTGGAATATTACAATCTGGTTGGATCCACCAACCGCCACAGATGATCCATCTGCCTTCTTGAATCCTCGCCTTGATTTCCTCAAACATCTTCGAATCATTTTTTTCAATCCATTCATAATAAGCTGCTGAACTGGATGTGAAAATAAAATTCTCATATTCTTTCAAACGATCCAGTGCCGAACGAAATGTCGCCTTCACTTCTTGAAAGCCTTCCTGCCAGCGCCAAAGCCAAACGGGATCTAGATGGGCATTTCCAATCATAAACATATTCTTCATATAGAATTTCCTCCTGATTGATTGATAATCTTAGTTGCATTACTTTTATGTTTTTCAGTTTTAACTGCCTCTAGTAATCGCAAAAACAACGCTTACATTTTATTTACTTACGATTGGATTTATTATAGCATCTCAATCTTTGTTTGTGTACCCAATAAACTAAGTATTGTAACTTATACACCAATAAGAACGCGTTGGCACTATTTAAAAAAATAAAAAAGACAGGAGGAGCTTCAAACTTAATGCTCCTTCTGTCTTTTTTAATTGGCTCTGTTAAACTCGGCTGTTGATTTCCGCTCCAATCAACGTAGGCTTTAAAATCAACAATGACCTTTAACACAGCCTTTTAATTAACGGTAAATAATGTCATTCCAACGTAATTCGTTATTGAATGCATTTGTGTTCGTGTCATTATTAATAACAACCATTTCGATCCCAGCTAGTTCTGCAAAGTCTCTTAGTTGTTCTGTTGTTACTTTATATGAGAAGCCAGTATGGTGGGCCCCGCCAGCTTGGATCCAATTTTCAACTGCTTGACTTAACGATGGCTGAGTTGTCCATAATACTCTTGCAACAGGGAGATTAGGCATATCTTTTTCTGGCTGCACTGCATCCACTTCATTTACTAGGAGACGGAAACGATGTCCAAGGTCAACAATGGAGGCATTTAAGGCAGCCCCGCCTCTTCCATCAAATACAATTCTCGCAGGATCTTCTTTACCGCCGATTCCAAGCGGATGTACCTCAATTTTAGGTCGAGTAGCTGAAATAGATGGGCATACCTCAAGCATATGGGCACCAAGCACCATTTCATTTCCTGGCTCAAAATGATATGTATAATCTTCCATGAAGGATGTCTCTTCATTGCCTGCAATGATTTTCATCAACCTTACAAGAGCAGCTGTTTTCCAGTCACCTTCACCAGCAAAACCATAGCCTTGTTCCATTAAACGCTGAGCGGCAAGACCTGGAAGTTGGTTTATTCCATGTAAATCTTCAAAAGTGGTAGTAAATGCAGTATAGCCGCCCTCAGTTAAGAATGCTTTCATACCAAGTTCAATTCTTGCTTGATAGCGGATGGATTCTCTAACTGGACCATCAGTAAGACCTTCAGGAGTAATATCATATTGCTCTTCATATTCAGCCATTAACTGATCAATCTCTTGTTCCGTTACATCATTCATGCGTTGAACTAAGTCACCCACTCCGTAACCATTAACTGTCCAGCCAAATTTGATTTGCGCTTCTACTTTGTCACCCTCTGTTACGGCTACTTGGCGCATGTTATCACCGAATCTCGCAACCTTTAAGTTTTTGCTTTCCTCAAAAGCAACTGCTGTTCTCATCCAGCTGCCAACACGCTCTTTAACATCTTGGTTTTCCCAATGACCTACAACAACCTTACGCTTTACTTTTAGGCGACTGGCAATGAAACCATGCTCACGGTCGCCGTGTGCGGCTTGATTTAAATTCATGAAATCCATATCGATAGAATTCCATGGGATATCACGATTAAATTGAGTAGCTAGATGAAGATACGGCTTTTGTAGGGAGGAAAGACCAGCAATCCACATTTTTGATGGTGAGAATGTGTGCATCCATGTAATAATTCCTGCACAATTTTCATCAGCATTTGCCTCTAGGATCAGTTTGCGGATCGAATCAGAATCCTTTACTACTGATTTAAAAACTAATTTATAAGGTACAGCAGAATCATCGTCCAAACCATTTACGATAGTTTTTGAATTCTCTTCTACTTGTCGCAGTACATCTTCTCCGTATAATAATTGACTTCCTGTTACAAACCAAAATTCATAAGCTTTTGTAGTTAACAAGGTAATTCCTCCTAGAGTATATGAAATATATTTTTATATCAGATTTATTATTATTATTTTATAATTAGTCATCCGTACAAGTTTCCTTGGAAAGACCCATAAAATTTTTGCTGTCTCTAATACCTACTTTTGTCCGTAATAGGCATTCACACCATGCTTGCGAAGATAGTGTTTATCTAGCAGAAATTGGTCAATAGGTTTCATTTGTGGGTTAAGCTGGAAAGTTTGTAATGCCATTTTAGCTACTTCCTCTAGAACCACAGCATTGTGAACAGCTTGGCTTGCATTTTTCCCCCAGCTAAAAGGAGCATGGCCTGATAATAAAACTCCAGGCATAGATACCGGATCAAGTCCTTCTTTTTCAAAGGTTTCAATAATTACATTACCTGTTTCAAGTTCGTATCCTCGTTCAATTTCCTCTTGGGTCAAGGTACGTGTACAAGGAATTGCCCCATAAAAGTAATCAGCATGCGTCGTTCCAAGTGCAGGAATTGGCTGCCCTGCCTGAGCCCAGCTTGTAGCCCATGGTGAATGAGTATGAACAATTCCGCCAATTTGATTAAAAGCCCGGTACAGCGCAAGATGTGTTGGAGTATCAGAAGATGGTCTTAATGTTCCCTCTACGATTCTTCCATTTAAATCTAAAACAACGAGATCATCTATTTTTAAATCTTCGTAAGGGACACCACTTGGCTTAATAACAACAAGACCTTGTTCACGATCAATCCCACTTACATTACCCCAAGTAAAAGTTACCAATCCATGTTCTGGCAGCTGCAAGTTAGCTGCTAATACCTCTTTTTTTAATCGTTCTAACATACTGTTTCCTCCCTTTTTTCCAAGGAGCTTTCTTTCTTAATTTTTTTCAAGGTTTTCATAACATTGTTTTCGCCTCTGCCAAAGTAATCATAAAGGCGGGCATATTCGTTGAAAAGTTGGTCATACACTTTTGCATTAGCTTTAATTGGCTGGTAAATGTAATCTTTAACACTGCCCATATCTTTGGCAGCATCTGTAATGCTGTCGTAACCACCGCGGTCTTTTCCTGCTGCAACTGCACCAAACATCGCTGATCCAAGAGCAGGTGTTTGTGAAGAAGCAGAAATCTTAATATCCATATTTAATACATCCGAATAAATTTGCATCATCATCGCATTTTTCTCAGCAATTCCTCCAGCAGCATAAACCTCATTTACAGGAACTCCATTTTTGCGGAAAGTTTCAACAATCATTCGTGTACCGTAAGCTGTTGCTTCAATTAATGTACGATAGATTTCCTCTGGCTTTGTTAAAAGAGTCGCACCTAGGAGAACACCTGTAAGATCAGCGTCAACAAGTGTAGAGCGGTTACCGTTCCACCAATCTAACGCGAGGAGGCCGCTTTCACCCACTTGTAATTGATTTGCTTTTTCCGTTAATAGGTGATGGATGTTTACTCCTTTTTCTTCTGCTTCTTCATGGTAGCTTGCAGGGACACAGTTTTCAGTAAACCATTCGAAATGGTCACCTACACATGATTGACCTGCTTCATACCCCATAAAGCCAGGGATTACACCATCCTCAACCACACCACACATACCCGGAACAATCTTTTCTTCCTCCCCTAGCAAAATATGACAAGTAGAGGTTCCCATAATCATTAACAATTTACCCGGCTCAGTAATCCCTACAGCTGGGACGGCAACGTGAGCGTCAACATTAGCAACAGCTACTGCTGTACCTGGATTCAAACCTGTTAACTTTGCCGCTTTTATAGTAATTTCCCCTGCTTTAGACCCAATTGGGACAATCTTAGTTGATAGTTTTTCTTCGACTACATTTTCCAAACGTGGATCAAGCGCCTTGAAAAATTCATTGGATGGGTATCCCTCTTGTTTATGCCAGATAGCTTTGTATCCCGCCGTACAACTGTTTCGATTTATTTCTCCTGTCAACTCAGAAATAACCCAATCTGCCGCCTCTAATATTTGGTCAGCTGCTTCATAAATTTCAGGTGCTTCATTTAAAATCTGCCATAACTTTGGCAACATCCATTCAGAAGAAATTTTTCCGCCATAACGCTGTAAAAACTTTTCTCCGCGCGCTTCAGCAATTTTATTTAATCGATTTGCTTCATCTTGTGCTGCATGGTGTTTCCAAAGCTTTACATAGCTGTGAGGGTGGTTCCTAAATTCCTCATTGAAACACAATGGTGTTCCATATTCATCAATCGGGAGAACCGTACAAGCAGTAAAGTCAATCCCTAAGCCGATTACATCATCAGCAGAAATTTCCGCTTTCTTTAATACTTCTGGAATAGTAACCTGTAATACTTCAAGATAATCGTTCGGATGCTGCAAAGCCCAGTCATGTTCTAACTTCGTGATTCCATTAGGTAAAAACTCATCCATTACCCCATGAGTATATTCTTTTACAGCAGTGGCTACTTCTTTACCGCTCCCAACCTCAACAAGCACAGCTCTTCCTGATTGCGTTCCATAATCTACTCCTATCGTATACTTAGCCATTAAATTCACCTGTCCTTTAGAATACGTTTACAAAACTAGTTTCTATTTAATTAATTCTATAAAAATATAATTCTATTTTTCATTTTTATGCGTACAAGTTTAAAAAAACTCGAAATCCTTATCATTAATCCTTACAAGTTATCCGAAAGATCCTTACTTGTACGTATAACTTTAATTAAATTTTACCACCTATCTGATTTTTTTCAATGCTATTTTGTAATTAATTCATTATTTCTTGAAAAAAGTTATTAAATTTTGATGAGAATATAAAAAGAAAAAACACCCTATTATGATNNATCATAATAGGGTGTTTTTTTACTTAAAATACAAATGTATTAAAGGAAGAAGGCTCTAATGTAACATTATATTTTTCAATTCCTTCTCCGATACAAAGTTCACGTTGATTTTCAAACGGATTTGAAATAACAACTATTCTTGAGCCATCCGGATTTCTAAATGCAACTGCATTTCCAGTCCATGGACCATTTGTTTCAATCCTAACCGCACCAGGTTTAATAAAATGAGAGAAATGCTTCATCACATAAAACTCTGGATTACAATTGAATTCCTTTGTTTCAGGATCTACGGTAATCATAGAATTTTGTTCCCATCCCCAAGTGCTTCGGCCAAACGGTTCCAAGACCATGTTCCAATAAACATAAGAGTTTGCACCATTCACGAAGTAATGTCGAAACAAATTATAGACGTATTGAGCATATTCCCACGTGTTTTTTCCATCTCCACATTCATTTTCTGTCTGCATGTAACGTAGTTCTGGATAGCTTTGTACCGTTTGTTGTATGGCATACTTTCCTGCCCATTGATAGCCGACACCTTTAATGTATTTATAAGCCTCAGGGTCACTTAGGACCGTATTAGCCAGTTGATCATAATCAGATGCTGACTTTTGAAATAATTCATTGACAATTCCATTAATGGTTCCTAGCCATATTTCCGTGTCTAGTTCATGTCGTTCAAAAGCTGGACCTAAATAGTCAGAAATGAATTCACGAAGCTGTTCGCCGGTCCAAACACATGAAGGGAATTTCTGATCAGCAACCACTTCATTTTGGACATGGATTTGGTCAATCTTAATACCCTCTTGTTTGTAAGCCTCTACAAACTTTACAAAGTATAAAGCATACGCCTCCAAAACTTCCTTTTCCCAACGCAGTTTTCCATAGTTGTATGCTTTAGGGAACTTCATCCATGTTGGAGGGCTCCACGGAGATGCGAACAATTTTATGTTAGGATTACGTTTCAACGCTTCTTTTATAAAAGGAATCAAATACTGTTGATCCCTTTCGATATTAAAATGCTCCATATGATAATCATTATCTACTTCGTTGTGACTATACCATTCTAGCGCGTAGTCACTTGCCCCAATTGGAAGCCTGCAGATTTCGAACTTACATTCACCATTTGGATCAAACAATGCATCATACACTTTATTTCTGTCTTCTTCTGTCAGGTGTTGGAGAGCGGTTAGTCCCAGTTCATTAAAGCAGCCGCCAAATCCGTCTATAGTCCGGCCAATCTGATCCGTCAAAGTCAAATTGAGTGAACCTGATTCGGTTTGAAAAACCGTCGTCTCTTTCCAACCACCTAGCTTTGTTGTTGAAAACCAATGAATTTGCTTGTTATTCATTTTAGTAGTTTCCTTTCTTCCGCCACTTGGTCTTCCTCGATAATAATAACTCCCCAAGGTTCTAAATCCATTGTTTGACCTATATTCACTGCTCTTTCTGTCAACAGTTCCAAACCTTCGTTATGAGGATACTTAAAGACTTTCGTTTCATCAGAATAATTAAAGTAATAATGAAGCATCTTGCCATTTTGATTGATTCCAGATTTAATGATTAATGGAAAGGCTAAATCTTGGTCTGCTCCCCATAAGCTTGCCTTTTTAACAGCCTGTTCTAGCACCTTTTTCATTATGGCTGCACTTGGTATACAACCAATGTAGGTTGCACTACCCATACCGTATTGATTTTCAGTGATGGCTGCATATTTCCCCCATTGTGGGTGGTCATAATAAGCAAAAACTTCTGCGGTTGTTGGTGTAATCAGCTCCATCCATGTTTCCACAAAATTATTTTCTTCGCCTACCTGAAAAGGATCATTTCTTAGTGAAACATTTTTCGGCTCAACAAACATACTGTAATAAATACCACAAGCTTCATTTATGATGCCTGGTTGATGTGAAGTTCTTACCTTAACATTTTCATCCGTAAAACCACTCTTAAAGGTATAAACAATATGTCCGCCGTTTTTAACAAATTCGTTTAATCGTTCTAATAGATTATTGGAAGCAGTATACAATGCGGGTACCACTAACATTGAATAGTCCTCAAGATTTTCACTAGTTGGATTCACAAAATCGCAGCCAATATTCATTTTGTATAACTCATCATACATCAGTCGAACAATGTCATTGTAGTTCTTAGAGGTTGATTGATTAAATTTAAACCAATTTAAGGCGGTTAACGACTCATTGCTAACTAGAATCGCAACATTATTTTTTTTCTTTAAGTTAACTAGATGTGGAGAAAGTCTTTCGAAATCCTTTCCAATTGTCTTCGCTTCATTGTATACAGGATTGGGTTCAAAATCATGACTTAATAAACCTTTCCAATACGTTTCAAAAGAGTTATGGATAGAATGCCAATGCCAGTAAGCTACCATATTTGCCCCAGAAGCAAGATGACTAAATGCCTGCAATCTTAGTTGACCAGGATATGGAGTCCAGTTAGTAAAAGCTTGAGCCTCTGTTTCTATTACTAAATAATTCTTTCCCTTTGTGGATCTGGCAACATCGCCCCCAAAGGAAATTTCAATTCCTGTTAGATCGTCTTGTGAAGGGTGATAAATATCCACTCCGGTTACATCGAAGGCTCTTGAAGCTTCAAAGTGATCTACATTCGGTTGGATTCCGTAGGAGTATCCTCTCCATTCAAAGTCAAAATTTTGTGTGACAAACTGACTGGAACGCTTATATTCATTGACAATGGATACTTGCCAACTTAGGAAATCAGTGACTAGCTTTCGTTGAAACTTAGAAAACTCCGATCCAAGGCTGCCATTAATAGTTCCGACAACGGAGGGAAAGTCCTCCCAGCTGTTTATCCGGTTGCTCCAATAATCGAGGCCAAATTTCTCATTTAGACTATCAATTGTCTTGAATTTTTCCTTCATATATTTTACGAATAATAGTTGGACATTCGGTCCTGCTGTATTATAATGCTTCGTTTCATTATCTGTTTGGTAACCAATTACTGCAGGATGATCTTTTACATGACCAATCAACTTTCGGATGATTCTTTCTGAATAAAAAAGATAGCTAGGATTGGTAATATCCATAATCTGGCGAGCGCCATATCGGCCAGGTCCATTTTGGGTTACTGCTAACACATCTGGGTGTTCTTTGACCATCCAGGTGGGAACAGCATAGGTTGGTGTTCCCACAATAACTTTGATTCCAGCATTGTGCATCGCATCAAGAACCCGATCCACTGATGTAAAATCGAAAACCCCGTTTTGTGGTTCATGGGTACTCCAGGTCGATTCGGCAATCCGAACAACATTGATTCCAGCATCCTTCATCATCTGAATATCTTTATCTAAACGATCGTAGGGCATATATTCATCGTAATATGCTACTCCGTATAACAATTGTTGCATTAGGTAAACCCCTTCCAGTTAATCTATTAATCATTTGCTTCGTTAATTTATATGGCTATGTTAAACTTGTCTGTTGATTTCCGCTCCATGCGCTTCGCTTTCCGCGGGCGTCCCGGGGAGCCTCCTCGGCGCAAAGCGCCTGTGGGGTCTCCCCTGCCCCGTACTCCCGCAGGAGTCTCGCGCATTCCGCTCCAATCAACAGAGTGTGAAAAATCAACATTTAGCATTAACACAGCTATTTAATTGCTCCATCTGCTATTCCCTTAAGAATGTATTTTTGGAAAATGGCATAAAAGACAATCACAGGAAGCGCCGTAATAATAAGCCCGGATAGAATTTTTGGCCAATCACTGTTATATTGACCGAATAACATGTTTACCGATAACATTAATGTATAATTATTTACATCGGTAAGCATAATCATTGGCAATAAGAAATCGTTCCATAACCATAGAACATCTAAAATAAGGATGGTTGCAGTAATAGGTTTTAAAAGAGGAAATATAATTTTTGTGAATATTTGGAAGTCATTGCAACCATCAATTCTTGCTGCTTCCTCAAGTTCTTTCGGAATCGTTTTAACAAATCCATGATATAGAAATATCGCCATGTTAACCCCGAGGCCAATATAAATAAGGCCCAATCCGAATGTTGATCCCTGTACGGACAACCCCTTTGCTACTTTTGTTAGCGTGATCATTATGGAGTGAAATGGAACAAGCATTGATGCTAGGAATAAGGTAAACAAGAAATTGCTCAACTTACCCTTTGTTCTTGCTAGTTTATATCCAGCTAATGAACCGCAAATAACAATTCCTGCCAGCCCGATAACGGTAACAATTATGGTATTCCAAGCACTATTGAATAAATCTAACTCTTCGAATATTCCTGTATAATTTTCAAAATGTAATTTTGTAGGGAGCTTCATAACAGATGTAAAAATCTCCCCTTGTGATTTAAATGAATTGATGACAGCCATGTATATTGGAAAAAATGAAATCGCCGCAAAAATTGCCAAAACTAAAGTTGTACCAATAGAAACCAGTTTCTTTTGCATTATGCTTCCACCTCTTTCTTTTTCAACACTTTCACTTGAATCAGCGTGATAACCAACACAATCAAGAAGAGAATCATTGCTTTAGCATTCGCATAGCCATATCGAAAATTATTGGAAAAGGCTTCTTCATAAATATTCAGCGCCATAACCTGTGTCGATCTTCCAGGCCCGCCTGCAGTAAGCGCATAAACTACATCAAAAACTTTAAATGCACCATTTAATGTTAAGAAAGCGCAAATCGTTATTGCATGCATGATCATCGGAATCGTCACGTGGAAAAGTCTTTGAATTGGATTTGCACCATCAATCATAGCAGCCTCTTTTAGGTGTTGCGGAACTCCTTGGAGTGCAGCCATATAGATAACCATCATATAGCCAATCCCATGCCATAAGGACACGATAAGAATGGAGTAGAAGGAAACGTTGGCATCACCAATCCATCCCTGATCAAGAAATGATAAAACAGCCTTTTTGGATAATTCCGGTAGGACGTTGGTAAAAATAAATGAAAACATGAATGCACTAATAATCAAACTCAACATATTAGGCATAAAAAAGATGGTTCGAAAAAAAGCTTTTGTTCTAACTCTAGTTTCAATGAATAAGGCAAGAAGCAACGCAATCACGTTCTGAAAAACAAACATGAACGCTGTATATTTTAAAGTGAAGAAAAAAGAATGGCGAAATGCAGGGTCATCTTTAAAAGCTTCAATATAATTGCTTATTCCAACAAAGTTATAGGTTTGAGATAGAGCAGTCCAATCTGTAAAACTATAGAATCCCGCTCCAATCATTGGAATCAACAAGAATACAGAATAAAATAGAAATGCAGGTAGAACAAATAGGATTAAACTAATGGAACCTTTATGTTTTTTTAGATTTAAACCACTTTTAGAGCTTACTTTAGGTTGTACTTGTTCAATAACCATTTCACCACTTTGCTTATTTAACTGCGACATTACCTAACACCTCACTGACATTGTTGTTTTGGATAATGATAAAGACAGCTGTAAGCTGCCTTTATCATTCACTGAATTTAAAATTTACTTATTATTTTGGTTGAATTGGTCCCAAGCACGGTCCAAGCCTTTGATGACATCCTTCTGAGATGCATCCCCTGCAAAATAACTTTGTAGTAATTTCTGTGACTCGTCTTTTACAGCAATCGGAATCGGAGGATCTTGGTAAGCCTTTCCTTGAGATACATATTCAGTTGAATCCTTTAACCAAGGAAATGGTTCAAAGGTATGTTTGCTAGAGACAGCATTAAACCCAAGGCTTTTATAAAATTCACTAGAATCTTTATCATCCAAAATATAATTGATTAAATCCTTTGCGACATCTTTATGTTTGCTCATTTTTGATACTGCAAGAGATGTTGATGTAGAAAGGTTTATTTGTGTCGTTGCTGAATCATCATTGACTGGAAGTGGAGCAACGCCAAATTCAAAGTCCTTGTTTGTTTTTAAAATCGAATCTGCCATCCATGGACCTTGGATCCACATCGCAGCTTTACCGTTAGCAAAGTCTGCCGCTCCTTGATCTTGTCCGTTCTCAAAGGCACGTTTTGTGCCATTAGCGTTAGATAAATCCATAATTTTAAACATATCTTTTAACGCGGAGAAAGAGCCTTTTCCTTCATTCATTTCCTTAATAAAGTCAGGATTGTCCTTCGCTTGAGCTGCACCTACTGCTAGCGGTAAAAATAATTGAGGAATATACGCATCTTTATAAGTTAACAAAAATGGAGTTACATTTTTTTGCTTTAGCGTTTTAACAACTTGTTCCATTTCCGAATATGTTTGTGGTAATTTTATATTTAAGTCTTTAAAGATTTTCTTGTTGTAAAGATATCCCCATTGAAGTGTCTCCAAAGGAACCGCTACAACCTTACCATTACTTGTTATCGCTGGTTTGACCGTATCAAACACTTTGTCTACGAAAGGTTCATTTGATAAATCCTCAAGATAACCTGCTTTATCGTAAATAGGTATATCATTGATTGCATGCAGAGCAAACACGTCAGGGCTATCACCAGATGCCATCCTTGTTTTTAATAATTGTGCTGCCTGATTTACACTTGGTAATTCCAATTTGATTTCTACATTAATACCTTTTTCCTTTTTCTCTTTGGCTACAAATTGATCCAAGTATGTTTGATACTGCTGCTTAAAACGTGGTTGTCCAATAAATACTTTCAGTTCAACATTTTTTTCGGCCTTTGATCCACTTTCGTCAGAAGCTGTTTCCTTAGAATTACAACCTGCTAACAAACCGATAGCTAGAATAAAGATTAGCAAAGATGATAACGCTTTCTTCATTTTTTGTGACCCCCCTGAATAATATTTAAAGCATACTTTTATATTAATCGCTCCCATAGAATTTAAATATTGAAAATATTAGCGCTTACATTTGGACTTTTTTAACCTTGTCTCATTTCACCTGGTGAAGTTTTGAAATATTTCTTGAAGACCCGATAGAAGTAAGAGATATCTTCATAACCAACCATCTGGGCAATACTCTTGATTTGAAACTCCTTACCTTGTAGTAATTTTTTTGCATATTCCATACGACGGCTGACGATAAATTCGGTGATATTGCATCCATAAACATTTTTAAATGTTTTACTCAAGTATTCTTTACTTACAAAAAACTTGTTAGCTAAGACCTCTAAAGATATATCGATATCTGCAAAGTTCCGTTCTATATATTCTTTAATTTCCTCCAAGTTTAACTTGCTCTTCCGCTTATTTATATCAATCATATACTCGATATAGCGTTTTCCTAAATCCTGTTGCTTCTTCATTACTCTATCAAGGGAAAGGTCAAATTCACTATTTAGCTCCCCATTATTTTCAAAAACCTCGTGAACATTAAAATTATTTTTTATCATTAGTTCTTCTAAAGTAAGAATAAATTCATGCTCAATCTTTGCAATTACATTGCTGTCAACCCCAGTCACTTTTTTAAATTCATTAAAATAACGGTGAATGACATTTTCAAAGCCGTCAATATTTAATTCTTGCAAAAATGAGGTAATTGTTTTTTTGTATTCCATAATTAAGGCGGAGGTATCTTTGCTAGAAAAAGATATTGGCTTATAAAATTGTGTCTGTGAAGAACTTTTAATTTCGTTGATACACTTTTCTAACGCTAGATTTAATTCTTCTGCATTGATTGGTTTCAGTAAATATTCATTAACCCTCGAACGGATTGCCTGACGCATAAAATTAAAATCGTCATACCCACTTGCCACAATAAGTTGAACCTGTGGGAAACGGTCTGCCATGATTTGAAGCAGCTCCATACCGTCAACTCCAGGCATCTTCATATCCGTGATGACAATATCAGGAGACCTCTGTTCAATTAACCTTAATCCCTCTTGTCCATCCCCAGCTTCCCCAATTATTTCAATATCATATTGGTCCCATTTTCCAAATTGCTTAATCGTTTCTCTTGTCCATTTTTCATCGTCAACAATTAATATTTTAATCATTAATTACCCTCCATAGTTATCTTAGCGGGAATCCTAATTACCACTATTGTCCCATTTCCGACGGTACTTGAAATATCAAGACCATAATCCTCACCGAAATACAATCGTATCCTTGCAGCAACGTTTTTAATACCTATACTTCCTTTTGTATTTAAAGAATAGGGAATTCCTTTCATTTGCTCGATAAGGTCAACTAATTTTTCCTCAGGAATTCCAACACCATTATCCGTAATGGTAATTTCAATATCGTCAAAAACTTTTTGAACATCAATCGATAGTTTCCATACTCCCTTTTTTTGTTCAAATCCATGATTAAAAACATTCTCTACTATTGGCTGAATCGTTAACATTGGAATCGTGTAACCCTCTGTACCTTCTTCAATATATAAATCAGTCTGTACCTTCCCCTCAAAACGCATGTTCTGAATATATAGATAATTTTTAATATGTTCTATCTCACGGTCAATTAAAACCATGTTTCCTTGCTTTCCTGTTATATAGCGAAACATATCACTCAATGCACTTATAACAGAATAAATCTCCTCGGCTTTATGCGTCACTGCCATTCCGCCTACCAGCTGAAGCGTGTTGTATAAAAAGTGAGGATTAATCTGTGCCTGCAATGCCATAAATTGTGCGTTTCTTGTTTCTATCTCACTTTTGTACTCTTTATTAATTAATTCATTGATTCGGTAAACCATCGATGAAAATCGTTTTTCGAGCAATCCAATTTCATCTATACGCTCTGTTTCAATACTAACATTAAGGTTGTTTTCTCCTACTTCATTCATAGCATGGACTAACTTAATGATCGGCTTTGTTGTTCTTACTGATATAACAATCGATAAAATAACCGTAAGCAGGATCGAAAGAGCACTAATAATTATTCCAACGATAAGCGTTTTCGTGACTCCATTCAAAAGCATACTTTCAGGAATGACCTTTACAATGGCCACTTTATTGTTGAAAGCCTTCTTAAAAAATACATATCCTTTGTTCATTTTTAGATAGGATATATTTTTCTTACTGTCATTCATTTGTTTGATGATTTTTTGAAAATCAACAGATGTTTTTTTACCTAGATTAGGATTGTAAAGAATATGCCCCTGACGGTCTATCACAAAAACAGAACTTTCCGGTTCTGATTCTAGCATCTCAATAACGCTATCGATTACATTCCAATTCATTTCCAAAGATATTCCACCAACAATTTTTCGATTCTCAAATCTTATGATACTTCTTGTAAGCGAAAAACCTTGATTCGGCAGTGTGCTTTCAAAACTATAATTCGGACGAACTCCTAAATTACTCCAAGCAGTCCCGTTTAGTTGATTAATCTTGGATACTTTAAAATCTGCCTCTTTTAAGGAGTAGACTGTCTGGCTTTCTTTGGCATATATCGAAACAGCATTCACATGTTTATTCCCATAGTAAATAGAAAATAACTTATCCTGGATATAAGCCAGCGTACTAAAATTTAAAGGAATATTTTCATCATTAATCTGACTAATACTTGGTATTAATTTTTCATCTATTAAACTTGCAAACAAAATATTGTCACTTTCTGTTAACTTTTCATCCAAATATTTACCTGCTAAATTGATTCTCGCCTCATTTGAATTTACTACTTCCTTTTCAAAATTACTTTGTGAAACAATTATTGAAAAAATGATCAGAATTAGTAATGGTAAAATCATGACAGAAAGCATTAGGAGCATAAGTTTATAGCGGATATTACTTGCTATTTTACGAAAAAGATTTTGATGTATGTACATCCAAAAAGCATTTAGTGCCTTCATAAATTTCAGCATTCATTTTCTTTCCTTTTCAATAAATTTATAACTTGTTTTATATGACCAACTTAACTTTCTAATAGAGGATTGTCAAAAGTATTTTAAAACCAGGTGTACTAAACAACAAAAAAAAGACAGAAGGAGCTTTAAACTTAATGCTCCTACTGTCTTTTTTTATGCATGTGAGACAATTAATTGGCAATCTCCAGCTATCTCGAATTCTCCAAACCCAACCGGGATGATAAGGTGGGTGCCCTTGTCCAATTGATAGGCTTCTCCATGATGATTAAGTGTTCCTTCGCCCTTTATCACACTCAATAGCAAGTAATGATTATCCGAATCAAACGTTGCTTTCCCGTTTACTTCCCACTTATAAACGGAGAAAAAATCAGATTCAACATAAGTTGTAATCCCTGCATTTTCCTTTGTTTCTAGTTTAGGAACAGTAACGTTGCCTTGATGTGGAACAGTAGTCACATCAATTGCTTTTTCCAAGTGAAGATCACGTAAATTTCCTTCGGCATCTCTGCGGTCATAATCATAGACGCGGTATGTAGTATCCGAGCTTTGTTGTGTTTCTAATACCAGGGTTCCTTCACACAAAGCATGGATGGTTCCACTAGGGACATAGAAAAAATCGCCTGGTTTGATTTTTACTCTGCGAAGCAGATCTTCCCATCGCCCTTCCTTCGTTTGCTGGATCAATTCTTCTTTTGTCTTGGCGTTATGGCCAAAAATCATGTCCGCATCCTCTTTACAATCAATGATATACCAGCATTCTGTTTTCCCAAGTTCACCGTTTTCATGGATTTTTGCATAGGTATCATCTGGATGAACTTGAACGGATAAATCCATGTTCGCATCCAATATTTTTGTTAATAGAGGGAAAACCTCTTCCGTTGGATGTCCAAAAAGTTCAGGTTGTTCTTTCCAAAGTACGTCCAGAGTTTTTCCAGCAAATGGTCCATTTTCAATCATCGATGGACCGTTTGGATGTGCAGAAATTGCCCAGCATTCCCCTGTTTTATCGTTTGGTATCGAGTAACCAAATTCTTTTTGTAAGGCGGTGCCACCCCAAATTCGTTCTTTAAAAACGGGTTTTAAAAATAATGGCTGCAATATAATTCCCTCCGTAGTTCATATGTCTATTGGAATTTTCCCCTTTCAAATTTATCATAATCATTTTTTTATGGAAAGCTATTAATTTACGGCTGTTTCCTTTAATTATTTCTATTCACAGCATTCATCCAAGGATTGCATTGTTTGAGTAATCATTGGAAATTTTGATAGAATAAACAGACTACATTTTTTAAGGAGAGATCAAATGACAAACAACCAAAAATATATCGGTTATATTGGAACATACACGAAGGGAGACAGTAAAGGAATCTATTCCTTCACACTTGATACTACCGAGGGAAGAATAGCAGATATTAACGAGGCGGCACAGTTAGAAAATCCTACATACCTAACGATCAGTAAGGACAATCGCTATCTATATTCCGTTGCAAAAAAAGGGGAAGAAGGTGGTGTCGTTGCTTTTTCAATAGAGGGTGATGGCACATTAACGGAGCAAAATCGTCAGATGCTTCCAGGCTCATCGCCCTGTCATGTAAGTGTGGACAGCAAAAATCGTTATGCATTCAGTGCAAATTACCATAAAGGATCCGTAGAATCTTACTTAATTAACGAGGAGGATGGTTCGGTTCAACCGGCTGCCTCAATCATTAAACATGAAGGTTCAGGCCCAGATCCAAGACAGGAAAAACCTCATACCCATTATGCTGGAGTCACCCCTGATGAGAATTATCTGGCCGTTGTTGAATTGGGTATTGATGCACTTATCACCTATGCGATCAACAGTGACGGCACACTTACCAAAGCGAATCTGCTTCCTTTAAAAGCTGGAAGCGGACCAAGGCATTTGGTTTTTCATCCGAATGGGAAATTTGCTTATCTCATGACCGAATTTAGTTCAGAGGTCATTGTCTTAACCTATCACCCGGAGAATGGCCATTTTACAGAAAAACAATATATTTCCACACTTCCCGCTGATTTTTCTGAAAATAATCAAGGCAGTGCGATTCATATTTCATCGGACGGACGTTTTGTATATGCGGGCAATCGAGGCCACAACAGCATTGCTGTGTTTCGTGTTGATGTAGAAACTGGAGAGCTTAGCTTTGTTGAGCTCACATCTACTGAAGGAGATTGGCCGAGGGATTTTATGTTCGACCCAACGGAGAAATTCATCGTTGCATCCAATCAGGAGTCCAGTAATCTTGTTTTGTTTGCGAGGGACGAGGAATCGGGAAAATTAACTCTTATTGAGTCTGATATTGTTGTGCCATACCCAGTTTGTATCAAATTCTTACATGTTTAAAATCAAAGCCGGGAAAGCGATGCGCTATCCTGGCTTATTTTTTTATAAATTGGAGAACTAGGGCGAAAAAAATTTACAATCCGTGACAATACTAAGGAGGATGTTCTTAAGATAAAGGATGTGTCTTTATGAGTTTCTTTCATAGTCAAGAAACCCTTAGTTCAATTGAGTGGATATTAAGAGCAGTTATCGGATTTTTCTTTATGCTTATTGTCGCGAAAATCATGGGGCAACGTGCAATTTCCCAATTAAGATTATTGGATTTTGTTATCGCCTTAGTGCTAGGAAACATCATTGCTCATCCATTATCAGATGAAAAACTTGGCATGAAAGGTTCGATGATTACGACCGTTGTATTGGTGGTTTTGTATACAGGAGGATTGTTCATCAGCTTAAAATCGAGTCGCATTGAAAAATTCCTAAACCCCGCCCCATTTCCACTGATAAAAGAGGGCGAAATCAATTACAAGGGACTAAAGAAAGCTAGAATTTCCATTGATCATTTATTAGCTGAGTTAAGAAAAGAAAAAGTTGCGGATATAAAAAAAGTGGCTTTGGCTTTTTGGGAGCCCGATGGGAAAATCTCGATTTTTTTGGACCCAAAATATGAAGCACTGACACCTGCAAATTATCAAAAGAAAATTGAGCCCTTTGATCTTCCTAGGACGATCATAAAAGAGGGAAAGATTGATTTCACTGCGCTGCAACAAATTAGAGTGGAAGAAGGATGGGTTGTTAACCAGCTTAAGACGCTTCATCAGGTAGAAGTAAGTAATGTTTTGCTTGGTACCATTGATTGCCAAAAAAATTTACAGATTTTCCTATATAAATCATAGATTTATCAGATTAACTTAAATGAGAAGCGTAAGAAAAAAGGTTGTCGAACCCTTATATATTTTGACGAACGAAATTTACTTACAATCTAGATTATTACTATTATAATACTAATTATAGGAAGAAGTAATTAGTACGTTGGTAGTATAGCCAAGTGGTAAGGCACAGACCCTGCAAGGTCTGTAACCTCTGGTTCAAATCCAGATACTGCCTTAATAAACCATTAAAGGGACAGGGGAAAATTACCTGTCCCCTTTAATATTAAACAAGCATCATTTACAGATTGTTCTAATGTTAAATCACAACATGGAGTGATGATCTTTCTTAAAAAGTATCGAACCTATTTTTTGTTTTCCCACTATTCAAAATGCGATTTGCAGGAATAGATCTCATTTCCAATTCATTATAGTTACTCTCAGGTTTAAATATAAACACGGGGTTAGAATGTTGTATCATTTGTAAATCCCAACACATACCATCTACTTTGTTATATTGTCCTTGGATAGTCATGATAAGTTTAGTATTGTTTGAAGGTTGAATCTGTAAATTTGTGAAAGTGTTACCACTACATTCATTCGGAATAGTTTCACTGCCTTCTAAAATAATATTTTCAATACAATCTTCCAATGAAATTTTATCAAAACGATTAGCATTTACATACGCAAATCCACTAGCAGGTTTAACTGCTTTCAAATAAATACCTTTCTCAAAAGATACAATTTTTATATCAGTAAAGTTTACAAATGAAATCTCATGCCCACTTCCACCTGAGTACAACCGGATTCCAGTGCCTGATACTGTGCTTGTCCAATTCAAGAGAAGAAGATTATTAAGTGAAGTATTATTCCACGTATTGTAATAGTTATATTTACCATCCAAATAAATAACTTCTTTGGTGTACCCATTATAATCTACCATGATACTAGCATCCCAAAATGAAGCATCCTTTTGTAGTTCAAATCCTCGAACGTTGGCACCAATTACAAATCTAGTCCCATAACTCCCTTGTAGCTTAACACCTTGTTTAATGATTACAGTTCCCGTTATATAATAATCTTTATCTGCAGCAATGACTGTTTTCCTAGCATTTTGGGAAGCAAAATCAATTGCTGCCTGAATCTTCGCCTGCGTCGTAGTACCTGAAAAATCCTCTACATAAACGTTTGGATTTTCTGCCAAATAAAATTCCTCCTTTAATACTATTATAGGTTTCAAATTATTATATTGATTTTAAAAAAATAAGCATGGTTAAATCGCACATGATAAAGAAATTATATAAAGTAATAAAAACAGCCCTAAATTATGAATAAACATAATTTGGGGCTGTTTTTATTACTTAAGGTGGATATGACTTATCCATGTTTTGTTTTGATATTAGGAACTGCTCTGTCACTAATCTTCTTATCATTCATTCCTATAGATATTCTCCCAGCAAAATAGTATCCAAATGGAATTTTATTCAAGACAAATGTGGATGCAATTGACAATAATAAACTAGCAAAGAAATATAATCCTGTTAGCAGTGATGGATGAATTTCAAAAGACAAACGCTTGAAAACTACGTACATAACAGCTAAAAAGACAGGATGTATTAAATAGATGCCGAACGAATACTGGCTAATCCAAACGAAGAATTTAGGTACTTTGGGGATTTTTGTAGCAATATAATAGATCAAAAATATCATACTTGTCGTAAAAAAAACCATATCTACTCTTTTGGATGAAATAATCGGTATAATTTTTGTCCCATATAAAAATAAACAAATGGATCCTAATATGAATGGACTGACAATAACCCACTTTGAATATTTATTCAAAAGGTTGATAAATAAGGAAAAGTGTTTACCGCAGTAATAAGCAAGTGAAAAATAAAACACCCAGCCTAAAAAGGGAATCCAATAGAATTTTTCCCATATGTATACCCCAATTTCTGTTGGATACGGTTTAACAAAGTTGAAAAAACCTAAATAGACCATATTGATCAAAAATGCGCTCCCCATAACTACTGACGGTTTCCATTTTTGCAAATGTTTATTGAAAAAATAATGAAGTAAGTAAAATTGAAAGATAACCAAGATAAAATAGCCATGGAAATCCCCTAATAAAAGATGTCGCCAGAAAAATTGTCCAAAAGAAATCAACAAACTAGTTCCTGTACTTAAGGATTGTTCAAAGGCTTTTAATACGGCAAAAAATGTCCCAAACAATACATAGGGAACCATTACATACTTTAGCCTTTTAGCCCAAAAGTTTGAAGGTAGTTCATTTGGGTAGGAACGTGATAAAATGAATTCTGAAATAAAAATAAAGGTGGGCGTACCAAAAGTTAATAAAACTCTTATTAAATTGACTGTATTACTTTCATCAGCATATGCTCTTGCAAGTGAATGAAGAAGTAATATACTTAAACAAGATATACTTCTCATTAAGAAAATTTCATTTATCAATTTTTTCTGCAAAATGCCCTCTCCCTTTCAAGGAAAAAATATTTAATAGCACTTTCATTATTCATAAAAGAACACTTCTACATATTGGTATAATTTCCTTTTAGCGTCATTTCCATGAACCCCAAAGGTATTACCAATTATTTTGACATATTCACTAATTGTGATACCAATGTTGTGCTTATTCATCCACCATACCTTTGGATCATAGGAAGTATCACTAGAAACATAGATTAGCTCATTATTGCTACTCTTATAAACTTTATTGAAATTATATTTTACCCTCCTCATATGGAAATCAGATGAGACTAAGATTGCAGAATGGTAATTATACTTTTTCATTATTTTCTGTACATAAACTGCGCTTTCATATGTGCTATCTGCCTTATCCTCTAATACTAAAGAATTCCTTGGTAGAAGTGAAACAGCCTTTCCCCATAGATTGTCTGCCAATCCATTTGATACAATTAATTTTCTTGCATACCCTAACTTATAAAGCTCAATTCCTTTTTCGAGACGCCCTTCTCCTCCACTCAATACAACAATCACATCAACTTTTTTTGGCTCTTCGTTAATCACTAAAAATCTTCCTGCGAAAAATAAGAAAAGCATAAATACAAGTATCACTAAAAAATAAAGTGTATTTGGAAAACTTGGTTTTTTGTTGATAGTAGACAGCGTACCTTTGACTCTATTTTGTGGAGACATAATCTTTGACCGGGACATTTTTATCTCCTGTAATAATTTTTTTTATCTACCCTTTCATCGCATAAGGAGTTCTTTAGCATAAAGTTTCATCTTTAAACAGTTGCGTGTTCAATAAGATTATAAATTTCTCCATAGGAATGTCTTCTATCAAATTTTTCTTCTGCTAATCTCCTTGCATTTTCCCCATATGCCGCACGTAAACCTTTATTATTATAAAGCTGTTCAATTAGGGCGGCTAATTTGACAGGATCCCCTGGATTGTAGTTATAGCCAATATTTTCGACCGTCACCATGTCCATAAATTCCTTATTTAGGCTGCTATTTAATACTGGTAAACCTGCTGATAAAAAATCTCCAATTTTGTTCGTAATACTTTGTTGAGCACCTTTACTGATTGCATTCGCTGCAATATCTGAACTTACTAAATAAGGAATCATTTCCTCATATTTTAAGTGACCCATAAAATTCACAGGTGCCCCCAGCTGATTGGCCAGCTTTTCAAATTTTGGTTGTAATGGTCCGGACCCGAATACTTTAAAGACAATATTGGGTATCCCTTTATTTTTTAGAATTGAAACTGCACGAATCACTGTCTCCAGGTCATAACTATAGCTGATAGTTCCGATATAGGTAATCCAAAATTCATTAGGATCTTCCTTTACTTGCTTTTCCTTATAGGAATCAAAAACGCCTAGGTCTGTTCCGATATAGATGGGTAAATAACTTCTGGCATTTATATTGACTTTATTTACTCGCTGTACATAACTCTTTGAAACACCTACAACATAATCTGCTAAACTATAAATTTTATTGGCATAGACTGTAAGCGGATATAATATGACATCAACCAATACCTCTGGTAGAGGGATAGCATTCTTGATTGCTTCTGGCCATACGTCCTGAATATCCATCACAAAAGGTATCTGATACTGCTTAGCATACCTACCAACAATAAAAGCAGCATCCATCATTGGATAGGCACAATAAATCACATCGGGTTTTTGCTTAATGTTTTTTAAAAAAAGCGCAAGTTGTTTCGAGAAATGTCTATGGCTTTGAATTCGATCAATACCAATATTCTTTTTGTACCCTAGTTCATCTATCATGACAATTTTATACGTAAGACTCCTATTGATTTTTTCTAATTTAGTTTTATCTCGAAAGTTTTTATCACTGTGCTTAAAATTACTCGTAAGTAAAGTGACCTTATGACCCTTGCTGCTTAATTTTTCTGCAATATAAGTAAATCTATTAAATCCTTTTTCCCCTGGAAGTATTGTAAAGGGAGCGACTAAAAGAATTTCTCTATTATTTGTTAACATCCTTCCACTCTCCATCCGACATCTGGTTAGCATAACTTTTTTAGACAACTACTTTCATAGTTTCTTTAGATTGATTGGTTATAAACAACAGTATTTCCTTTAGTGACCTTCTATCTAGATAGTAATAATTCTCAAGTAGATTTGAAATTTTCGTAACATCTAAAGTCACTGATTTACCAACAAAGATTTTTGGATGTACCTGATAGTCCTGTACTTCATTTTTGTTTAGAATTTCTTCAAATAGTTTCTCCCCTGGTCTTATTCCAGAATAAGTAATTTCTATCTCATCTTCTAAATAGCCGGATAAGCGAATTAAATTTTTAGCTAAATCAACGATTTTAACTGGCTCTCCCATATCAAGCACAAAAATCTCCCCACCTTGTGCTAGTGCTCCAGCCTGTAAAACGAGTCTAGATGCTTCAGGAATGGTCATAAAATATCTTGTCATTTGAGGGTCGGTTACTGTTACAGGACCGCCTTTCAAGATTTGATCCTTAAACAAGGGAATAACACTCCCCCTGCTTCCCAACACATTACCAAATCGAACTGCAACAAATCTCGTATTGCTTTTTCGATCCAACTCTTGAACAATCATCTCAGCTATTCTCTTGGTAGCCCCCATCACACTTGTTGGGTTTACTGCCTTATCAGTAGATATCATGACAAAAGTCTCAACACCATTTTCCCCTGCTGCTTCTGCTACATTTTTTGTACCAATCACATTATTCTTAATGGCTTCTTCTGGATTTCTTTCCATTAATGGAACATGTTTATGTGCTGCTGCATGGAATACCACCCTTGGCTTATATTCATTCATAATAGCGAAAATTTTATCACG
Source organism: Bacillus sp. AFS031507 (assembly GCF_002584635.1). Classification (NCBI taxonomy): domain Bacteria; kingdom Bacillati; phylum Bacillota; class Bacilli; order Caryophanales; family Bacillaceae; genus Bacillus; species Bacillus sp. AFS031507. Next base: position 133,403 of record NZ_NUOW01000002.1, read on the forward strand.
GTCAGTAATATCTGCAATTTCAGTAACAATTTCAATTTTATTACTTAAAGAGGATTTCAACTCCATCTCTATTGTATATATACTATTCTCTCCATGGCCAAGCAGGATAAGTTTTGAGGGTGAAAACTGAGAGACTTGACGGCAAATTTCGGAGCCAATCGATCCACCAGCACCGGTTACAAGCACAACGCTGTTAGTAATATATTTTGCAATCGATTGTGTATCTAATTCAACCGGCTCCCTGCCCAAAAGATCACCAGGTTCTACATTGTGTATTTCATTAACAGAGACCTTACCAGTAACTAAATCTTCAAACATTGGCATCATTTGTGTATTAATCTTGGTTTTGGTGCATTCTACATAAATATCGTGCAACTCCTTTTTATTAAGGGACGGAATTGCAATAACGATATTTTCAATCATTAGATCTTTGACCGCATCATCAAGTTTGTTTAAGCTTCCATGTACTGGTATTCCTAAAATTTCAAGGTGTTGCTTTTGTTTATCGTCATCAATAAATGCGACAGGAATTAGTTCACCGTTACTTTGCTTTAATTGTCTTGCTACAAACATGCCAGCAGATCCAGCTCCAATAATCAGCGTTCTCTTCTTAACTTTATTGTTTCCTTCCAAGTGCTTATCTTTATAAATCCGCCAAGAAAACCGAGACCCGCCAATTAAAAACAAATGCATCATCCATGTCGTTGTTAATATTCGAAAATAAACTTGCTGACCAATAATATATTGAATAATAGCTGCAGTGATCACTGAAAAGGTTACGGCTTTTAGAACGGTTACCATCTCATCAACACTTGCATACTCCCAAGCACTTTTATACAACTTATATTTATAAGCGAATATATGATGACTTAAAAGTAAGGTTGTTGATACAAGAGCCAATGGCATAGTGGGGACTACACATCCTGAAAACAAAAGAAAACTACATATATAAACGGATGTGAACACTATTAAGGAATCAACAACCAATAAAGAAACCAACCGTTTATGAAAACTCATGATTAGACATTCCTTTCCGATTCTTTTCAAAAGGTTTATATTCAGCTAACTTTTTCGATGAATATAAACAGAGGTGCAAAAGTTAGATTTCTGCAATTTCACAAAGAATTATATGTTCTTATTAACGAACAAACGTAAAATAGAAATTCTCTAAATTACTAGAAAAAACCTTTTTTTCAAAGGGATTTTTTCCTACTAACTCGGGAGCTGGATGGAAATATAATTTTTCCTCCTATGATGAGTGATAAAAGATTCAATTGTTTGAATAACCCTTGTTTGCTCTTCTTCCGTCATGTTTGTCCCTGAAGGTAAACAAATTCCTCTTTCAAATAAACGGTCTGAGACGCTCAAGTGGTTGGAATGAGGATAGTATTTAAATTGACTTAATAATGGTTGTAAATGCATTGGTTTCCAAATTGGTCTCGCTTCAATATTTTCTTTTTCTAGTGCCTGAATTAACTCAAGTGGAGAAAACAATGGTTGTTCTGAATCTATAAATAGAGTGGTTAGCCAGCGATTATGACGTGTCCCTTGATATTCCGGCATAAAAACAAACTCCTTAAAATGACTTAATTCACGAACATATCTGTGAAAAATAGCTTGTTTTTGTTCCACTCTTTCCTCAATAGCCGCTAGTTGAGCAATTCCGATTCCCGCCAAGATATTACTCATCCGATAATTGTAGCCCAACTCACTGTGCTGATAATATGGTCTGTTGTCTCTTGCTTGCGTAGAGAGAAACTTCCCTTTTACAAGTGCCTCTTGGTCATTTGAAACCAACATTCCCCCACCCGAGGTAGTAATAATTTTGTTTCCGTTGAAGGAATACACACCAAATTTCCCAACCGTTCCACTTTTTCTCCCTTTGTAGATAGCACCAAGTGATTCGGCAGCATCTTCAATAATAGGAACCTGATAAAAATTACAAATTTCTACTATTTCATCCATTTTCGCATTCTGCCCATAGAGATGGACGACTATTACTGCTTTGGGCAGGCTTCCTTCTTCTTCCGCATCTAAGAATGCTTTTTTCAAAGCTTTAGGCGACATATTCCATGTATCAAATTCTGAATCAATAAATACAGGTTCAGCTTGTTGATAAAGAATTGGATTTGCACTCGCCACGAAGGTAAGTGTGGAACAAAAAACTTTATCACCAGTTTTCACATCAAGTATTCTTAACGCCAGATGGATGGCTGCCGTACCCGAACTTACTGCTAAAGCACCTTTGGCTCCAACATATTGAGATATATCCTGTTCAAACCTGTCAACATTAGGACCTAAAGGAGCAATCCAATTTGTTTTAAAGGAAAAATCAATGTATTTTTGCTCATTGCCGGTCATATGTGGTGACGAAAGATAGATCCTCTTGTTATTACTCCCCATAAACTCACATCCACTCCTAAATGAAGTAATTTCTATTAGACTATATAAAAGCTAAGGTTATTGTTTACTAAGAAGATTTTGTATAGCCAAATCCGGATGTCTGTACAAAGGAAAATAACTTTCAGCCATAGGCAGGCTATTAACAAGTTCTTGATAAATGTCCTCATTACGGATTTTTTTTCCAATGTAAAAAGGCAAATCCCCATATTTATTAAAACGCTTTTTAAAACGATATAATGTATCGTTATCTCCAGCGTATCCTCCACCTAAATGTAATACTTTCTTTCCTTTAAACTTTGCCCATTCAACTACATAATGAATTAAAGAATTATTAGGTGAGTACTTTAGGTATTCTTCATCCGAACCTAATAAGTGATAATGGATGAAATCACCATAGTGCATAAAAAAGCAAGACATTACGACTTTATCGTCCATCATGACTTCGATTAGTTCCAAATGGTCCCGTAAAAGTTCAGCATTATTCTCAAAAAACTCTCTCTGAAAATAGTAATACTCATATGCATTTTTCTTATCCATTGTTTTATAATATAGTTCCAAAAAGTTTTCTAATTCGCTTGGAGAGCGATGCACCATCGTAAAATATTCATTGGCTTTCGCCTTCCGTAGTCTATTTCTGTTTTTCTTATCATAATTAGCCCATATTTCTTCTAACTCCAAAGATAAATCAACGTAAATAGTATGACGGTTTAATGTAGCCTCAATATCCTTATAATCCAAGTCATTCCGAATTAATGGATGAAATCTAACAAACTCGGAAATAATATTCTTTTGAAAACAAAAGGAACTAAATGAATCCTCAAATTGGCTATATAATTGTTTTTTTATGGATTTGTCCTTCGTATTAGTAATTGGGCCTCCATAACCGTATGGAGTTGTTATATCATATAAATCCCCATATTTTCTTCTGACGTCATCTGAATAGGATAAGTCATTAAGCCCTCTTAATAAAAACGGGTAATAGACAAAATTCTCTCCGTTTTCATATATAAAGAGATGCGCTTTCCCCTCCCCATTTCTCTCATAAATTTCTAGATATTCCGGTGTAAAATATACATCTTTACTTTCTGTCTTTTCTAAAAATTTGTGCCAAAACTCTTTTTCACTTAAATCAAATGTTTTATAAACCACCTTAAGTCCCCCCATTAATTCCTTTTAAAAGAGTTCAATTCGACCCATTTTCACGATAACCAATCGAAAATAGATGTCGTTTTTATCATATTTACCTAGCTAATCTCTATATTCATCCTGTTGCTTTTACACGCCAATGTGAACTCGGAGTGGTTGTAGAATACTTCACCGGTCAATAAAAGTATTTTCCGTTTTGGGTCAAGCTGTAAGAGGCAGCTTAGTAGATCATGATCATTCAAGGCATTAGAATCTGTTAATCGATAGAATTGATTTTTAATTTTACCAATTTGATAAACTCCCTCTCTAGTTGAACATGTAAACATAGAAAAATCATATGCATCATGCTGGGCTTCAGCATTAGGATAATTCTCTATATAACATTCGTAAGTGGAGTGAGAACGTGCTGAAGCAAGCTGTCCCCCAACATACCAGTATGTAGAATCATTTCTAACAAAGCCGATTTTTTCATACCAACTGATAGCTTCCTCGTTATGATTAAAAACATCTAAGGACATCTTATATTTCCCATATTCATCCAATAGATGGTATCCGTGTTTTACTAAAAGCGATTTTCCAATGCCAGATCTTTGATATTCTGGGAAAACATAAATATTATTTAAAAAAAGATCCTCTTCAAAAATACGCCATTCTGTATAGCCGGCTAAACGGTCATCAACAAATGCCCCAAAAAGTTTCACACGTCGATTTTTCTCGGGAACCGCTAGCAAGTTTTTTATATATGCCACATAACCTTCTGAACTAAAAATAGTGAGTGGAAAAATGTCCTTATTCATTCCGGACTTAATCAGCTTGGGAATAAGATGAGCATCTTTAATTTGTAAAGGTTCAATCCGTATATTCATTAGTTTTATTCCACCTCTTGAAGACTAAGCTTTCATCCGTCGTTCCACATCAAAATCTAACATTTGTTGATCAGGTACATTAGCAATCCCGTCACGTTTTAAAGTTTTACTGATTGTCTTGAAAATAATCCTCAAGTCCAAGCCGAAAGACATGTTTTCTACGTATTTAACATCTAATCCCAATCTGCTGTTCCAATCTAACTGGTTCCTGCCCTCCACTTGTGCATACCCTGTAATTCCCGGCCTTACAGAATGCCGTTTTCTTTCTTCTAGAGAATAGTAAGGCAAGTATCGAACTAAAAGTGGACGAGGCCCAACCAAGCTCATGTCACCCTTCACCACATTTAGTAATTGTGGTAACTCATCCAGACTTAAGCTTCTTATCATAAGCCCGACTTTTGTTAATCGAATCGAATCCGGTAAGTCATTTCCAGTTTCATCCTTTTCATTTGTCATTGTTCTAAACTTAAATAAAGTAAAAATCTGCTCATGATATCCAACTCGTTTTTGTTTAAAAAGAATCGGGGAACCTAATTTCACTCTAACGACAATTGCAACACCAAGCATAATTGGGCTGAAGAGACACAATAGAAGTAAACCCACAAAAATATCAAACAATCTTTTCATTATTACCCCCCAGTCCCATTCAATATAATAGTATTATTATGTTCTTAAAAACGAACAATTTGTGTAAAGAATTGCTTATCCAGGGATAAAAACATTACTATGATGTTTTAGAATGTTTCTTAAAAGCGTGTAATGAATAATTTACAAAATACCATAAAGCGGTAGCGAAATTGATCTTCTGAACCTTTCTATACGTATTCCATGTTTTCTGAGCGGATTTTAGTTTGTTACTTGAGAGTGAATGTACACATTTTCTATAAATTGCCAACTCCTCATTCAATCCATAAGCGTGGATTCCTTTTGAGAGAATGGAAAGCCAAAGCCCAAAATCTTCAGAACAATCCCTATATAATGGCATTTGTACTATCCCTACTTTTCTTTTATCCAACAAAACAGTTAAAGTTCCGATCATAGTATTTTTCAATAGACTTTTATACTCTAGCTTAGGGAGAGCCCGAAATACGACATCAGTTTTATCACCGTTTTCATTCATAATCCTGTAATCAGTATAAGAAAAAGCAAGATCATTTTTTTCCATAAACACTACCTGCCGCTCTAATTTTTGAGGTAGCCAAAGGTCATCACTATCTAGAAAGGCAAGATAGTTTCCCTTTGCAGCAGCAATTGCTCTATTTCGTGCATTGGCAGGTCCGCTATTTTCTTTAAGTTCAAATAACTTGATTCTAGAATCATGAACCATTTCTTGCTTTACAATATCAACCGTGTTATCTAACGAGCAATCATCTACAATAATCATTTCCCAGTTTGTAAAGGTTTGCGCTTTAACTGAATGAATGGTTTCAGTAATAAATTTTGAAGCGTTATAAGTTGGAGTGATAATTGAAACAGCCGCTTCTGTTGAGTATTCCATTTTTTTACCCCACTCTCTCCACTTTGTATACTTTGAAACGACTCTTCAGACCTCAAAAAGTAAGACTTTCTAATGATTAATTACCTTGTTTTGTTCAAGATTTTTTAGTAATTTCTGGTTGAGAATATTATCCTCTTTTACCCCTTGAGCTTGCTCACGTTGAAGAACAACTCTGATCGTTTGCAATAGGATTTTCAAATCCAACCAAAACGAATAATTGCGAACATATAGTAAGTCAAAACGTAATTTATCATCTACAGGAGTGGTGTAGTTTCCTAACACTTGTGCTAAACCTGTTATTCCTGGCTTCACGGTTAATCGATAAGTATATTCAGGGAGTTTTTGTTTAAATTGATTAATGAAATATTCTCGTTCTGGTCTTGGTCCTACTAAGCTCATTTCCCCCTTTAGTACATTTAATAATTGTGGAAGCTCATCCAAACGAACAGCCCTTATGAACCTTCCAATTAAAGTAATTCTGGGATCTCTATCTGTGGCTAATACTGGTCCCGTTCTCTTTTCTGCATCTTGAATCATACTTCTAAACTTATAAATCCAATATGGATTTCCATTTAGTCCTATACGTTCCTGTTTATAAAGAGCAGGTCCTTTAGAGGTGAGTGGGATTAATAAAAATAAAATTAATAAAAAAGGGCTAGCGATTACTATAACAATTGACGATACAATCACATCAAACATCCGTTTAAAAATTTTTTGACTTACGCTTAAAATTGGAGATTTTATCGAAATGACGAGCATATCATCTATTTGCTGTGTACCGGCACCCAGTATCGACAATTCAAATAATTGTGGTACCACCAATATTTCTTTTCCGTAATTGATACATAAGCCCACAATTTCCTCTTTATCCTCCCTGCTAATAGTGGGGCTTAGTAGGAAAAGATCTCCCTTTTTTACGTAGTCATGGATAAAACCTTTTTTTGCTAAGGGAATAAATCCCGATATTTCGAACCACCCTTTATTATGATTTAAGAATTTGTCAGCTAAATACAATCCTGTTTTTGAATCTTCACCGATAATATAGACTTTCTTTTTACCGAATATTTTTTTGTTTAAATACCAAATACAAACCCGCGTACAGATTAATAGAATCGTTTGAATAAGGAATGCTTCAAAAATAAAGCTTTGCTGGAAGGATAGATAATGTGTCCATAGTGATACCATTGAGATGAAACCTGAGAAGACAACCATCGATAATATAATTGAATATACTAAATGCTGAATACTTTTTCTGCGCCAATCTGCGTATAGTCCATAAAGATAAAAAACAATAATTGAGGAAACCGAAAGTACAATTAACCAAAAGTAATCGATGTTCACCCCCTTACTAGGGATTGAAAATAAATTCGAGAACCAATTCGTCATGAAAAATCCTACAGATACTAACGTGATATCAACGAAAGCCAGAATAAATTTTACATAAGTCCCTCTATAGTCTTCATTCATTTCATTTCTCCTTCCTAGGAAGTTTATTGAATATTATAGATAATTGACTTTTTTTAATTTAGATTAGTTACATTTCCAGTACTCCTGTAAAGTATTACAAACCATTTGATCTAGAGAAAAATCCTCTTCTACTTTCCTACGGGCATTTACAATACATTGATTCAGAACCTGTTCTTCAGATTCTATATATAAAATTTTCTTACAGAAGTCATCTACTGAATGATTATTTATGAGAAAACCCGTTTTATTTTCAATAATAGCTTCCTTAATTCCACCTCGATTAATGGATATGATAGGGGTACCAACTGCCATAGCTTCTAAAATAACCATTGGAAATACTTCTCTATAGGACGTTAAAAGTAAGAGATTCATACTTTTAATAAATTCCTCAGGATTATGAACGATACCCACCATCTTTACCTTATGAGAAAGATTTTGTGAGCGAATTAAGTTGTTTAATTTTTGGTATTCTGGACCATCTCCTGCAATATAAAACATGAGATTCGGAATGTCTCGAAGCTTGTTTGCAATATTAATAAATAGCTCATGATTTTTTTCTTCTGATAATCTTGCTAATATACCAACATTGAAAAATTCCCCTTTTTCTTTTCCATGGAAAACAAACTGTTTTAAATCAACGCCATTGTAAACTGTTGTAATTTTGTTAGGCTTTATTCCGGCCTTCACAAGGTTAAATTTTTCAAAGTCACTTACTGTGATGATTCTTTCTACATATTTATTTAATAAATATGAGAACAAAAATCGACTTTTCTCCTCAAGAACAGTTACATTATGCTTGGTATAAACAATCTTGAAGTTTTTTTTAGTCAACTTTTTAATAAATATACAATACAGAACCATCCTCAAACTATTCGCGTGAATTAGGTCTATTTGTTTATCAATCAATATCTCTTTCAGCTTTTTTATGTTAAGCACATGCTTAGTTCTACTTATTTCACTAAAGTTATTTTTATGTTTGATTTTCTCGTACAGCTCTCCTGAACCGGCAGCAAAGTGAAAATTTATGTTAGGGTCCTGTAATTGATTCTCCAATTTACAAAAATACATTTCTGCTCCGCCAAAAATCAGCTTATCCGTAATGACTAAAATGTTCATGCTTTGCATCACCTCCTTTAAAACTTTAATTCAACTTTATTCTTTGTTTATGGGAAGTTAAGACAGGGAGAGGATCTGTCTTCTTCGCTTCAGTTCGTAATACCTGCTTCTCATTATGCAAATAGGTAGATAATATCGCTAAATACAAAAAAAATATATCGTTAATAATCACCGAAAGGAAACCCATTTGAAGTATAAACCCGATAAATGTAAAGAATAGATAGGGTTTATTTTTATGTGTTCTACTTTGTATTAATTGAACAAACACTAAAATGATAAATAAGCAAAAGCAGGAAATTCCTAATAAACCGGATTCTGATAATATCTCTAAAAATGTATTATGAACTTGAAGTGTATCTCCAAATTGAAATGAATTGTAAGCAGGAAAGTTAAATGCTCCAATTCCAACATATTTGTGTGAAGCAAAAAAATCCCAGGCCCTTCCCCACAATTCTAACCTCCCGCTTCCACCATCCGAGGACATGTCTTCAATTCTCGATTCTAAAATCCCATATATATCGAATTTCAAATGAACGATTGCAATATACAAACTAACCGATAAAGCAGCTACGATACCAACTAGCAATTTTAATCGTTTTAATGGATTATCATTCAAAATATAAATAAAGAAGATAAAAGCCATTATTAAAAGCCCGCCTCTTGAAAAAGTCAATAAATTCGTAATAATACAAAGGGTTAAACCAATTTTGTTTTTTAAAGAATTAGAATTGCATAAGTAATAACAAAAAAATAGAGTATTATACAGAACAAAAAAGTTAGGATCCTGTACCAACCCGATTAATCGGGGGTAATCCCGATCTAACATGACTCCGAATTCATATATTCTGTCGCCCTCGAAAATAAAGCCCACACTTTTTAATCCGATAAAATAGAGGACTAGGCTAGCTAAATTAAAAAAAAGTCCTACATCTGAAATCGCCCTTTCGACCACCAAATTTTTTGATCTTGCAATAATGGATTTAATAATAAAATAACAAGAAATATATAGAACTATCCCTATGAAAATTCTAATACTGGAGGCTGGATATAATGAAAATGCTCCAGTAAAGCTATACATCAAATAAAATAACAACATCGCTACTTCAAACAAGTGAAGCCTATAGAAGTAAAATGAGCCGATATGGATGAATAAATATAAAATAGAGAAGACCAAATACGGTTTTATGGCAAACCCAACATAAATATAGTAATTTGCAAGAGTTACCAGTAAAAAGAGAAAGAAGATTGTGAAGCTATATTTTTGAGAACTTGGAGCTATATTATCGTCCATCTTATACCCCCTGGGATTTCTTGGTCTTCCATTTATAACCTATTCCACGTACTTTAATAAACTCATAAATTATATTCTTAAATTCTTTATCTATAAAAAGTACTAAGGTTAATAGAAGGAAGTTAAATACAACAGCTAAAAATGGATGGGAATCTAGAAAAAATTCAATACCACCTAAACAAATGATAAAAAATGATAAGTATGGATATATTGCCTTTTTGGCAATAATCCAACGATTGGGATTGTAAATCCAAAATCCTAATAGGGCAATTCCTTCAATCATTACACCTGCGAATGCTGCTCCAGTTACACCAAATAACCTGCTTAAAAACAAGTAAAGAAAGACTCCTGAAATTACTGCAATCGATTGAACAATGGTACGAAGAGACTGTAATCCCTTTGTCGTTAAACCGTCTGCTAATGCAATATTAATTGCCTGTAAGGTAAGCATTAAGGATAAAATTTTCAGTGGAAATGATGCATGAATCCACTTATCACCAAACAGTAAATCTATTACAACATTTGACATATAGTAAAAAGGAATTGTCATCGCCATTCCTACTAATGTCATGATCTTGATAAGCGTTATGTTGTATCTTAAGTGATCGTCTAATAGATTATTATTAAAGGCTCTGAATAGTACTGGGTAATAAGCTCCCGCAATAATAAATGGAATTTGCTGTAATGCCTGGGGAATTCGATAAGCTACTGCAAATAATGCAACTTCTTCTAGAGTTATGGTCTTTTCAAGCACTAGGGGTCCTAAATGCGGAAGCATTACAAAAAGCAATCCACCTAAAGTAAATGACCCTAGATTTTGTAAAAGTCCTTTATGGAATTTACCTTTCAATCGAATGTTAACATTTCGACTTACTAGATAGACCCCAAACACACCTCCGGCAAAATAAGACAGACCATATAAAGTGGTAATAATCAATGGCTTAAGGCTAAAGTGAATCCCTACTGTTAGGGTCAGAACTAAACAAACAGAAGAAATAATTCGTATCATCCCGTTATACTGCATTTTCTCAATCATTTGAAAAAACGTTGTACCGATACTTTGTAGGGCAATTCCTAAAACCATCGGAATAATTAAATAATACGCTGTTTGTATTAACTCTTTATTCCCTGAGTTTGAAATATGAATTACGACAAATCCACAGATAAATGTTGCTACAAGTAAAACCATTCTCATTTTCACATATGAAGAGATTAGGATGGATAGATCCATATCCTTTTTAGATCCTTCTCTTAAGACAATGGTACTTAGTCCAGCATCTGTAAAATATCCCATAATCATTGCAAATGCTAACACAACACTAAACATCCCATAATCATACGACTTTAAATAATTGGCTAAAATGATTAGTGCCGTAGCATTTAATACACTAGATAGTGCTGTACTATAAAACAGATGAGTAATATTTTTTGCAATAGAATTTTTCTTTAATTTCTCCATAAAAATAGCCACCTTATATTAACAAACACCTGATTAAAGAAGTTTTCCCCCTAGTAATTATCCTGTTTGATAAATAACTCCTACAATTCTATTGTTTTTTCTATCCAAGTAATCTTTTGTTAGAAGTACATCTTCTTTCTTCGTTTTATTTTCTGTTAGCACTAAAATAACACCATCACATTGATTTGCTAGAATATGAGAATCTGATGCTATTAAAAAAGGTGGGGCATCAATGATTACCACATCAAACTCCGACACACAGTTTCTAACAAATTCCTTTACTTTACTTGCTATCCATATTTCTGATGGATTTAAAGGAATAGGACCAGTTGGTAAAACGAATAGTCCTGGGACAAACGTTTCTTTGATATAAAGTTGGATGTTTTCTTCATCCAAAATCACATTTGTTAATCCATTCTCATTTTTTATCTGAAACAAACTGTTTAATGAAGGTTTCCGTAAATTGGCATCAACAAGTAGTACCTTTTTACCTTGCTCAACAAAAGCAATTGCTAATTTAGAAGAGATAATAGATTTTTGTTCCTCATTACGTGGCGATGTTACCATTAATAATACCGAATCACTAATAGATACTTGATCTATATTCGTACGAATCATTCGGATTTGTTCAGTACTGATTAAATCTTCATTAAGCTGAAGCCTTTGCATTATTTTTTTTGTTTCATCCCTTTTCTTATACACTGATTTGCCCCCTCTTATTATCATTTAAGACGGCTGACTGTTGCTTCCTTTTGTTTTTATTCATAAATTTTCTTTTGCTATTTTTTAAATTTATTTGTCCTAATACTGGTAAACCTACAATACCTTCAATCTCTTTTACATCTTTAATCGAATCGTCCCAATACTCTCTAAACATTGCAAGGCCAACACCAAGGAAAATTCCAATCATTGCACCAATTGCGACGTTTAAAGACAAACTTCCAACGATCTTAATCGATGGATCTCCATCTGTATCACTTAATAGCTTTATATCCTTAACATTAAACAGCTCATACATTTTATTGACCGATGTTTTAGCTATGGTATGTGCAAGCTTCTTAGTACTTTCCAAATCATGATCCCTTACTACTACATTGATAATTTGTGAATTTCTATTATTTTGTACAACTATCTTTTTCTCTAATTCGTCATCATTTATATTAAGCTCTTTTTTAACAGAATTTAGCACGATTGGACTCTTTATGAAATCAATTGTTGAAGCAAGCAGCATACTAAGTTCTTGTGTATCACTATAATTACCTTCTTCCTTTGTAAGTTTGCCAATTAGGATATTTTCAGTAGCTTCATAGGTTGGCTTTAATAAAAATAGGGATAAACCAACAGTCAAAAGAGATACACATATTACTGTAAGAATGATGGTTACTATTCTCTTTCTAATAATGCGAAGGAACTTTTTTAGATCTATTCTTTCGTCCATGGTGACCTCCAAAAACTAATATATTTATTACTCAGTTTTTACCATATGAATCAATCATGAGAGAACTGAAACATCTCGCTCCATCGTTAGCAATACATTCATCCCTCTAATTACTCTTTATAACGAACACAAAGGTGCAAATTAACAAAAAAGTGTTGGATTCTACTTTGAATTCAGCGCGTCTTCTTCTGGAGTAGAATAATAATTATGTACTCCTTTATCCTTAATATAGTTTGACCCTATATTCGTATATAAACTATTTCTCATAGACTCTTTTGAAAATTCTATTATTGGATTATTGCCCTTTACTATATGAGCGTCCCATATTAAACCTTCAAATTTATTATCAGAGCCACTTACTGTTATTACTTCTTTAGTATATTTAGAGACTTGAATTTGAAGTCCACTAAAATCATTACCAGAACTTTCATTTGGAACACTCATCGAGCTATTAATATCAATACAGCTTATACAGTCATCCAAGGTTAGATTAATAAATCGATTGCCGTTAATAAAGCTATATTTATTACTATCTTTCGGTTTTTCAGCTTCCAATTTAACACCGGTATGAAATCCTGCAATTCTAATATCAGTAAAATTAACAAAACAAATGAATTGACCTGGGCCACCTGCATAAAGATGAAGACCTGTACCCCTATGTGAGCCGCTGGTGTTTAAGAGTGTAACATTTTTGATTTGAGTTCTATCCCATGACCAAAATTTATGAATACCGTCTAAGTAAATAACATCTGAATCAAAGTTAGCATCTATTATTTCAAGAACTCCATTTGATATTGACGCATTTTTTTTCACATTAATTGCTTGAAAGTTCCCTTCTATTCTTAACCTAGTATTTTGACCAAATTCCAATTCAACACCCTCTTTTAAAACTAATCCTTTCTTTAGAATATAACTCTTATTTCCAAGTAACTTTACTTTTCCAATTTTTGTTTCATGGCTGTAATTTATTGCTTCTTGAATGGATCGTGAATCGTCTTTCAAATCATCACCGATAGCTCCAAATTCATCCACATTCACATATTCGTTTTGGCCAGTGCCAGTCCTTGTAGCGACTTGATGCTCATTTTTAAATAAAAAAAGAAGGCCAACAATAAGAAAAATGGCTGAAATATATATAGTTGTACTCCTTCTAATCATAATTATCTCCTTACAATCCCTTAAGTTATTCTTTATATAATCAATTATAGTTCACTATAATGAACAAATCAACAATATCATCCCATAAATAGGTAATTATGCTTGTGAACAACATTTTCCAATAACATCTTACAAAATTGGCTTGTGCAACAATAACTAAATTTTCAAGATGTTGTATGAATGTTCTGATTTTCGTAATTCATTTTGATTTTAACCGACTGTTGTTGTCCTTTTTTACTCCGATTATTTTTAAACCAATCATAAGTTTTTTCTAACCCAGCCTGAAAATTATGAAGTGGTTCCCAATCCAGGTCCTGTTTAATCTTTGTATTTTCCAACCTAGAAAATTTGATATCACCTTGCTTTGGCTCTTTATAGATTACTTCTTTTATATCTTCCAAATTTCCGAGAGTATAAATAAAATCGTTCACACTTGTCTCTGTATTAGTTGATAAATTATAAACCCCTTTGAGATCATATTCGACGCCGCGATAAATGGCATAGGCAACATCTTCTACATATATAAAGTCCCTAGTTTGCTCTCCGTCCCCAAAAACCTGCAGGGGCTCTTGTTCTAAAACATTGTTAATAAAAATGGAAATGACTCCACCTTCACCGACTGTTCCTTGCTTAGGACCAAAGACATTTGAAAAGCGGTAACAAAGTGTATCAACACCAAACATTTCAGTCCACTTTTTGCAATATAGTTCCCCTACCCATTTATTGATTCCGTATAGTGATAGAGGATCACATAAAGCATCTTCTTTCAATGAAATATCATCATTAAGACCATAAACGGCTGCTGAAGAAGCAAATACTACTTTTTTCACTCCATATTTGTGTGATAATTGAAGTATATTTGTCAATCCTAGGATGTTTGATTGAGAATCTAGGTATGGGTTCACCATTGATGTTCCGACATTTACTTGTGCTGCCAGATGAATAACTACATCAAATCGATTAGATTGGAATACCCCCTCACACATTTGGTCTTCTACGTTTAATTGATAAAATTTATGATTGAACTTCACATTATCCTTATTTCCTGTAGAAAGGTTATCAATAATGTAGACTTCATCACCTTCCTTAAAAAATCTTTCAGCAACAAAGGAACCTATAAAGCCATAACCACCAGTTACAAGGACCCTCATATTTTCACCTCTATATATTTTGTCTAATTGTTATAACTATTTTTTGCCTTTTTGTAGGGCGTTTCTTAACTCAATTAAGTCTTTCTCATTTATCAATCCAGATTCTAGTGCAATATTTATAAAAATCTTCCAATTTTTTACATTCCCTTTACCATTATCATTTGTATCAGATTTTGCGGTATCTTGGCTTAAAAGTGTTTGTATGTCTACATCTAGTACTTTGGCTATTTTCCCCAAAATTTCAATTGAAGGGTTACTCTGGATATTCCTTTCGATTTGACTTAAGTAAGATTTTGAGATAGATGTTTTCTCAGCTAATTGAGATAAGGTAAGGTTTTTTTCTTTCCTTAATTTTTGAATTATATTTCCTAACATAATGTGCCTCCTAAAATAAATTTTCACTCCTCTCTTAAATATCATTATAGTAAACAATTAGTTCTCTGTAAAGAACGATAATAATCACTTTATACTTTTGGTAAGTGCTTTATTACGAACAATACTTAACCATTAACTCATTTTTAATAAAATAAATTGACACCACCGCTAAGTTGTAGTAAATTTTATAAATAATCTAAATATTAATTTTCTTATCAAGAGAGGTTGAGGGAATGGCCCGAAGACACCTCAGCAACCATCAATGGCTACACTCATTGAAAAGGTGCTAAGTCCTGCAAATTAGTCGTTAATTTGCAAGATAAGAAGAATGACTTTTTGGTCGTACTTACAAAAGCCTTCTTCTTATAAAAAGAAGGCTTTTTTTATTTATTATATTTACTACACAAGGAGTGGTCATCATGTACAAAATTGAAACGAAACTTGCCCAAATAGGAAACCGCAGTGAGACAACAACTGGAACCGTTAACCCACCTGTATACTTTTCAACAGCCTTTCGTCATGAAGGTATCGGGCAATCCACTGGGTTCGACTATACCCGCACAGGAAACCCAACGCGTCAGCTCCTAGAAAAAACAATTGCTGATTTAGAGTGCGGGGATCAAGGATTTGCCTGCAGCTCTGGTATGGCAGCAATCTTAACGATTCTTTCTTTATTCCAATCTGGAGATGAATGGCTGGTCAGTGAGGATTTATATGGCGGTACCTACCGTTTATTAGAAAAAGGCTATCAAAAATGGGGCTTGAAGAGTCAATATGTTAATACCTGTTGTCCGGAAGAGATTGAAAAAAAAATTACGCCGCAAACAAAGGCCATCTTCCTTGAGACACCAACCAATCCACTTATGCAGGAATCAGATATTGCCGCTGTTTCAAAAATTGCCAAGGAACATGGACTTTTGTTAATTGTGGACAACACTTTCTATACCCCACTTTTACAACAGCCGATTACCCTTGGAGCTGATATTGTTATCCACAGCGCGACGAAATACCTAGGCGGTCATAATGATGTTCTAGCCGGGCTTATTGTCGCTAAAGGAAAAGAGCTTTGTGAAGCATTGGCTTTCCATCATAATGGTGCCGGGGCTGTTCTGAGCCCATTCGATTCCTGGTTATTAATGCGCGGTATGAAAACATTATCACTTCGAATGGAAAGACATGAAAAAAATGCTAAGAATATCGTCGAATTTCTTTCCCAGCATGATGCTGTCACAGATGTCCTCTATCCGGGACGGGGCGGAATGGTTTCCTTTAGAATCAAGGATGAAGCTTGGGTTAATCCATTTCTACAAGGCTTAAATCTAATCAGCTTCGCGGAAAGTTTAGGTGGAACGGAAAGCTTTATCACTTATCCAGCAACGCAAACCCATGCGGATATTCCAGAAGAAATCCGAATTCAATCCGGTGTCTGCAATCGTTTATTGCGTTTCTCCGTTGGACTTGAGGATTCACAAGACATAATTGAAGATTTGGAAAAAGCTTTTGCCCATGTTCAAGAAGGAGTGATTGCATAATGGCACACGAAGAATACACATTTGAAACCAGGCTCCTTCATAATAAGCACAAAATTGATCCTACAACAGGAGCGGTTAGTGTACCCATACAGCATGCATCCACTTTTCACCAATCTGATTTCGATCAGTTTGGCAAGTACGATTATGGCCGCAGTTTAAATCCGACAAGGGAAGCACTAGAAGATGTCATTGCTGAACTTGAAGGCGGGTTAAAAGGCTTTGCCTTCTCATCTGGTATGGCCGCCATTTCGACGGCATTTCTCCTGTTATCTGCAGGTGATCATATTGTCATTACGGAAGATGTTTACGGCGGTACATTTCGGATGGTCACAGAGGTCCTCACGCGGCTCGGAATTGAACATACCTTCGTCGATATGACGAATTTAAATGAAGTAAAACAAGCCATTCAGGCAAATACAAAAGCGTTCTATGTGGAAACTCCATCGAATCCATTAATGAAAGTGACTGACATTAAGGCAATTAGCAATTTAGCTAAGGAGACGGGCGCGTTAACATTTGTCGATAACACCTTCCTTACCCCCTCCCACCAACGTCCATTGGAGTTAGGTGCCGATGTCGTGCTCCATAGCGCGACGAAATTTTTATCGGGTCATAGTGATGTCGTTGCCGGACTTGCTGTCGTCAAAGACGAAAACTTGGCGAAAAGATTAGGTTTCTTGCAAAATGGGTTTGGGGCGATTTTGGGTGTTCAAGATGCATGGCTCGTTTTAAGAGGGATCAAAACGCTGCACGTCCGACTGGAACAATCACAAAAATCGGCTATTAAACTAGCGGAATTTTTAGATGCTCATCCGCTTGTTGAAAAGGTTCATTACCCAGGGTTGGAAAGTCACCCACAATATCAAATTCAGAAAACGCAAGCAGCTGGTCCAGGAGCGGTCTTATCGTTTGAATTAGCTAATGAAGATGCACTTCGCACCTTTCTTGCCAATGTAAAAATTCCTGTATTTGCTGTCAGTCTCGGAGCGGTAGAATCGATTCTTTCCTATCCAGCAAAAATGTCCCATGCAGCCATGCCTCAAGAAGAGCGAGAGAAGCGCGGGATTACAAATAGTCTGGTTCGATTATCGGTCGGACTTGAAAATCCTGATGATTTAATGAAGGATTTTTCACAAGCACTAGAGCAAGTTCGCAAAACACAATTGGTATTACATCAAGGAGAATCATCATGAGTTTTTTAGATAAATTAAAAAATCAAATCTTAATTGCTGATGGAGCAATGGGTACTCTATTGTATTCCTTTGGTAAGGACAGTTGTTTGGAGGAACTGAATCTTTCCCAGCCCGGACACATCCAAACTATCCATAAAGCCTATATTGATGCAGGTGCTGACGTGATTCAGACTAATACTTATGCGGCAAACTATTTAAAGCTGCAGAGGTATGGTTTGGAGGATTCTGTAAAGGAAATTAACAGTGCAGCCGTCTCTATTGCCAAAAAGGCAGCTGCCCAAAACGATACGTACGTCCTTGGAACTATTGGTGGAAATCGAGGAATTAAGCCGGATTCCATTTCTATAGAAGAATTAAAGCGAAGCTTCCGGGAACAATTATATTGTCTCCTTCTTGAAGGAGTGGATGGCTTATTGCTTGAAACCTTTTACGATTTTGAAGAGCTTGAAACCGTTCTAACGATTGCTAGAAAGGAAACAAAGCTGCCGATTATTGCGCAGGTCTCCCATCAAGAGCCCGGGCTTATGCAGGATCGAACTCCTGTCAATGACGCCTTAAAAAGACTTGAAGGCCTGGGAGCCGATGTGGTCGGGCTAAATTGCCGTCTTGGCCCCCATCATATGCTATTAGCGTTAGAACAGATTGAATTACCAGCACATGCTTTTCTATCTGCCTACCCAAATGCCAGTCTCCCTGCCTATACGGACGGAAAGTTTCATTATGAAGGAGATGCCGATTATTTCCGAAATTCAGCAAAAGCTTTCCGTAACCAAGGTGTACGGTTACTTGGCGGATGCTGCGGAACCACTCCTGACCATATTAGAGCATATGCTTCTGAACTAAAAAACAGTGTTCCAGTCACTGAAAAAATAGTAAAATTAAAACCAAAGAAGATAATCGTTGAATCTCATTCTTCTAAAAGGGAATACACTCCCCTACAGGATATTGTGAAAGAGAGACCATCGGTTATAGTTGAATTAGATCCTCCTAGAAAACTAGATACAACAAAGTTTTTCCAAGGAGCTAAAGCCTTAAAAGAAGCGGGAATCGATTCGATTACCCTAGCTGATAATTCACTAGCAACGGTCCGAATTTCCAACGAATCGCTGGGCTATTTAGTGAAACAGGACTTAGGAATGCGTCCGCTCATTCATATTGCGTGCCGTGACCGCAATATTATCGGATTGCAATCGCATTTAATGGGTCTGCATACGCTTGGGATGAATGATGTTCTTGCTATTACTGGTGATCCTGCAAGAGTAGGAGATTTTCCAGGTGCATCATCTGTTTACGATGTGTCCTCCTTTGAACTTATTCAAATGATTAAGCAGTTGAATGAAGGATTGTCTTTTTCAGGGAAAGATCTGGGGCAAAAGACAGACTTTAGCATTGCGGCAGCCTTTAATCCCAATGTCCGCTCACTGGAGAAAGCAGTGAAGAGACTTGAGAAAAAAGTTCATTATGGGGCAGATTACTTTATTTCCCAACCGGTTTTTTCTGAGGAAAAATTACTCGAAGTTTATGAACATACAAAGCATCTTGATGCACCAATCTATATTGGCTTAATGCCACTAATTAGCAGCAAGAACGCTGAGTTCCTCCATAATGAGGTACCTGGTATTAAGATTGCCGATTCAATCCGCCAGCGGATGGCCCAACTAAATGATCAACCGCTTCAAGCTGCCCGAGAAGGAATTGCCATTACTAAGTCACTAATCGATGCAGCCTTAGATTTATTTAACGGTATTTATTTGATTACACCATTTTTACGTTATGAATTAACTGCTGAATTGGCGTTATATACCCGTCAGCGTGCTAGTGAATTGAGGAGGAGCACCTATGCCGAAAACACCATTTACTGAACAACTCAAAAAACGAATCCTCGTGATGGACGGGGCAATGGGTACCATGATCCAGGAAGCAAATCTTACAGCGGAAGATTTTGGCGGCGAGCAGTATGAAGGATGTAACGAGCACTTGAATTTAACCGCTCCATCCGTCATTGCTAATATTCATCGTGAATACTTAGAGGCTGGAGCAGATATCATTGAAACCAATACATTTGGGGCGGCAAGCCTGGTTCTCGATGAATATGAACTTGGTTTTAAAGCCTATGAAATTAATAAAATAGCTGCCTTTCTTGCTGTGAAAGAAGCTTACAAAGTTTCAACTGATGAATGGCCGCGTTATGTGGCAGGCTCAATGGGCCCAACAACAAAAACCTTAAGTGTAACAGGTGGAACTACTTTTGATGCACTTGCAGCCGCATACGAGGAACAAGCCATCGGCCTAATTGATGGCGGTGTCGATTTACTGCTTCTTGAAACGAGTCAGGATATGTTGAATGTAAAAGCGGGCTATGTTGGTATCGAAAGGGCGTTTGAAAAAACCGGCAAAACGCTGCCGCTGTTTATTTCAGGGACGATCGAGCCAATGGGTACAACGCTCGCAGGGCAGTCAATTGAATCGTTTTTTATTTCCGTTGAACATATGAATCCCGTTGCTGTGGGACTTAACTGTGCAACTGGGCCAGAATTTATGCAGGATCATGTCCGCTCATTAGCAAATCTAGCATCGACAGCAGTCAGCTGTTATCCAAATGCAGGTTTGCCTGATGAAGAAGGTCATTATCATGAAACACCAGAGACTTTAGCCAAAAAGCTGTCTGATTTTGCCGCACATGGCTGGCTTAATATTGTCGGTGGCTGTTGTGGGACGACTCCAGACCATATTAAGGCGATTGCCGATGCGATGAAAGCCTACCAACCAAGAGAATTTAAACAAACCTCAGTTCATATGGTTTCCGGGATTGAACCATTCATCTATGACGATCCAACGTTAAGACCCATCATGGTCGGCGAACGGACGAATGTAATTGGCTCACGAAAATTCAAACGGTTAATTACCGAGGGGAAATTTGAGGAAGCATCAGAGATTGCTCGAGCCCAAGTCAAAGGCGGCGCGCATGTCATTGATCTTTGCCTAGCCGACCCTGACCGTGAAGAAATCGTTGATATGGAAAACTTTATTAAAGAAGTGGTTAAGAAAGTAAAAGCTCCCCTAGTGATCGATTCAACCGACGAAAAGGTCATCGAAAGAGCCCTTAAATATTCACAAGGAAAAGCGATTATCAATTCCATTAACCTTGAAGATGGTGAGGAACGATTTGAAGCAGTTGTCCCATTAATCCATCGCTATGGTGCTGCGATCGTCGTTGGAACCATTGATGAGGAAGGCATGGGAGTAACTGCACAGC
Organism: Bacillus sp. AFS031507; assembly: GCF_002584635.1. Lineage (NCBI taxonomy): Bacteria > Bacillati > Bacillota > Bacilli > Caryophanales > Bacillaceae > Bacillus > Bacillus sp. AFS031507. The sequence continues at coordinate 154,752 of NZ_NUOW01000002.1, forward strand.
AAAAGCTAGCCATAGCTAAACGCTCTTATGATATATTAGTGAACAAATATCACCTGAAGCCACAGGATCTCATTTTTGATCCGCTTGTTTTTCCAGTTGGTACGGGTGATGAACAATATATTGGTTCCGCCAAGGCAACGGTTGAAGGCATCAGGTTAATTAAGGAGCAGTTCCCAGAAGTACAAACGATTCTTGGAATTAGTAATGTCTCCTTCGGGCTCCCTCCTGTCGGTAGAGAAATTCTAAACTCTGTCTTCCTTTACCACTGCACCCAGGCTGGACTTGATTATGCTATTGTTAATACAGAAAAACTAGAACGGTTTGCATCTATTTCAAAAGAAGAAGTTCAATTAGCGGAGGCCCTCTTGTTTGATACAACAGATGAGTCGCTCGCTACATTCACTGAATTTTACCGTGGCAAAAAGAAAGAACCGAAAACAACCGTTCCAAATATGACCTTAGAAGAGAGACTCGCCTATTATGTGGTTGAAGGTACAAAAGAAGGCTTGCTGCCGGATCTAGATCTAGCGCTTGAAACGTATCCTGCCCCGCTTGATATTATTAATGGACCATTAATGGATGGGATGAAAGAGGTTGGCCGCCTCTTTAACGACAACCAGCTCATCGTTGCTGAGGTGCTCCAGAGTGCTGAAGTAATGAAAGCAGCCGTTTCGCATTTAGAACCTCATATGGAAAAAGGCGATGTTTCTGCTACAAAAGGGAAAATCATTTTAGCTACAGTAAAAGGCGATGTTCATGATATCGGTAAAAACCTCGTCGATATTATTCTCAGCAATAATGGCTATGAAGTAATCGACCTTGGGATTAAGGTGAATCCAACTGACTTGGTTCAAGCCATTCTTAGAGAAAAACCAGACATGGTTGGTTTATCGGGTTTGCTGGTCAAATCTGCCCAGCAAATGGTGTTAACAGCTCAGGATATGAAGGATTCCGGTATTGCCGTACCTATCCTCGTTGGCGGTGCAGCTCTTTCTCGGAAATTCACAGATACGAAGATTGCCAAAGAATATGACGGCCTTGTCCTTTATGCAAAGGATGCAATGAATGGTTTAGCCCTTGCGAATCAATTGAATTCGGAAGAGGAAGTTCAGAAATTAATGCTTGCGAAAAATGAAAAATTAGCCTCTTTAGCTATTCCTAGGGAGTTTGAGCGCCCCTCGACTGTATCTGTTGCTGTAAAACCGAAACCGGCTGTATCGACCCAGGTTCCCGTCTTTACACCAATGGACACAAAGAGGCACATCCTTAGATCGTATTCACTTTCACATATCGAGCCCTATATCAATATGCAAATGTTGATTGGCCACCATCTCGGTGTAAAAGGGAAAATTGCGAAGTTACTAGCTGAGAAGGATGAAAAGGCTGTTAAGGTAAAAGAAGTCGTGGATCAATTACTAGCAAATGCTAGTGCAAACAATTGGATTACGCCTGCCGCTGTTTATCAATTTTTCCCAGCACAATCCGATGGGAATAAGGTCATTATTTATCATCCTGAAAATCAGGATCAAATTTTGGAAACCTTCGACTTCCCACGTCAGGAATCAGCACCAGGTCTTTGCTTAGCTGATTTTCTAAAGTCAGTTGATAGCGGTGAAAAGGACTATGTCGGCTTCTTCACCGTCACGGCTGGTAGAGGAATTCGTGAAAAGGCAGAACAATTTAAAGCGGAAGGACGCTTTTTGGAGTGCCATGCACTTCAATCATTGGCACTTGAAACGGCGGAAGGCTTCGCTGAATTAATTCACCGTCAAATGCGTGACCGTTGGGGCTTCCCGGATCCGCTTGATTTCAGCATGCAAGACCGATTTGCGGCCAAATATCCAGGTCAGCGTTTTTCGTTCGGCTACCCTGCTTGTCCTGAATTAGAGGATCAGAAAAAACTGTTTAAGTTGATTCAACCGGAGGAAATTGGCATTCAGTTAACAGAGGGCTGTATGATGGAGCCAGAAGCTTCGGTTTCAGCAATCGTATTCGCTCATCCGGAAGCTAGGTATTTTAATGTGTTAAGATAAAGATTTTTTATGAGATTCCGCGGAATAAGTTCGTCATTCCGCGGAATTTTTCTTTTACCGTGATCACCTCTTGTCGTTATTCCGCCAAAAGGAGATTGAATTCCGCCAAACTTGTTTGGGATTCCGCCAATGTGTGTGGATTTCCGCCAACCAAAACATGATTCCGAATACTTTGTATTTTATTCCGCGAACCGGATTTACAACCTTAAATCTGTGAACCTTTCTTGACATTTTCCAACAAATCTACTATAGTTACCTAGGTAACTAATTAGCAATTTTTGAGGTGACCTACATAAATGAATAGCCATGAATTATTCCATACGCTGCATCAGCTATCACGCCATCTTACCAATACACTCAATGAAGCATTAAAACCATTAGGGTTATACGGGTCACAATGGTCTGTCATTTTTGTTTTAAAAACCAAAGGCTCTTTAAGCCAAAAAGAACTTTGTGATTACTTATTTGTTGAGGCACCTCCAATGACCCGTACCATTCAACGGCTTGTTAAACAAGGATACGTACGTCAGGTCCCCGGTAAAGACAAACGTGAGAAACTGATTCAATTAACAGATGTAGCATTAAAGATGTTCCCCGAATGGGAAAGAAGAGTCTTTGAAACGAATCAGTCAATATTGAAGCATTTCCCAGAAACATCACAGGAAGAGCTTTTAAATTTGCAAAAAAGCTGGTTGCAACAGCTTTTATAAAAGGAGCGGATCATATGAATAAACCTAAATTATGGACGAAAAGTTTTATAAGTATTTCTTTAAGTAACTTCTTTCTATTTTTAACCTTTTATGTTTTACTCGTCACACTTCCTATTTATGCGATACAGGAGTTCCATAGCAATGCATCAGAAGCGGGGTTAATGACAACGGTCTTTTTATTTTCTGCGATTATCTCCCGTCCTCTGGCTGGTCAATGGCTTGAAAAAGCTGGTCACAAAAAGGTGCTGCTTACCGCACTGATAATTTTCTCAGGCGCCTCCCTGTTATACTTTTTTCCAAAAACAATCATTGGTTTTCTTTTCATTCGGTTATTACACGGAATTGGTTTTGGCATGGCAACAACCGCTGCAGGGGCAATCGTGGCAGATCTCATCCCGAATTCACGCCGTGGTGAAGGCATGGGCTATTTTATTATGTCGACGAATATGGCGATGGTGCTAGGGCCATTTATCGGCTTAACGGCCATTCAACAATGGGGAGCAAAAACCCTGTTTATCGTTAGTGTCATTGTCGCGATTGGGGCCCTGATTACAGGTTTAAGCGTAAAGGTTAAAGAAATGGGGCAAGCAGACCACATGGTCGTCCATTCTGCGTTTTCATTTCGAAGCTTTTTCGAGGTTTCCGCCATTCCTATCGCAATTGTCGGCTGCTTTCTTGCCATCGTTTATTCAGCGCTTCTTTCTTTCGTATCTGTATTTGCCACTGAAATACACCTTACCGAGATTTCTAGTCTTTTCTTTGTCGTCTATGCGATTGTTTTATTGATTTCAAGACCTTTTACTGGAAAATGGTTAGACCAGCATGGTCCCAATGTGATTGTCTATCCATCCATCGTATTGTTTGCCATTGGGATGTTTATTTTAAGTCAAAGCGGCAGCGCGGTCAGCTTTCTCCTTTCAGCAGGAATGATTGGTTTAGGCTGGGGGACACTTTTTCCAACCTTCCAGACCATCGCCATTCAAGATGCTGCGCCTAGAAAACGAGGGTTAGCTACAGCTACTTTCCTATCAATCTATGATATTGGTATTGCATTAGGCTCGTTTCTTTTAGGCTTAGCGGCCGCAAAAATGGATTATAGTTCGCTCTACTTCTTATGTTCATTCTATATTCTTTTGGGTATTGTTCTTTATTACTTTCTTCATACGCGGAAACAAGCAGCGTTTAAGGAGCATAAAACAGAGTTAAATAACGTTAACTCTTAATACTTGCAATTTCCCTTTCAAAAATGGGTAAATTTCGCACCCATTTTTGAAAGGAGTAGTGTACTATTCTATATTTATTGTTATATAATGGAACTCTAACAATGATTAGAGGAGTGATTGTTGTGGCAAAATCTAAAGCCAAAAAATTACGCGAAAAGCTGACCCGTGAAGGCCGAATGAATCCAGTCGAAAAGCGAAGCCCCTTTGTTTTTAACGACATGAGATCAAGGATAACAAAGACCAAAAAGGATCATTTATATCAATTCAAACACAAGAACCATCAATCCGAAGCAGGAAATGATGGTTCTTTTTATTTTGCTGCCAGCACTAATCGTTCTTTAATGGGCTGCTATTAAGAAAAATTTTCTCGGACGGGCAGTTCATTTTACATAAGTTTCTAATTACGCTAAGCTTAATCTAGCTTTAATTTTTTAAAAAAATGGAGGTTATTGATATGATTGACGTTCTAATTGTTGGTGCTGGGCCTACAGGAGCAAGTGCAGCCCTATTTACAGCCAAAGCTGGTAAGAAAACATTGGTTATTGATAATGATAAAAGTGTGACCAAGCGTGCTTGGATTGAGAACCATTATGGTGTTGCAGAAATTACTGGACCTGACCTAGTTGAAACTGGTAAGAAACAAGCCAGCAAATTCGGTGCAGAAATTGTCCAAGCTACGGTTTCAAATATCAGTAAAACTGAAAGCGGTTTTATAGTTGAAAGCGATCAAGGGGAATATGAGGCTAAACATGTTATCCTTGCCACTGGTATGTCTGTTGATCTAGCTGAAACAGCGGGATTACAAACAAAGCCAGGTACAGAGCCAAGAATCAAGACTATTTTTGACGTGGATGCTGCTGGAAAAACAAATATTGACGGCATTTGGGCAGCAGGAACTGTTGCCGGTGTGAGTATGCATACCATTATTACTGCTGGCGACGGTGCCAAGGTGGCGATTAATGTTATTAGTGAAATAAACGGGGAACGTTATGTTGACCATGATGTTTTAAAAGCTTAAAAAAGGGTACATAAAGGGGGAAGCCAGATGGCAGTGAAGAAAATGGACCATGTCGGCGTAATGGTAAATGACCTTAATGCCTCACTTCTTTTTTATCAAAAAGTGGTTGGGATGGAGTTAAAAGACCAATTTACGATTGCAAACGGTTCGATAAATTTAGCCTTCCTTGGGTTCAATGGGTCAGACGAAACAGAATTAGAATTAGTGTATGGTGGAAATCCCGACCTTCCAACTGAAGGGAAAGTTAATCACATCGCCTTTTTAGTGGACAATATAGAAGAGGAATTCAACCGTTTAAAGGGCGTCAACGTTGTTTTCATTAGTGATGAGATCGTGACACTTCCGAATGGGTATCGTAATTTCTTTGTGCAAGGACCCGATGGTGAAAAAGTCGAGTTTTTCCAACGTTAAGTTTAAATAAAAGAGAGGGACTCAGCAGCTGAGTCCCTTTTCTTCATTGTGAGTATAAGATGGTTTTCACATAAAAATTGACAGTCTAAACCCATCCTTTTAAAATTGGTTTAACTTGATTATCATTAGCCTTGGTAATTACTAAATATTTGAAAATACTTACAAGGAGCGGTTTCATTACTTATCATTTTCTAGAGTAAGGGGAAATTTTATGATTAAAAAAGATACGAATCTTAAACCAGTCGTTGCTGGTTTACTGTTAGCAATTTTAATGGCAGCTATGGACAATACGATCGTAGCTACGGCGATGGCTACGATCGTAGCAGACCTCGGCGGATTTGATAAATTTATTTGGGTCACCTCTGCCTATATGGTAGCGGTAATGGCAGGAATGCCTATTTTCGGTAAGCTTTCCGATATGTACGGACGGAAACGCTTTTTTATTTTTGGACTCATCGTCTTTCTGATTGGCTCGGCATTATGCGGTATTGCCCAGAGCATCGTTCAATTAAGTATTTTCCGTGCCATTCAGGGGATCGGCGGCGGAGCCCTGATGCCGATTGCTTTTACGATTGTTTTTGATATTTTCCCACCTGAAAACCGCGGGAAAATGACCGGTTTGTTGGGGGCAGTTTTCGGAGCATCCAGTGTCTTAGGGCCGTTACTTGGGGCATACATAACTGATTATATTAGTTGGCACTGGGTTTTCTATGTGAATGTGCCAATTGGAATTGTATCGATTTACTTAATTGTTCGTTATTATCATGAATCATTACAGCATTCCAAGCAAAGGGTTGATTGGCTTGGGGCGATAACACTGGTCATTTCGGTGGTGAGCTTAATGTTTGCCCTTGAGCTAGGCGGGAAAGAATATGCTTGGGATTCTACTCCAATCATCGCTTTGTTTGCAAGCTTTTTCGTCTTTTTTGTGGCCTTTTTCATTGCTGAAATAAAGGCTGCTGAACCGATTTTACCGCTTTGGCTCTTCAAAAGGCGCTTATTTGCCACCTCGCAAATTTTGTCCTTTTTATACGGCGGTACGTTTATTATTTTAACCGTGTTTATACCGATCTTCGTTCAAGCGGTTTATGGTGGGTCGGCTAAGAATGCTGGATTGATTTTAACACCAATGATGCTCGGGTCTGTTGCAGGGAGTTCGGTGGGCGGTATTTTCTTGACGAAAACCTCCTACCGCAATTTGATGATTGTTTCGATTATTTCATACGTTCTTGGCATGTATTTCCTAGGCACCTTGACTGTTGATACCGCTCGTTCCTTGCTGACGATTTATATGATTTTGGTTGGCTTCGGGGTTGGTTTTTCCTTTTCTTTATTACCAACTGCTTCCATGCACAATTTGGAGCCTCAATACCGCGGAACAGCCAACTCAACAAACTCATTTTTAAGGTCATTTGGAATGACACTTGGGGTAACGATCTTTGGAAGCCTGCAAAACAATTTGTTTACGGATAAATTGAAGGATGCGTTTAAAGGCATGCAGGGTGCAGGAGATTTTAAAATGGGCGATCCACGCCAAATTTTCCAAGCGAGTGAACGCTCAAAAATTCCAGATTTTATTTTAGATAAAATTGTTCACGCGATGTCGGATTCAATCACACATACCTTTTTGCTAACATTGATTCCCATTGCGATTGCGGCGATTACCATCTTTTTCATGGGCAATGCCCGGGTAGAAGTCAGTAAGAAACAGGTAAAAGGATAATAGTTAAGCACTTGGGCGATTTTATCCCAAGTGCTTATTTTTGTTATCTTATTCTGCAAACTTCCCGTCCATATAATCGCGATAGGCCTGGCGGATTTCTTCTTCGGTGTTCATGACAAAAGGTCCCCTCGCAACGATTGGCTCATTCAGTGGTTTTCCTGCATATAACAACACGCGAAGAGATTCCCTGGCGGTAATAGTAACTTCACTGGTTTGCCCCGCATCGCCTATTCCTAGCAGAAGCACATGGCCTTTTTCGGCCTCTGTCTTACTTTTTCCAAACTGACCTTTTCCTTCTAAAACATACATGAAGCCCTTGTAGTCTCCCGGAAGATCCTGGGTAGTGGTTGCTACTGGTTGTAAGTTGATTTCAACCATTGTCACCGGAACATAATTTTTCGTTGTCGATTGAATGCCGCCTGATGAACCGGAAAAGATTCTGATTAATACCCCATCCTCTTCGCGCACTGGCATGTCTTTGGCACGGAGATTTTGATAACGCGGTTCTGCCATTTTGTGCTCACGCGGCAGGTTCACCCATAGCTGCAAGGAATGAACGGTCTCTCCTTCAGCCGGGTCTTCGATATGGATCACACCTTTTCCGGCTGTCATCCACTGGACATCACCAGGCTCAAGCTCCCCCCGTCCCGCTTTATTATCCTGATGCTCAAGTTTTCCCTCAATCACATAAGTCACTGTTTCAATCCCACGATGCGGGTGGAAATCAAAGGTACCTTTTTTAAAAAAATCTTCTGCTAGAAATAGAAATGGATCTGACTCTTTCATTTGATTTGGATCCAAAACCATTCCCGCTGTATGTATCGGACTATTCTGGTGATGCTGTACCGTCCAAACACGGTCAATACCCCTTTGGAAAATTTCACTCATCCTTTGTACCCTCCCTTTGTAAATTATGATAATGGTATCGTTATCGAGATGCTTTTTCAAATTTAAGGATTGTTATGTGCAAAAAAGAGATACGCCCATTGAATACCGGGATTCGCTCATTAATACTAGAAATTCGCTCATTAAATACCGGGATTCGCTCATTGAACTCCGAAAATCACTCATTGAAATATATTCGGATAAATATTTTACAAAAATCGATAAAATTCGGCAGGAATTTCTATACTTCTACTTGAATTCATTCATAAACTGAGAGGGGTGTTAATATTGCTAATAAAAGAACGGACAAAACCTTTAATTATGCTTATATTAGAATCTTTACTGCGGCGACTCCCATACAGTCACCAAAAGTACCAACAAATTTTAGAAGAGCTAGGAAGGAGGCAGGCCGGCTACCTTGGTGAGAAATCGCTCGATTACTATTATCGTGACCTTCCACAGCAGAAATATATGATCCTCCACGATTTAAACCTACCTGATGGTAACTACAACTGCCAAATCGATACCCTTCTTCTAGCACCTGAATTTGCCCTTGCAATCGATGTAAAAAACATGGCCGGAAAGTTAATATTTGATACTGAAAATGAACAGTTTATTCAAATCAACAATGGTATTGAAAAAGGATACGGTTATCCGATTGCTCAGGGAGAAAGACATCAAAAATACTTACAGAAACTTCTTGCTGAACATCATTTCTCTCCAGTTCCAGTTGAATATTTAGTGGTGATTAGTAATAGCTATACTACATATGCTGTTACAGGAAAAAATGCCCACAAAGTTAAACCTCGAGTATGTAAGGCCGACGTCTTCTTAAACAAAATTACCCTTTTAGAGAAACAATATCCGAAACCGCAACTGTCCGCTAAAGACCTCCGTAAGCTTTGCCGTCTCCTCGTGAAAAAGAATACCATTCCAACAAGCTATGTATTGAATAAATATGGTATTCAGAAATGTGACCTGTTAACGGGTGTCCACTGTCCTACCCACTCTAATCATTCCCTTGTCCGTAAGAACCAAAAATGGTACTGTCCTGCCTGCGATACTTTTTCAAAGGATGCACATATTAACGCACTGAACGATTATTTTCTGCTGTTTGGTCCGACGATAACAAATAGGCAGTTTCGGGAATTTACTCATATAAAATCACGGGATGTAGCAAAAAGAATACTGCTATCTTGTAATCTGCAATGCCTTGGAAAGTACAGATCCTGGTCCTATGCTCCAAAGAGCTTCCCAGAGTGAGTTTTAATTTCAAATTTATTAACAGGGTAAAAATGATTCGCTCATAAAGTTGCGAAATTCGCCCATTCAACGCCTAAATTCGCTCATTAATTCTGTAGATTCGCCCATTGAACGAAGAAATTCGCCCATAAATCAAAAATGCAACACTTGAATTAACCCAATAAAGGAATATATCGATCAAAACCAATAAAGGACACCTAAATTAGGTGTCCTCTACCATAATATTGAGGAAAGCGAGCATTTTTTTCAGAAAATGCCCCCTCGTTATACCTCGAGATCCTTGCCTTCTTCGACTACATGGAAGAGAAGATGGGCTAAATGATGAATCGGGCCATATTCTTCCTCGTCCTCATCGTCTGGTTCCTCATTAAACTCCATGTCATTTAAGAATAGCGCCATAAATTCGTAAAAGTCCTTCAATTGGAAGGAATAGCAGCCAACTGGGTCTTCATTGTCTTCCTCATAATGCAATACCATATATGAGAGGTCCCCGTCCTCATCTTCAGCATCAAAAAACACAAATAGACCAATGTTTGTGTCGAGCTCAAATAAATGCCTTGTTCCGCCTTCCGTGGCTTTCGTAAAATCTTCTTGACTAAGTTTTTGGATCTGCATGCTATCTACATTATCTTCTTGATGGAATCCGACAACAAATGATTTCATGTTTTCCTCCTTCATTCTTTTCCGTAATAAAAAACACATGTCAATAGCATGCCCTAATTCAAGCACGTTTCATTCCTAATCAGCTAAAAATAGATAAAAAGGTGACATCATTAATCACACTGTTTCTCTTCCCCTTCAAAATGTTCATTTAAGAGTGTATTTTCACTTGGAGCGAAATTAACTGACTGTAAACTCATTTTCGGTTCCAGTCCGTAAAGTTCGTCGACTGATTTCCCCTCATTTTTCTCACTCGGAGATTTTTCTTTTTTCATTTTTATCACCTCTTTCATAATAATATTTTCCTAGTATTGTCTGCCTTAATTTTAATTAACATTCCAATCCTCAAAAAAAAACCCCTGATCAGTTCAGGGATTTTTGATAACGATCAGCCAATTGGCGGTTGAATGGGATGATATGCAGGTCCTTCAGTTGAATAGGCCACGTCACTGCTTGACGTTGACACTTTCACATCCTTAGTTGAAGTAAAAAGAGCAATCAGTGAGATTGAAAACATTATGACAACAAACTTTTTCATATAAAGCCTCCTCCGATTTAAGTTATTTTATTTAAATAAGTAACTGCATCAACAACCAGACCCTTTTGATTGTAATAATCTGCAAGCATTTTATAAAAACAGGTTAGGTCATCACTATGTTCATTTTCCTCTTCAAAATAGGGAATTACCTTAGATTCCAAATATTTAAACGCTTTTGCTGGCGAGGTCATGTGGAGGAGATAAAATTCCGCCAAGAGTCTATATTTTTTAACCCCCAGCTCTTTTGACAATAAGTTAACTTCTTGGAAGCAGTCTTTTGCTTTTTCGATGGAGTTAAGTGAATGGTACAGCTCCCCAATCGCATGTAATGTGACTAGATAGTGCTGATTTTTGTTTGGCTGCAAAGCCAAACTTTTTTGATAATAGTACAGAGCTTCCTTTGCATTCTTCATTTTAAATTGCAAATGGCCCATATTATGATAGCTCTGGGGAAGTAATTTATCTTTCTTAAATAATTCTGCGTTACGGATTAAGTGCTGAAAACACTCCTGGGCTTCCTCATATATATTGGAGTGGGTATAATTAATCCCGAGCAGCATAAGTGTGTGGAGAATTCGGATGAAGTTATGCTGATTCATGAATATTTGCAGGGCCATCTTACCAAAATGAATAGCATGTCCTGATTGCTCAAGTGAGCTTTTTACAAGTGATCGATGATAGAGAAATTCCCCACTTGATGCTTCATTATTATTTTCTGTATGTAAAACATCGAGGATATCATCCGCATTTTGATATTGACCCTTCCACATTAAGAATATCGCATGATAGTATCGAAATAAATAATCTTCATGTTGGGAAAAATTTTTCTTTTGCTTATATAAAAGAGCTCTTTGATGCTCTGCATCTTCAACAAGTCCCTTAAATATAAGATATCTAAATTTATATAGCTCGTAGATATACATATATTTGGAGAATGGGATGAGGTGTTCTATTTTCACTAGTTTCTGATAATTTTCTTCTATTTCATCCCTTAGATAAAAATTAATCTTACCGTCTAGCCTTCTTAGTAAGATCTTTATTTCTTCTTCTTTTTCCTCCATTTCTTCTAGGCTTATGTTTAGCCGCTTGAGTAACAGGGAAATTGTTGCTTCGTTTGCTTCTTTTGAATTGTTCTCAATTTTACTTAAATGCGGGACAGAGCAAATCCCTTTGGAAAGCTCTGCTTGTGTCATTCCTCTTTGAGTTCGATAGAATTTAATCAGGGCTCCAAATTCCATAATGCCACCCAGCGCGCCTTTCCTTTTTTCACTATTTTACAACAATATGAGTATTTCATACAGATACTTTTCAGATTATTAGAAAAATAAAATTTTAGTACCACTTAATACTTGGGAAAATTTTTACAATATACAAAAAAACCAGCCCTCCGAAGGACTGGTAAATCTAAAAATATTTCTTTTTCCAAAAAACGAAGGCTGTTAAACTTGTTAAAAAAGCAGAGATTACTAGTGGTATTGCATAGGAATGAGTAGCATGCTGGAATGGGATATCAACGTTCATCCCATAAAAGCTCGCTACCATCGTTGGGAAGGATAAAATAATTGTAATGGAAGTTAAGAATTTCATTACAATGTTTAAGTTATTTGAAATAATCGATGCAAAGGCATTCATCATACCTGTTAAGATCGAGCGATAGGTTTCGGCCATTTCAATCGCCTGTGTTTTTTCAATAATAACATCTTCTAATAAGTCCTTGTCTTCTTCATACATTTTTAAATAGTTAAAGCGTAAAATTTTATCGAGAACAACCTTATTTGACTTTAACGAGGTCGTAAAATAAACCAAACTTTTCTCTAAAGCCAGAAAGGCGAATAGCTCTTTATTTTTTAACGATTGATGAACAACGCGTTCAATTTCATTTGTCTTCTTGTTAATTTGCTTTAAGTACCGAAGATAATAAGAAGAGATGACAAACAGAATTTGCAATGCAAAGCGTGTCTTTTTAAACGTAAAAAACTCTTTCACTCTGTTTTTCCGAAATTCTTCTAAAATCGGTGTATCTTTTAAGGAAACGGTAATGATACATTCGTCCGTAAGAATAATGCCGATTGGAATGGTTTCATAACCAGCAAAACCATCTTCATCATGAACAATGTAGGGAAAATCGACAATGATATAGACCCGGCCATCATCACGTTCAATCCTCGGGCGTTCTTCATCATCCAGGGCGTCTTTGATGATATCAACATCCACTTGAGCATCCATGGATACCTTATTAATTTCTTCTTGTGTTGGGGCATACATATTGACCCAGCAGCCTTTTGAGATGACATCTACTTGTTCTAAAACTTTTGTCTCCGTGCTTTTAAAAATTTCCAGCATGGCAAAACCTCCTCACTCATTTTGTTTGAGGAAGCCAACAACCTTTTCTAGAGTTGATATTCTTGATATTCAATTCAATCCATTCAAAGATAACATTGACTTCCCCTCGCCTACTTGGGTCCGGGTCTACGGAATAACTCAAAAATATCAACTCCCTCTAACCTTTTATATATCCTTTCCTATCATAAACCCAAATCATCGAAAGTACAAAGGAGTTTTTTTGGAATTATTCATCTTCCTCAAAATAGGGATTTAAATGAATTAAAACTTCCTGAATGTTGTCAAATTTATCCATCAATTTTTGTTTAATTAATTTTGCGAGGTCATGCCCTTGCTTGATCGTTTTATAGTGATCGATTGCTATACGTAAATCCACCAATACATAATGACCCAGTTCCCTTGCTCTAATTCGGTCAATTCGTTTTACCTCTTGGAACTCGTTAACAACAGCGATGTATTCCTGAAGTGTCTCTGTATTAATATTACGTTCGAGTAAGATGTCAAATGCCTCTGTTAACATTTCCTTCGCTATTTTAAAAATTAAGTAAGCGACAAAAATACTGGCTGCCTTATCCCCATATAGTAAAAAATGGATATCGAATCGGTTCCCTGCGATGGAAAGGAGAACCCCGATTGCAGCAGCTATTGATGCGACAATATCTGCTTTATGGTCAAAGGCGATTGCCTCAATGGCTTTACTCTTATTCTGTTTCGCAACCTTTAATGAACTGCGGTATAAAATAACCTTGGTTACATATGAAAATAGGGCAACCCACATCGCCAGAAAGCTAGGTGATTCCACTTGATGATAGAAACCGCTGATGCCTTCGTAAACCACATAAATGGCGACGAGAAAAAGCAATATACCAATAATGCCTGAAACAATGACTTCTGCCTTCCCATGTCCATAAGGATGTTCATTATCGGCAGGCTTATTAGCAATTTTAATCACTAACAGCACAATGACAGATGCAAATACATCTGCGGCAGAGTGGATTCCATCAGCAAAGACCGCGTCACTATGTCCATACCAACCAATGACTATTTTTCCTAATGTAAGAATAATGTTACTGATTACACTGATCCAGGCTACTTTTTTAGCCAGAGTTTCTCTCATCTCCATAAGTAAACCACCTTTAAAATTACCTCTAGAAATCATAGCAAACGTAACCTAGATGGGTCTATAGAAAAAGTCTTGCCTGCTTTAATCTATGTTGGGCATATGCAAAATCATAATCCTTCTTCACCTTGATTTTCCTCTTTTACCATTTCGATCTCTTCAACAACAGAAATTTTATTGATTTGGTCATGCAGAAAATGAAAAGCTTCGTCTAACTCTTCCCGAGATGGGAATTCATTTTTTTCGTTCATAATGTAACCTCCATTTGAGATATATTTTTTATTGGGAGTAATCCTGTCAAAAAAAGAAAAAAATACCCTTGTATCAAACACGAAAAGGGAGGAATTAAGATGGACAATAAGAATCAGAAAGCTAATCCAAAGAAAGAATTGGCAGGTAGTTTCTATCATCCAAGTTATTATCAAGAATCGGATGACCTTTCTGCCGGGCTTGCCACTACACATGAGCAAGCTAGTGACACGTATACTGAAGGTGAAATTGGTGCTGTGATTGATGATGTAAATGGAAAGGATATCCCCATTCCACAAAAAGGCTATGATAAACAATAAAATTAGAGAAAACAGCTCTCACTTGAAAGCTGTTTTCTTTTTTTTATCCATCATTTATCATCATGATCAACGTAAGGGTCGTGTTCAAATGCAGGTAAATCCCCAAAGCTTGTCATGATTCCTTCCTCATCAAGGGCATCTTCATATTTTTCATGCTGAGGGTTTGGATAAACCTTGATTTCATTTCCATACATGTCATTTCCAACAAAATTTTCATAGTCCTCGACATAGCCAATGTTTTCGTCTGCTTCAGAATAGATATCACCATAACTATCCTGTGGGAAGGCTAAATCGGATGGAGTTTCGGATGTTCCCCAGGCTGCAACCTCCTGCCATGAATCTTCCGCATCGTAACCAACATTTTCGTCCTTTTCATCCATATCAAACTTACCAAATGGCGGCATCCAAACGCCTTCTTCAACTGGTCGTTTGTGTGAAGTAACCTGATCGGGGCTGTGCTCGATACAATAGGTTGTATTGGGCAAGGCCTCTAAACGTTCTAACGGTATTTCCTTTCCGCATACCTCACAGTTTCCATAGGTTCCATTTTCCATCGCTTCTAAGGCATGATTTATATTTCTTAGTTCAAATTGATAATGTTCATTTAAAGCAATATCTTTCTCCCGTTCATATAATTCGGTTCCTTCATCGGCTGGATGGTTATCAATGCTGGATAACTCCCCCATTGACTCATGAAAATGACCTCTTTCTAATCCAAAATGATCATTTTGTTCTAAATGCCCTTCCACTTCACTCTTTTCCTGTAACAACTGTAACCGTAACTCAGCTAACTGCTGTGTCGATAACATGTCATAAACCCCTTTCAATGAAAAGCGCAATTATTTATTACTCGATCTATTTCACCATTTATTGTTTTTATTTTTTTCGTTCTCCTATATTTTCATTTTTTTCGTGGTTGATTATGTAATGAAAATTTAATTCCATCAAAAACCTAACTAATGCATCAATTTTTAACTGAATAAGAATTGAACAGGCGAGTATCTTAATAAATATCAATTAGGAGAAAAGAGGAGATAATGTGGTTAATGAAAACTTTGATAAATTCAGAAAAGAGCAAAAGGAACATCAAGCAGTATATTTAGGTGGTAACAAAACGCAAAAGCCAGGCCTTAATGATCCAGAATATAATAATCAAGATAATACCGACAAATCACCAGGAGCAACCGGACGGGATATTTAGTTAAAGGAGAATTTCAATGAGTAAATCTAAAGCCGGTGCGGGCGAAAAAAACGATATGAAATGGTGGCAGCTTTCCTTATTTGGAGTGGGTTGCACAATTGGGACTGGTTTTTTCCTTGGCTCTGGTTTAGCAATTAAGATGACTGGCCCATCTATTTTAGTTGCGTTTATGATCGCTGCCCTTGGTACCTATTTTGTCTATGATGCTCTGTCAAAGATGACTTCCCAAGAGCCGCTTAAGGGCGGTTTTAGATCGTATGCCAAGAAAGCCTATGGAAGATGGGCAGGATTTAGCAGCGGCTGGGTTTACTGGTCCTCAGAGGTGCTAATTATGGGAAGCCAAATGACTGCCCTCTCCATTTTTTCTCGTTTCTGGCTTCCAAAAATACCTTTATGGATTTTCGCCACAATATACGCTGTTTTAGGATTAGTCGTTATTTTAATTGGAGTAAAAGTTTTAAACAAGCTCGAAAATATTCTTGCCATCTTAAAAATCTCAGCAATACTAATGTTTATCATTATAGCTTTGCTAGCCATTTTTGGGGTCATTAATGGGGATCGCCCGATACAGTACCCAAATAGTAAAAGCGAAATCCTTCCACATGGCTTTAAAGGTTTGTGGTCGGCTGTAATATTTGCTTTCTATGCCTTCGGGGGAATAGAAATCTTAGGTTTAATGGCGACAAATTTAAAAGATCCAAAAGAGGCTCCAAAAGCAGGAAAAGTGATGTTGTTTACGCTGATGGTTATTTATGTTATTTCGATCGGCCTAGCGGTCATTATCGTTTCATGGAATCAATTTAATACAAAGGAAAGTACATTTGTGGTTGCCTTAGATGCTTACCATCTAACTTTTGTTCCGCATTTATTTAATGCTGCATTAATTATAGCAGGGTTTTCGACAATGACAGCATCTCTTTATGGCGTTACAAGCGTTCTTGATACCCTTGGAGAAGAAGGCGATGCACCTGCAAGTTTTTCAAAACAGGGAAAATTAAAGGTTCCCCTCCCTGCACTGCTAGTTACAATGCTTGGAATTACTGCTTCGATTGTATCCGCGCTGGTATTGCCAGATCAAATTTATGAGTGGGTGACAACAGGAGCAGCATTAATGCTGCTTTATAATTGGCTCTTTATCCTTGCATCCTCCAGAAAAATCTTAGAGTTAAAGCTGAAGGAAAAAATAATGTATTCAATTGGTGCCCTATTTATTTTAATTGCTGTCAGTGGAACACTTTTTCACAAAACAAGCAGGCCCGGCTTTTTTATTAGTTTAGCCTTTCTTGTGATTATTGGAGCAATTACCTTAATAATGTCGTTCAAATGGAAAAAGTCTAAGAAAAAAGTACTGAACCCTTGGCCAACCGCATAAAAAATCCAGCGAGTTTTTTCGTTGGATTTTTTTGTTATCCAAGTAAAATATTAAAAGCTTGCATGCCAAAATAAATCCCAAAGCCAATCAATGAAAGACCAGATAGGCAGGAAATGACTACAAGTAAATGGGCTGTTAAAAATTGTCTGAAGCTGCTAGCAACACTTGCCATCGCAATATCCCAGATTAAGAGTCCAATAAAAATTGCACTGCTATAAATCACTAATTGACCAGTATTATAGGTTGCAGCTGTTTTGGCAAGTACAGACCCATAAATACCTAACCAAAAAAGAATGGTTAACGGATTGGATATCGACATTAGGAACCCAGAAAAAAAAGATTTGATCAGCGGTTCCTTCCCTCGGGAATACTCTAAATTTATCTTGCCTGCATTCATAAAGGTTTCTATGCCTGTATACATCAGTACAAAACAACCAAAAAACCAGAGAAAGGTTTGCATAAATGCAGTCTCAAGAAATTGGACAACTCCTATGTAAACAACAAACATATATATGCCATCTGCGACAACTGCCCCTACTCCAATAAGCCACGAGTTCATAAAACCGTTTCTAATGCCTCTGTCTATTTGCGCGGCATTAATCGGTCCAATAGGAGCCGCTAGTGACAATCCTAAAAGTATGTAGCTCAAAAATACATTCATCCATATCTCTCCCCTAATAAATGAGTAGAAGCTTGTCTATCCATTTTTATTCAGAGAAATAGGTTTGTACGACAAAAAAATAAAATGAGCTTACTAATACTTCAGGAAAACTATCACGCTGTTTTTAGATTTTTGAAGACAAAATACTTTTGTCCAAGATAATTGGCTATTGTATACAAACTACTGCCTAATAGAACGGAAACACTTTCCTTAATAGACGTGCTAAGAAGAACAAATTGACTTGCCAACTCGACCAATTTCTCACTACAGAAATAGGCGGAAAAATAACAAATAAAAAGAAGCGCGAAAAACCTGGGCAGACCTCTATGGAAGGAAACATTACTTTTAAACGTAAAAGTCCGATTTAATAAAAAGCTTACACATGCCCCGATCGCATTTCCTGCAAACGTGGATGTCCAGTAGGAAGAGCCCACAACGTTAAGAAGAAAGAACATAAAAGTCAAACCAATAATTGTATTTACAATGCCTACAAGGAGAAATCGAACAAGTGAGTTAGTTGTTGGTTTCAGATATTTGTCTAAGGTCAAGATTATAAAACTCATCCTCTACTGTTGGATTAAGCAAATGGTGCCTTGGTTTTGCCAGATTAAATGAATCGATATCAACAATATACTTTGGACGCTGTTTTGATTCTTTATAGATTTTCCCAACATACTCGCCTATTAATCCGATCGCAATTAACTGCAAGCCGCCAATAAGCCAGATCGAAGTAATCAGTGACGTCCAGCCCGTCTCGGTATTCCCAAAAAACTTTAGCGTTAAAAAATAGACTCCAAAGAATAGACTCAAGAAAAAAGAAACCAATCCGATGATTAACACAAAGCGAATCGGCGAAACAGAGAAGGAGGTAATTCCGTCAAAAGCAAAGGCGAGCATCTTTTTTAACGGATATTTCGTTTCACCCGCTTGCCTCTCAAGCCTGTCATAATAAACTACATCCGAGCGAAAGCCAAGGAGAGGAACAATCCCACGTAAAAATAAATTGACTTCGCTAAAACGTTCTAACTCTTGCACTGCTCTTTTACTCATTAATCGGAAATCGGCATGATTATAAACGAGGTCAACTCCCATCTTTTCCATGACCTTATAAAAGCCTTGGGCAGTACTTCGTTTAAAGAGAGTATCCGTGTCCCGCCCTTTTCGAACACCATAAACAATTTCATACCCTTCATGAAATTTCAGGACAAACTCACGGATTACTTTGATATCATCCTGTAAATCTGCATCAATGGATACAACGCAATCAGAAAGATCCTTTGCTGTAAATAAACCAGCAAGTAATGCATTTTGGTGACCTACATTTCTCGATAATTTTAAGCCCCGTACAAATTCATTTCTTAATCCCTCTTTATAAATCAATTCCCATGTTCGATCCTGACTTCCATCATCAACAAACAAGATTTTGCTTTGTTTAGAAACAAGCCTATCGTTAATCAGCTCTTTCACCAATTGCTGAAGTTCAGCAATGGTCAAAGGTAAAACCTCCTCCTCGTTATAGCAAGGCACAACAATTGTAAGAACTGGTTCCATCATCTGTTTAAAACCCCCGCTGTCTACAAAGTCTTGTATAGATAAATTTTCCATGCTGATGTTTTCGATTCAAATACTTTCACTAGCAATAATTGATTTTCCCTTGCGTTATCGATAGGCAGTGCCGAAAAAATAAAGCGGCCTCCCATTTTTTTAAAGACACCCGTATTCAGTTCTAAATGTTTCAAATGACGTTTAGAATCTTTTTTGATCATATAATGTTTTCCAAGCTGTGCGGTAAAGATGTAACAACGGCCTCCCCATTTATCAAAATAGGTGCGAACCTTTTTATTTTTAGCCAATTCCCTTTCAATTATTTTCCTAAACTGATGTTTATAGGTTAATGGATAAAAATTATTATAGGTATCCAGTGTGTAAAACCCGTTATATTGAGAGATGGCTGGGTGTATTCCTATACTGGCAACACGATATTCTTCCTTTGGAAGTGCGATATATTCCTCTATTTCATGGAACATTTCCTCAGCAAAAAATGCTTTGACAGTAGGCTTTTCCCGATAAATGATTTCATCATTAAATAGTCCCAAAAAGAGAAGTTGCAAGACGACATACCACTTAGCTGTTCTAGCCCAGCTCTTTCCTTGAAGCGAAATGACTTTTAATGCAAGTGCAAAGCATGCATAAATCACCATCGGCCGTAAAAAGTGATAACGGGCGAAATTAAAAGTACCCAAAAAATGGAATCGCTTGATTAGAGGCAGCCATCCTTCATAAAACCAAAAAGCATACCAAACCGATAACAAAATATTTAAGAAGAATAAGAAAACAAATAGTCTCTCCTGCTTCCAAAGCTTTTTCCTAAAGACAATCCAAATGGCAGTAAAGATTGCAGGTAAGATAAAAAGTGTATGAACCGTCATCACATGGGTGTGTCCGAGCAGATAATTTTTTATGGTAAGCCTAACCGATCTCCAAAAAGGCAAGATTGCATTCAAATACTCATCTCGACTATTCGGTTCATCAATTAATAGAAATGAAAAAATAAGCCGATATTCAACTAACATAAAAATAACTGTCATATAAATAATGGCTGCCAAAAAGCGAAGATTCCATCCCTTCCCTCTTAAACAATCAGTTAACCAAAAGAACCCCATGGCCGTTAAAAAAAAGAAAAATCCTAAAACAATGCTTGCATAAAATGGTAAGAGAGTGAGCACCAAATAATCCGTCCATGCTCCCTCACCGTTACGAATGTTAAGAAGTGCCCATAGTGCAAGCGGCATTCCCAATGTACTCAGCATCCCAGACGGCCAAAAAGGCGTCAAGGCAAAGGCAAGAGCGGTTCCAATTTGTAAAAACAGCCACTTCTCCCCAGGTAAAAAGTGTTTTTTTAAGAGCCAATACATGCCAAAAAAAGCTACGATTCTTGTGAGAGCTTGGCTTAAACCATAGGCGATCATTGTTGGGAAAAGTGCGTAAAGCCAGACAATGATACTGTATTCGGTCCCAAAGGCATTTCTCGATAATTGTCCATTGATGATTTGGGGAATGGTTGCATTAACAGGGCCGAACATTTCTCCACTTCTCGTTAAAACCTTATACCATGCCAGGTTCGAATCAAGATTATCATGAACACGAATATGTGCATTTTCCTGGAGAATAAAAAGTGGAGAAAGATAGGCAGCTATTACAAGGAGGGCAATGATGATGAATCTTTGCTCTTTTTTGGTTTCAATAAGCACTCTTCTTCACCTCGTAGGTCAAAACTTAAAAAGGACAATTCCGTTTTAACGTTTGCCTATTGGGAAAATATTATTCCCATTTAACAAAAATAAACCTTCCGGGTTTACCGGAAGGTTTTATATTGTGGACATGAATTAATGTTCTCGAAAATTATAATAGACATTTAATAGAGAATCGAGTTTCTGGCTGCATTGTACTACATTTGGATTAGAATAACCGTAAAGATGCGCTAATTCAACCATTTCTGACCTTGTTTTTTCAATTTTTGATAGTAGCGTATTCAAACCAATCCCCATGTAACTCAACCCTCTTTCTATGTTGTAACTATACTAATGTTAATAACCATAATTTATAAGTTTTAAGCATTAAATACAAGTAGATTAGAGAAAAATATTCGTATCTTTTGTGAACATTGACCTATTTTTAAAATTATCAAGTAGTCCTATTAGATCGATTCTTTTTCGTCAATAATAGGAATAACTGTTTCAGCAAAAATCTAAGTGATGGAGCTAGATCACGAGAAAAGAGGTGACATTTGTGCCGAACAGAGTATATATCAGTTTCTTGCGTTTACCGCTCCTCGTTCGAATTCTATTAATTGCGTTGCTAGTGTTTCTCTCATTTGGAATATCCATTCATTTTTTAGAGCCTGATACGTTTCCCACCATTTTTGATGGCATTTGGTGGGCCATTATTACTGCATCAACAGTCGGGTATGGCGATTATGTACCACATTCCTTCTTAGGAAGACTAACAGCGTTAATTTTAATACTGTTAGGTGTTGGATTTGTTTCCTCCTATTTTGGAACATTGGCAGCCGCTGCCGTTACGAAACAAGATGCCTTTTCCGAAGGGAGAATTCCTTTTAAAGGCGAGGGCCATATCATCATTATCGGTTGGAATGAACGGTCGAAAGAGTTAATAAGTAAGCTTACCAACACGAAATACACACAAATGATTGTTTTAATAGATGAAACACTTGAATCAAACCCAGTGAAATCCCGGTTTGTCCACTTTATCCAAGGGAAAGGCCATGTCGATGAAACGATCATCAAAAGTGATATCAATCGAGCGGAGAAGGTGCTGATTACTGCTGACAGAGGAAACGATGAACTCCAAGCAGATATGAACAGTATTCTTACCTTACTAACGATAAAAGGGATATGTGCTCAAGTAAAATGTATCGTTGAAATATTAACGGCAGAGCAAGTGGTCAACGCCTATAGAGCTGGTGCCGACGAAGTCATACAATCCAATAAACTGACAAGTGTTTTTATGGTTAACAGCCTGCACTCAAATGGGAATGGACTCTTATCAAACATTGTTCATGAGTTACAGGAAAGTCGATTGTCCTCCTATCGAGCCGAGGAGCAGGAGATTGGAAAGCCCTTCAGCGATGTTTGCCATATCCTTTTAAAAAAGGGCTTCCTTCTGATTGGGATTAAAAGAGGGGATGAAACCTTGCTGAATCCATCCCACTCCTTGCCAATCGAAGAAAATGATCAACTGTTAATTTTTAAATAGCCTAATCAGCTAGGAGCAGCATTTCCAATTCCTGTACCAATGCTTTCCCCTCATCGATATATGCTTGAGGAAAGCTAGCATCCTTATCGACAGGCTCCTGAAACTGATTGATGGTTCCAGAAAAGGTGCCTGTTCCTGCTTCGTCATCTAGTTCCGCCTCAAATAGGTGCGACAATAGAAACGGTCTCCCTAGCTTAACTGTACAATTATTAGCATCAAGCTGCCCGTCGACCGCTTGAAAGGGCAAGCGCAAGAACTGATAGCCTTCTTCTTCACCACCATTAATTTTATAATCAAATGCACCATGATCATAATCCCAGTTCCCGCCAATCGTATAGCCAATTGGTTTTAACTTTTTTTCAAGCTTATACAAATCAAACTGCTTACCTTCCACCTTTGATGGTACCTCAATCATAAAAATTTACCCCCTAATTATCGATACAAATAGTTTCTCCAAATCAGGTAAATTTCAATAAAAAAAAGAGAACTGATTTATTTACTATCAGTTCTCTTTCTGGTTTATTATAATCGTTTTTCCAATTCTGCCTTTTTCTCTTCATATCCCGGTTTTCCTAGAAGGGCAAACATATTTACTTTATAGGCTTCTACCCCTGGCTGATCGAAAGGATTTACACCCAGTAAGTAGCCGCTCATCGCGCAGGCCTTTTCAAAGAAATAAACAAGGTAGCCTAATGTATACTCATCCATTGCTGGAATGTTAACAATTAAGTTCGGCACGCCGCCATCTGTGTGGGCAAGCATGGTCCCTTGAAATGCCTTATTATTAACAAAGTCTACCGTTTGACCAGCGAGGTAATTCAGCCCATCTAAGTCATTCTCGACAGCTTCAATTTTCAACTCGTGGCGCGGCTTGTCTACCTTAATAATGGTTTCAAATAAATCACGACGACCTTCTTGAACATATTGTCCAAGCGAGTGAAGATCCGTTGAAAAATTTGCTGAAGATGGATAAATACCTTTTTGGTCTTTCCCTTCACTTTCTCCAAATAACTGCTTCCACCACTCTGAAAAATACTGTAGTCCTGGCTCATAATTAATCAGCATTTCAATCGTCTTGCCTTTATTATACAGCACATTTCTAACGACAGCGTATTGGTAGGCGGCATTATCTTCGAGTTCAGAATGACCAAAGTCGGTTTGTGCTTGCGCGGCGCCCTCCATTATTTTTTCAAGGTTTGCCCCGCTTACTGCTATCGGAAGCAGTCCTACTGCTGTTAGGACAGAATAACGGCCGCCAATATCATCGGCGATTACAAATGTCTCGTAACCCTCTTCTGTTGCTAAAGTTTTTAGAGCACCTCTTGCTTTGTCCGTTGTCGCATAGATTCGTTTGCGTGCCTCATCTTGACCATATTTTTCTTCAAGAATCTTACGGAAAATCCGGAAAGCAATTGCTGGTTCGGTTGTGGTGCCCGATTTGGAAATAACATTAATAGAGAAGTCCTTTCCATCGAGGACGTCGATTAGATCTCTCATGTAAGTAGAACTGATATTATTACCAACAAATATTACTTGAGGTGTCTTTCGTTTTTCTTTTGACAATGCATTGTAAAAACTATGCTGGAGCATTTCGATCGCAGCTCTTGCTCCAAGGTATGAACCACCGATTCCAATGACAAGAAGTACATCAGAATCAGCTTTGATTTTTTCAGCTGATTTTTGTATGCGTGAAAACTCTTCCTTATCATAGTTGGTTGGGAGTTCAATCCACCCTAAAAAGTCACTTCCTGCGCCTGTTTGCTCATGTAGAGAATGATGAGCAACTTTTACAGCATCTCGTAAATATGTAAGTTCATGTTCTCCGAAAAAGCTTAATGCTTTTGAGTAATCAAAACGAACGTGTGTCATGCATGATCCTCCAGAAATTTATTTTTCACTAACCACTTTATCGAATGATGAGATGATTATCAAGGAAGGTCACTTCGTGTAAGCGCACCCAATTTCGACAAATTTCTTCACAATCGATATATTATAGTGATGCACGATAAATGGCTGTTACATCCTCACGGTTTAACCTAGTAAAGTTTCCAAATTCTCCGTTTTCCATCGCTCTGTCCGCCATTAACTCAAGCTTCGAATCGTCAATGTCATAATCGGCTAACCGTGAAGGTGCTTCGATACTATTCCAGAATTCACGTAACTTTTGAATGCCTTCAAGCCCTGCCTCTTCGGCACTCCTGCCTTCAGGATTAACCCCAAACACCCGAACAGCAAGCTGCTTAAAACGTTCCGGCTTCACCGCTAAATTATGGCGCATCCAGTGCGGGAATAGGATGGCAAGACCGCCGCCATGTGGGATATCATAGACTGCTGATACAGCGTGTTCAAGATTGTGAGTAGCCCAATCGCCGCGATATCCCATATTCAAGATGCCATTGAGTGCCATTGTACCGCAATAAAGGATCGTTGCCCGGTGTTGATAATTTTCTAGGTCTGAGAGCAATTTTGGCGCGGTTTCCATTACAGTAATAAGTAGTGATTCACACATGCGATCTTGAAAGTCTGTATTTTCTTCTAAGTGAAAATAGTGTTCAAGGACATGTGACATCATATCGACCATTCCATAAATCGTTTGATTTCTAGGAACCGTAAACGTATTAACTGGGTCTAATATTGAGAATTTAGGGTAAGTTACTGGACTTCCCCAGCCATATTTTTCATTTGTTTCCCAATTAGTAATGACGGACCCTGGATTCATTTCTGAGCCTGTTGCCGCAAGTGTCAAGACGGTTCCAAAAGGCAGTGCATCTACTGCAAACGCCTTTTTAATGACTATATCCCAGGCATCTCCATCATACTTCGCTCCCGCTGCAATTAGCTTTGTACAATCAATGACACTGCCGCCCCCAACTGCCAACAAGAATTCAATCCCTTCTTGTTTACAAATTTCTACCCCTTTTCGTGCGGTAGTTATCCGTGGATTCGGTTCCACTCCCGGGAGTTCAAAAACCTCAGCACCGATTTCAGATAATAGGCTAATAACATTTTCATACAAGCCACTTCGTTTGATACTGCCGCCGCCATAGATCAACAAAACCTTTTTACCATAACGAGGTACTTCTGTTTTTAATTGTTCCAACTCACCTTTTCCAAAAATTAATTTGGTTGGATTCGAAAATGTAAAATTTTCCAAAATAAAACACCATCCTTTACCTTTTTCATTATTAGTTATTATGGTTCAATTTGCAAAAAAAACTAGCTAAGATCTAGACAAAAAAAAGTCCTTGCATATTGAATAATGCAAGGACTTTTTTTATACCCATCCTCTAAACAGGGAGGCCTCCGCCATTTTTCTTACACCAACCATATATGCGGCTAATCGCATATTGACGTTGCTAGTTTGCGAAAGATGATAAATATCATGAAACGATTTGATAAGCTTGGAACGTAATTTAACTTCCACCTCATCTTCACTCCAATATAACCCCTGCTTATTTTGAACCCATTCAAAATAGGAGACTGTGACACCCCCTGCACCGGCCAAAACATCTGGAACGAGCAGAATCCCACGGTCTGTTAGAATATTCGTCGCCTCCAGCGTCGTCGGTCCATTAGCCGCTTCTACGACAATTCCTGCTTTGATGTTAGAGGCATTTTCAGCTGTAATCTGATTTGAAATCGCTGCAGGGACCAACACATCACATTCCTGCTCTAGTAATTCTTTGTTGGTGATTGTCCCCTCAAAAAGCGAAGTCACCGTACCAAAGCTGTCTCGGCGGTCCAAGAGATAATTAATATTTAGACCATCAGGGTTATAGAGGGCACCATACACATCGGATATTCCAACCACTATTGCTCCCGCATCATGCATAAATTTAGCGATATAGCTGCCAGCATTCCCAAATCCTTGGACAATCACTCGGGCTCCCTTTACCTTCATTCCGCGTTTTTTGGCCGCTTCTTCAATACAAATGGTTACTCCCTTTGCCCCAGCCTTTTCCCGCCCTTCAGAACCTCCAAGTACAAGTGGCTTGCCTGTAATAAAACCGGAAGAGCCAAATTGGCGAAGACGGCTGTATTCATCCATCATCCAAGCCATAATCTGAGAATTTGTATATATATCGGGTGCCGGAATATCCTTTGTAGGTCCGACAATTTGACTGATCGCACGCACATAACCTCTGCTTAATCGCTCAAGCTCACCGAATGACATCGTTCGGGGGTTACAAAGAATCGCTCCTTTTCCCCCGCCAAAAGGCAAGTCAGCAATTCCGCATTTTAAACTCATCCACATCGATAATGCCTTTACTTCATTAGCAGTCACTTGAGGATGAAAGCGGACACCACCCATGGTCGGTCCAACCGCATCATTATGCTGTGCCCTAAACCCGCTAAAAATTTTTGTAGAACCATCATCCATCCGAACAGGAATTCTGACATCGGACATTCTTAACGGTTCTTTTAATAATTCGTACATTTCTTGGTTATAACCTATTTTTTTTAATGCATCATGAATAACAATCTGTGTTGATGTGAGTAGGTTCAATTTCTCTATATCCTTTTCATCTTCACTACTCGTTACATCATAAATCCCCATTTTGGCACCCCTAGTTAGTAGTCCATTATCCTAGAACGTTGTTAATCCTCTCTATCGCCCAATTCAATTCTTCTTTACTGATAACCAGCGGCGGCGCAAAACGAATCACCGTGTCATGTGTCTCCTTACACAGTAGACCTTGGTCCTTTAATTGTTCACAATATTTGCGGGCCGGTGCCGTTAGTTCAACACCAATAAATAAGCCGCGGCCGCGAACATCTTTGATTAACGGATTATTAATTTCTTTTAATTTACTGAGAAAATAATCACCAAGTTCAAGGGATTTTTCAGCAAGTTTTTCATCCGTTAGCACATCAAGTGCAGCAATCGAAACCGCACATGCCATCGGATTTCCACCAAAGGTAGAACCGTGCGATCCTGGATTAAAAACACCCAAAATATCTTTATTAGCAACAACACACGAAATGGGGAATACGCCGCCGCCAAGTGCTTTACCGAGGATATACATGTCAGGCTCGATCCCTTCCCACTCGCAGGCGAACATTTTACCGGTTCGGGCCAAACCTGCTTGAATTTCGTCAGCAATAAACAGAATTTTATTTTCCTTACATAAATCAAAGGCCGCCTTCATAAAGCCTTCCGGCGGAATGACAATCCCAGCTTCACCTTGAATGGGTTCAATTAAAAACGCTGCAGTATTCGGCGTAATCGCAGCTTTTAATGCCTCCAAATCACCATAAGGAATAAGTTTGATTCCTGGCAGCATTGGTCCAAATCCGCGTTTATATTCATCATCAGATGATAAGGAGACTGCCGTCATGGTCCTGCCGTGAAAGTTTCCAATACATGCAATAATTTCTGCTTGGTTCTCTGCCACACCTTTAACATCATAGCTCCAACGTCGCGCCGTTTTCACAGCCGTTTCGACTGCTTCCGCCCCTGTGTTCATTGGCAGCACCATTTCTTTATTCGTTAATTGACAAACTTTTTCATACCATGGGCCCAGCTGGTCATTATGAAAAGCACGCGAAGTTAGCGTAACCTTATCTGCTTGATCCTTTAACGCTTGAATAATTCGTGGGTGACGATGCCCTTGGTTTACCGCAGAATAAGCACTAAGCATGTCCATATATTTATTGCCTTCAGGATCTTCTACCCAAACACCCTCTGCACGAGTGATGACAATTGGCAATGGATGATAGTTATTCGCACCGTATTTCTCCGTTTTTGCGATTAACTCATTCGAATTAACGTTTGTTGTCATAATGAAATTTCCTCCATTTCAAAGCTGGGATATGTATATATAGTTCTATTGTAGCCGAGCTTGAAAAAAGAATGAACACTTCATCAAAACTTTTATTTATGAAAAAGGCTATATTTTTGTATAATTTGCGTGCATAAAAAAAAAGGCCTAGTCCACTGCTAAAATCATAGCATTTGGACTAGGCTTTTTTTAAAATTTATTTTTTAATTAAATCTTCACGTTGAGACTGGTCAATCCATTCTTGAAGCTTATCTTTTAATGTGTTAAAGCCTTGTTGACCTTCCACTTCTGGAATAATCGCAGCTGCTTGGCGTTTACGAGGCTTCTTTGCTTTTGGAGCAGCCTGTTGTTGAACAGGTGCCTCTTCAGTAGCACGGATGGACAGACCAATCTTGCCTGCACCTTCATCTACAGATAATACTTTAACCTTAATTTCATCGCCTACTTTAAGGTGGTCATTAATATCTTTCACGTAACCATGTGTAATTTCAGAAATATGCACAAGGCCTTGGGTATTATCATCAAGCGCAACAAACGCACCATATGGTTGAATTCCTGTAACTTTACCTGCTAATATACTTCCAGTTTCGATCTTTTCTGACATGAAAACACTCCTAAGTGATTAATTATTTTATCCATTATATATGCATTATAATATTATATCACAAAGAATGCCTTTAATCAAAAAAGATTAAAATATTAAATATAAAAGGGCTCATTCAAAAATCTTAACATAATGTTCAAGTTGTGCAGGAGAAAGATATACCAAACGTGATACACTAATAGTGAGGAAATCTATTTTTAAAGGAGAGGTGAACCAAATGAATACAATCGGCCAAACCATTAAAAATGCCCGCGAAATGCTCAACATGTCTCAAGAGGAGCTGGCACAAAAAATCAGAGTTGGATCACACACAATTGAGAAATACGAATCTGGCGAACAAATTCCAAGTACGCAGACACTGTTAAAGTTATCTACTGTTTTAGATCTCCCAGCTGCAGAGTTATTAAAACAATAACATATTCAACCATTTTTTGATGCAATGATCCTTATGGTAAAATAATCCGTTTTTTCTTTTCAAGACTGTATAAAAAAAGGGAATACTGGAAAACCTTTATATCATAAGGCTTTCTAGTATTCCCCCCTTTTTTGAAGTGGACATCCAATAATGGTATGTCCCTTTTTTTTGCCTAAATTGCTAAATGGAACAAGAATCAGTTGCTTTAATAGCTAGTAATTCTTTTGCTACTTTCAGACATTTTTCCATTGGGATTACCTTTTCAAATGAAAATTCATAAATGCTTTGTATTTTTTTGGCCAACTCATCCGAGGCATCAAGTTCATGAATTGCTTGGATCGTATCAGCGATTTCTGTTTCATATCCTCCATTGGATAATTGGAATGGGTCCCACTCATTTAATACGTCAACATATTGCAAATTTATTTGAAGCTCTTTTCTCATATGCTTTTACTCCTAATTTTTGCTTTTAAATAGTATACCATAATACACCGTTTCACTTACTTAAGAACATACTCAGCTAGAACACTTTGAAGCTCGTAGATGTTCAAGTTCTTGTTAAATTGTTTTTGCAAAGGCAGGGCATTTCCAGAAATCCATATTTTCAGTTCCGCATCTAAATCAAAGTTACCCGCAGTTTCAATGCTGAAATGTGTAATGCTTTTATAGGGAATGGAATGGTATTCAACCTTTTTACCCGTTAGCCCCTGTTTATCCACTAAAATCAAACGTTTATTGGTAAAAATAAACATGTCACGAATTAACTTGTACGCTTTATCAATACGCTCATTCGGTGAAAGCACTTTTCCAAATTCCCGCTGTACATCCGCGGCATTTACCTCTGATGCGTTACCCATCAATCCATCTAAAAACCCCACTAACTTCACCCTTTCAGACTAATAATTTACTTCAAGTCCATCCTTACCTTTGGTTAAATAGGCACTTTTATATTGCCCTGGGGTCAACCCTGTATACTTTTTAAATAGGGAGGTGTAATAGCCTTGATTGCATTGGGCCTCCTTGGAATGGAGGCCTATTGTGCGATGTGGGACTATTGTGCTGTTTCCAATATATGCTGCAGCATTTGCTCCCCTGACATCAAGGCTTCACCGCCACCCTGGGCAAAGGAATCATTTCCACCGCCCTTTCCGTTTATAAGGGGAAGCCCCTTGGCGATTACTTTCTTCATACTTTTCGTTCCAGATGCCCCCCGCGCACAAACTAGCTGCAGTCGATTTTCAGTTTGTGAAACAAAGTAAACGATTGCTGTATCATCTTCCGCAGTGATGATTCGGGCAAGCTTTTGCAGATCTTGAAGCGATCTGTTTTGAAATACTTCACTTATGAGTTTCTGCGCATTCGGATTACTTTTTCCAAGTAAGTCTTGCGCCTCATAATGGAGTAGGTTTTCCTGAGTTTGTTCCAGGGCTTTTTCTAACGTTTTATTATTTTCAAGGAGACGAAGGGCAGCTTGTTCCATTTCTTTTTCTGGTGCATTAAGAATCTTTGTTAATTCTAGCAGCACCTTTTGTTTTTGACCAAGCTGCTTAAGCACTCGGTTTCCACAAACAAATTGGACTCGAACTTTTTTCTTTTGTCTTTCCCAATCCAATACTTTTATTGCGCTAACCTCACCAGTTGCCTTTGGATGCGTGCCACCGCAGCCGTTATAATCAAAGTCTGGAATAATAACAAGGCGAATATCCTCTTTGAGCTTGGTTTCTTTTCGTAGTGTAAATTGAGACAACTCTTCCTCAGACACCCATTTAATCTCGATCGGCCTGTTTTCAAGGATGATCTGATTCGCAAGTTCTTCTGCTTTTTGAACTTGGTGCTGGGTCAGATTTTCTGTCTCTAAATCAATCGTGAGCAATTCCGCACCCAAATGGAAGCCGACGGTCTTGAACTCGAATAACTGGTCAAAGGCCGCAGATAAAATATGCTGTCCAGCGTGCTGCTGCATATGATCATGGCGTCTTTCCCAAGCAATGATACCAGATACTTCCTGCCCCATCCCTTGTAATGGCCCCACAAGATAATGACGAATTTCCCCATCGATTTCTTCAACATTTATTACGTTTTGATCAGCAAGGGTTCCTAAGTCGTGTGGCTGTCCGCCACCAGTTGGATAAAAAGCGGTCTGATTCAAAACCACGTACCAATTTCCAGTTGAGTCTTGCTCTTGTTTTAACACCAACGCTGTAAAGGCTTTTATATATGCGTCCTGGTAATACAATTTATTCTCCATTTTTGTTGTGCACTCCTATGTATTTAACATTTATTTATAAACACATTGTCATGAAAAAGGGAAAATAAATCAAGTTATAAAAAAACTGTCCCCTCGGTTATGAAGGAACAGTTTTTTCTAACCATACTCTTTCTTACTTGTTATTTCTTTTCTTTACGCTGCGTGGGTTTAGTTGGTGGTTTTTGTCCACTTTGCTGGGAGCCGCCCATGCCTTGAGAGAACCCAGTATGCTGTTGTCCGCCCATCAGTTGCGGTAATCCGCCCATGCCTTGAGGGGATCCTGTTTGTTGTCCTCCCATCATTTGCGGGAACCCTCCCATGCCTTGAGGGAATCCTGTTTGTTGTCCTCCCATCATTTGAGGGGAACCGCCCATGCCTTGAGGGAATCCTGTTTGTTGTCCTCCCATCATTTGCGGGAAACCTTGATGTGGGAATCCATGATGTTGTCCACCCATCATATGTGGATAGCCCGGTTGTTGGTATCCTCCCATTTGCGGGTAGCCCGGTTGTT
The DNA here is from genome assembly GCF_002584635.1 of Bacillus sp. AFS031507. Taxonomy (NCBI): domain Bacteria; kingdom Bacillati; phylum Bacillota; class Bacilli; order Caryophanales; family Bacillaceae; genus Bacillus; species Bacillus sp. AFS031507. The sequence goes on from NZ_NUOW01000002.1 coordinate 186,819, forward strand.
GGTATCCCCCCATTTGTGGATAGCCATGTTGTTGGTATCCTCCCATTTGTGGATAGCCTGATTGTTGATATCCTCCCATTTGTGGGTAGCCCATTTGTTGGTAACCAGGTTGTCCCGGAAATCCTCCAAAGTATTGCCTTTTTTCCATTATTTTCGCCTCCTAAACTGTCTCCATGCTAGTGTATGTCCACTTTTAGGATAAGTTTAGATTACTACCTATATAGAAGAAAATTTCATAAAATAAAAACCTTCATGATGAAAAAAAAGACTATCACATTTCGGTGATAGCCATTAAAATTTTATTGTTTCTCATCCTGAGCATTCTTTTGACCTGCTTTTTTATTTTTAGTAATTTCACCGCAAGCAATCCGTTTACCAGAGTCTCCTGCAGGTGGTGTCATGCCATCATCTTTTCCTTCATCAACCACAATCGTGGTTCCTTCTTTTGTAAACAATGAAGTTTTTCCATCTTTTAAGGTAACATTGGGTGCCATTAAGTCTGCCTTAACTGACCCATCATCCTCGACGATTAAATTAGGCAGATCCCCTGCATGGGCACCTTTAGGATGGAGTAGCCCATGTTCCTTATTTTCAGGGTTAAAATGGTCCCCTGCAGATTTAAAATCTGGAGCCACACAGTTCCCACTGTCATGAATATGAATCGCATGTTCCCCAGCTGGAAGGCCCTTTAAATCCACTGATAATTTCACACCACTAGCTTGCTCAGCTACCTTAACTTTACCAAGCGAATCTCCCACCGCATTATACATTTCCACATCAATCTTTCTAATTTCCTTTTCAGTACAACCTGTAAGAATGAGCAGCGGAATGATCAACCAGCTTTTCTTCATATGTATACCCCCACACTAGCCAATTTGCCCTTAGTATGGACAATCTGCCCCTCCTTTATCCAATGGACGGATAAAGGAAAAAGGAACAGCTATTTGTTAACTGTTCCTTTGTGGCGGATGTTGATTTTTTAATTGTTCTTCTAATTCTTTTGCTTTTTGGGCCTCCCGTTTCGAAACTGAAATAATTATTCGCATCGTAAGAAAGGCTCCAATTAAAAAAATCACAAATGTAATGGCAGCAGGAATATACTCTGATTTATCTTCTGGAAAGTATAAAAATAAGGAAAGTACCAATGGTTGAAACATTTTCTTCTTCCTTTCTATCAAGGAACTGCTCTAAAAATTAATTATAGCAACAAAAAACGTTTCAATCCACTTTTCAATCCGATAACAATTTCTTTATTGTAAAACCTTAATCTCTTTAATAATAACATCTTTTTTGGGTTTATCTTGGGCAGCAACTGAGGTGTTGGCAATTTTATCAACGATATCCATGCCATCAATCACCTGGCCAAAAACCGTATGACGATTGTCCAGCCATGGTGTACCGCCGTTTTTATTATAAGCTTCAATAATTTCTTTTGGATAACCAGCCTTTTCCATTTGTTCTTTCATTGCTGGATCAAGTGAAGAGCTTTGCACAATAAAAAACTGACTCCCATTTGTGTTGCTGCCCGAATTAGCCATGGATAAGGCACCGCGGAGATTATAAAGATTCTTTGAAAACTCATCTTCAAAAGGCTTCCCATAAATGCTTTCTCCGCCTGTTCCGTTCCCGTTCGGATCCCCGCCCTGAATCATGAAATCCTTTATGACCCTGTGAAAAATTAGTCCATCATAATAACCTTCTTCACTATGTTTTACAAAGTTTTCAACCGCTTTTGGTGCATACTCAGGGAATAATTTGATTTTAATGGTTCCCATCGACGTTTCCATTTCAACGAGCTTTTCATCATCGGAAACCTCGGTTGAAAGTTGAGGAAAGCCTTCATTTGTCACTTGTTGGTCCCCTTCCTTCTGTTCCGTTTTTGGTGTCGTCGTTTTCGGTGTGGATTCCTCTTTCTTTGTGCTTGTCCCACATGCGGCCAATACTAAAACAATTGTCAATAATGTAAACAAGATTTGCAAATTCTTTCTCACTATATCATTCCTCCATTTTTTTCACTTTAACCGAAATAATTTCCTCACAATGTTTTTAATTTACTATGTTTCATATTAAAATGAAAGAGGAAAAGCGAAAGGGGTGTTTGTTGTGTCAGAATTTCAAATCGGTGAAATCGTAACAGCCATTTATAAAACAGGAAAATATATCGGAGAAATAACAGAAGTACGCCCACAGCATTATTTAGTAAGAATCCTCGCAGTACTTAAACATCCGATGCAAGGAGATTTACATAATCCGAAAGATACTGATGTACTCATTTTTCATGAGAGAAAAGCGCTCAGCTATCGTGAGCAAGCGAATATTCCATACAAAATGGTTAAGATCTTCGAAAATGAAGTTCCAGACTATATGGAGTCCTTAAAAGAGGCCGTAGCCATTATGAAAAAGGAACTAGTAGAGACAACTTCAGAATGGGCTGAGATGAGCTTAAAGGCATTAGAATCGCTAGAAAAAGATTATAAATTATAAAAATGCTAAAGGCCAAATCAGTTTGAATGATTTGGCCTTTTATGCGAATTCACTTAATAACTTTGAGAAATCAATCCGATCACCAATTGTCGTTGGTTCTGGTTTTTCTAAATAACGTTTATCCTTTTCAACGAGCTTGAATATATTAAAGGTAGTCAACGCATCATCAAGTGCTCGGTGATGCCTGCCTGTCCCTTCTTTCCCATATTCCTGTACAGCTTTCCAGAGGCCCGTTTGATTTTGGTCACCAAAAAAGCGTTTATATTCCATGGAAAGATCTAATTCAGCAGCCTTGAGCGGAAAAGCAACCCCTGCCTTTAAGCAATTATGCCGAAGGACCTTCATATCCATATTTCCCCACGTAACAATGGTTGTTTCATAATTATGCTTATTGAACTCCTCTAATTTTTTTACAAGTTCAAAAATAGATAAACCCTTGTCTACTTGCTGCTGGGAAATATGTAAAAAGGATTTACAGCGTTCCGTAAGTTTTGGGAATTTAAGTGGAGTCACAAAGGAAGAAAACTGTTCCGTCACTTGGTCATCAACGACCGCAACTATTCCAACCTCGATAATTTCTGCATAAAAGTCTTTCATTCGTACATTTCGTTCAGGCATTGTAAACTCAAAATCGATAAACAAATATTGCCGCCTTGCTCTCATCAATTTCACCACCTTTACGTTTCTTCTTAATACATTATATAAAGAAACCTGTACAAAAAATTGTGCTTTTTTTCTATTTTTTTATTTCTTACATTATAACATGAAATTAAAGTTAATTTTTTAAATTTTTCATCAATATAAAAAAGAATGGGAATGACTCCATCCTTATTTAGAAACCTGGCATACATATTTTTATCTTTTTAACTTAATGACTGCCATTGTACATCTAGACACGCAAACAAGGCGGTCTTGCTCGTCGGTAATTTTAATATCCCATACCTGAGTTGATTTCCCTTGATGAAGTACAGTACCTACTGCAGTTACAACCCCTTCCGTTTTGGGACGGACATGATTGGCATTAATCTCTTGCCCCGCAACAGCCTCTACTTCTTTATCAACCAGCTCATACGCCCCTACACTGGCAACCGTTTCTGCTAAAGCAACAGATGCTCCTCCGTGCAGTAATCCAAATGGCTGGCGGGTCCGTTCATCCACGGGCATTGTCGCAATAACCTTCCCTTTTTCGATTTTGGTAAGCTCAATCCCGAGAGATTTAAGTAATGTGTTTTCAATCATTTCTATTCCTCCAATATGTAAAATGTTGTCTATTTAATCTATTCGCTTTATTTATTAATTTTCCTTTTAATTATAGTTTTCTAATTAAAAAAACAGCCCAAGAGCTGTTTTTTCTCATTTAATAATAATACGGGGCACCATAGCCTGGATAAAATGCTCCTGGGTAGCCTACTGGCGGTGGGGGTGGCGGATAATAGCCTGGATATCCGTAACCTCCATAAAATGGCCGGCTAATTAACGCTCCTCCTAATAGTCCACCTAGAAAGCCCCCAATCAATGGCAAACCAAAACCAAAGCCAATAAATCTATGATCCTGTCCCTGCTGTGGGTTCCGATAATAAGGGTACATGCAGCAAACCTCCTTTCCTCTCTACTTGCCTACACTATTTCATATGCGAAGTGTAGGGGTTTGGAGTGGGCAAAAGAGCCCCCGAGATTCATATTGGATTTCCTTAGTAAGGCGCTCATGAGGACAAATATCTGTATCCGAAAGCAAAAACTGTCCTCATGAAGTGTTCATGAGGACAGTACCAGTAATTATTTCTCAATTGGTTCAAACCGTTCTACAAATAAGGCAAGTGTCCGAGTCATGACTCCTGTTGCCCCTGCTGGACCTAAATCATATGCCTTGGAAGAGGTTGCCGTCCCTGCGATATCTAAGTGGACCCACGGTGTTCCTTCGGCAAATTCACCGATAAACGCCCCAGCAACAAGCGCATGGCCTTCACTGCCTGGGGAATTATTTAAATCGGCGACTTTACTGTTTCTTACCCGCTCGATCTCCGTTTCAAATAATGGCAGCTGCCACATCTGCTCACCCGCTTCCACCGAAGCTTCTATTACCTGTTCTAATAATTGCTCATGGTTAGTCATTGCTCCAGTAGTATGGAGGCCAAGAGCTGTTATCACCCCACCGGTTAAAGTGGCCACATCTACCAGGTAATCTGCGCCATGTTGCTTGGCATAGGTAACCGCATCAGCTAACACAAGGCGTCCTTCTGCATCTGTATTTAAAACCTCAATGGTTTTACCGCTCATAGAGGTAATGACGTCATCAGGTTTAAAGGCATGACCGTTAATCATATTATCTGTGGATGGAATGACCGCGACCACGTTTTGCTCTGGCTGGGTCTCACCGATGATTTCCATTGCCCCTAGCACTGCAGCTGCTCCGCCCATGTCCGTTTTCATCCCAACAATTCCAGCTTTTGTTTTAATAGAGTAACCGCCTGTATCAAAGGTAATCCCTTTTCCGACGAGGCCGATGACATCTGTCCACTCGTCTTTTCCTTGATATTTCAGGACTATCATTTTTGGCGGCTCTGTGGACCCTTGGTTAACTGCAAGGAAGGCTCCCATACCGAGCTTTTCGACCTCTGCTTTATCTAAGATTTCCACTTCGAAATCATACCTTACAGCAAGGTCTTTGGCATAATTAGCCATATCTGTTGCTGTCAACATATTGCCTGGGAGGTTAACAAGTGTTCTCGCCGAATTCGTTGCTTCTCCAAACGCAAACCCTACAATTAGTGATGCTTCGACTTCATCTTCCTCAAAAGTATCACAATAAATCGTCACATGCTCGAGTTTTTTCTCAGGCATGTTCGATTTTTGTTTATAGCCTTCAAATTGGTAAGTGGAAAGAGAAAGTGCTTCACTCAGCGCATGTGAGGCATCTAAACCATTTACTTCCACTGCTGTAAAGGAATCTAAATAAACAGCGATTTCCTCAAGTTTACTCTTTTGGATTTCCTTAAAAAGCCTGCCAAACGCTTCTTTTAGTTTATCGAAGGTTAAATCCTTTTCTTTCCCTAGACCAACAAACCAAATTCGTTTTGCACCGATTTTTCCAAAGCTATGTACTTTACTGATACTTTTTAACTTGGCCGATAAATCACCCGATTTTACTAGGTTTGTAAGCTGGCCTTCGAACCGCTGATCAAGACTTGTCAATAATCCTGAAAATTTTTCTGGTTTATCAAAAAGACCAATGATTAAACCCTCGTGCTCAGTAGAGAGGTCTATTTCCTTTTTAACATCAAACAAACTACTTCACCTCCATAATATTGTATTTTTATTATAACGAATAAACGTTTATTTCGACTAACTAATTATCTTGAAATTATATTAAAATAAAAAACAGGCCAGCAGCCTGCTTCTATCGTTTCTCTGAGCTAATGTACTGCCCGCGAAAAACTTGCATCGATTTATCTTCATTTAATGATTTAAGTGTTTGCTCTGTCAGTTTCCCATTACCTTTTTCGACGACATAAATATCTAACTTCTTTTTCCCCCATTTATTATAAACATCCTCTACCGTTTCATAATAAAGGTCTAGTTCATTCCCTTTAATAGCCCCGCCTTTATCAGCTACAACTCCATACCCGTATCCAGGGATAAAGAGAATCGTTCCAATCGGAAAAACAGATAAATCTGCTGCGATCGTTGAAAATAAATCACGTTTAACTTTTACTCCTGAGTAGGTAATCCCGTATTCAGGATGACCTTTACTCTTTCCTGTTGATTCTACTCCCGCAGTATAACCAGTGGCTGTAACAGTTAGCTTAGGATATTTTGACCAATCAATTTCGTCTTCTAAGGAACGTGAGGTTCCAGCAACGGTTTCAGTGGTTGAGATAACCGATGCAAATTGCTTAATGAGAAACTCGGCATTTACTCCGGAAATAGATTGGAAGGTCGCTAATATTGCCATCAAGAAAAGACAAACCATCGCAAAACGCCTAGTCCAATTTTTCATTTTATTCATAAAAATTTTCACTCCTCCCAAAATATTCATTCCCAAGCTAGAGGAAATTATTCAAAAAAGGCGGAGGAAAATTTTTAGAACTGATTTTTCTATTCCTTAAATCCTTGTTCCCCAAAAAAGACCCTTACCTAGAGGTAAAAGTCTTAAATCATCTGGTATTCATTTATTAAAAGTCTTAAAACATTTGGTATCCATTTTTTCGTAAAAGCTTGATTGTAAAACCAGCTGCGACTGCACCAGCAAGTCCACTTATTAAGATAAGAATATCTGCAGTTGCTAGCGAAGTAAACCTTTGGCCCAAATCGTTAAAGGCCATTTTACTATTTGTAAAATATTCACTAAATCTTACTTTATCTACAATAAAAATTGCCACAATCGGATAAACTACTGCCATAACCCATGACATTCTTAGAAGCATATTTAAGATAAATCCAATTCCAAAAAATAAAACAAAGAATAATAAAATCGAAATGATTAAGACCACAATGCTCATTTGCATCCGAGATTCCCCCTTATACATCAACATTTAGTGTACTTAATGTCGAAAAGGGAGTCAATATAAACGAATTATTTTTGTAAGGCAATACTTTCCTTACGAAAAAAAAAGCCCCTCGAAAGTTTCGAAGAAGCGGTTATGGCTCGTTTTCCAACCGGTACAGAAAAGGTAAAAAGCCTTATTCTTTTTTCTTGCCTGTTCCATTGCAGCACGTACAGGTTTCTGATCCGCCTAGTACTAGTTGAAAATAGCCTTTTCCAGAGCAATAATCACAGGTTTTTGAATCCAAACTCTTAACTGTCATTGTCCATCATCTCCTTAAAAATTAACTTAATTTTCTGATAATATATCAAGGATTAGCTAAAATGGAAAGGTCAGAATTTGAGCGAATTACCCCAAGAAAACGGATACACGTTATGTATTCTTTCATTTACTAAGTGTTCCTTAAATTTTCTAAAAATTATAAAAATAATTTATAGGCTGTATACCCGAATTGATCCCCAGGATTCAGGTCACTAATACATGGTTTCAAAAAGGAAACATCATTTTTTATCAGGTATTGGAGAATAATCGATGCGTCTTTCTCGAGCAGCAGTTCTTCTGGAGACATAAATCTCGCTTCAAAGAGTTCGTTTTCCTGGTGGATCACCTCACCCTCTTCTATCGGTTCAAGCAGGAAATGGAGTAAATTATCACTGATTTCACCTTTAATAACACCGGTTCTCAATCCCATGAACCCCTTGACCTGACAGTGAATACCGGTTTCTTCCTTGACTTCCCGAATGACTGCTTCATCCGCAGTTTCCCCCATCTCAACAAAGCCTGCTGGCAATGACCATTGTCCTTTTAAACCGCCATATCTTTTCTTCACGACAAGCCATTGTCCATCTTTAGACTTTACCACCCCAGCAACAGCCAACCAAACCTTCCCGCGTTTTTCACGATTGCTCACCCAAACTCCCCCTAACAAAGAATTCATTTGTTCAATCATATCAAAAAGGGACAGATTTCTCTGTCCCTTTCGAACTAAATTTTTTTAAAATACATTAAACTTCCCTTTTTTCAATACAAGACCTGCGCCGCCAATCATGTATAAAGAGCGATTATCGACTACTTTTTTCATGAAGGATGCCTTGGCACCAGTTATTTTTTTGCCAAAAACAACACCGATCGCATCATCTTCACCAAGGGAGCAAACAGTCCCTTTATTGTCAAACGTAAAAGTTTCTAACTCAGCTTTATTGCGAACTAGAGCCGCTATATTACGGGCACAAACTTCGCCTTGCTGCATAGCAATTTGAGCGGTCGGAGGATAAGGACGATTAATTTCCTCATTAATCATGAGGGAGCTGTCACCAATCATGAAGACATCCTCAAAGCCAGGAACACGAAGGTCCGGCTGAACTTTTACCCTGCCTCGCATGGCTTCGAAACCTGATTTTTCAACAATCGAGTTCCCACGAATTCCAGCAGCCCAAACGACGGTACCAGCCTTAATCTCACGCGGTTCCTCATCACCTTTTGCTACAAAAATTCCTTCTTCCGTGCATTCCTTAATCGCAGTTCCAATTAAGAATTCGACACCTTTTCGTTCCAATTGTGAAACGGCGTAATTCACTAATTCTGGGTCAAAACCAGGGAGTACGGTTGGTGCAGCTTCAACACAAATAATTTTTACCTTATGGAAATCCACATCATATTCATGGCATAATTCCGGTATTCTGTTTGTTAATTCACCTAAAAACTCAATTCCTGTAAATCCAGCACCACCAACAACAATAGACAAACGATTGTCGTTCTTCACTTCTTCCATATTGTAGGTGGCAAATTGGTATTCAATATGTTCGCGCAATTGACGTGAAGAATTTACATTAGAGATTCCAAATGCAAATTCTTTTAATCCTTTAATACCAAACGTTTCTGGCTCACCGCCAAGGGCAATAACAAGGTAGTCATAGTTGACTTCACCTTTTTCTAAAATAACCTTTTTTTCTTCTTTGTTTATTTCTACTACTGTATCTTGAACAAAATCCACCTTACTGCGATCAATCACATCACGGATATCATAACGTACACGATCATGATGTAACGTACCTGCAGAGGCTTCATGAAGCCATGTGGTTTCATAATGGTAGTCATTTTTATTCACTAATACAATATCCGCTTCATTAACGCCGATTAATTTTTGTAAGCGAACTGTTGTCATTAGTCCACCATAACCAGCACCGAGAATAACAATTTTAGGCTTTCTCAAAGTGATCACTTCCACCTTTTATTTTTTTTGAATAAACTCTCTTTTTCTTAGCTTCCACTGCTTTAACCATTTTTATTTTTAATAATAGCAAAATGTATGTGATATAATTCACGTATGAGTCTAAAAAAAACGAACTGCTTGGTCTGGATATCGATTTTCGCAGAGATTTATTACGCTAAGAAAGTAAATATTTTTTCCATGATTGTCATAAAAATGTGCTTTTTGTGTCACAAAAATTTAACAATCTATCCTCAATACATCTTATGCTACTTTCACAGGATTATCAAGCAATTTTTATAAATTAATTAACTTTAAAAGATAAGGAATTGCATCTCCTCTTATCTTTTAGTCCTTTTTTGAACTATTGTTTCTGTTGCGAATATTACCTCTATAATGATGTGAGAATTTTTTATTTTATGATATTATAGTGAGTGGAGTTTCTAACTACAAGTTGGGGGGATACGGAGTGCAAGAGAATCAAAAAGTTTATGATATTACAATCATCGGTGGCGGCCCTACCGGTTTATTTACCGCCTTTTACGGAGGAATGAGACAAGCATCCGTGAAAATAATTGAGAGCTTACCACAGCTAGGCGGTCAATTATCAGCGCTTTACCCGGAAAAATATATTTATGATGTGGCAGGTTTTCCAAAAATCCGTGCACAAGAATTGATAAATAACTTAAAAGAACAGATGCGTAAATTCGAACCTACCGTTGCACTTGAGCAATCTGTTGAAAAGTTAGAAAAACAAGAAGATGGTACGTTCAAATTAACAACAAATAAGGAAGTCCATTATTCAAAAACGATTATTATTACCGCTGGAAATGGTGCTTTCCAACCGCGTCGTTTAGAGCTAGAAAGTGCTGCCCAGTATGAACGGAAAAATCTCTACTACTTTATTGAGGATCTAAATCAGTTTGCAGGCCAAAAAGTTGTTGTTTTTGGTGGCGGAGATTCTGCCGTTGACTGGGCACTAATGCTTGAGCCTATTGCTAAGAAAGTATCTATTGTTCACCGCAGGGATAAATTCCGTGCTCATGAACATAGTGTCGAAAACTTGTATAACTCAAAAGTAGATGTGAAGACACCTTATGTTCCTGCCGAACTTATTGGCGATGAAAGTGGAATTAAGCAGGTAGTTCTTGAAACGGTTAATGGTGAAGAGAAAGTAACACTCGATGTGGATGCTGTTATTTGTAACTATGGTTTTGTCTCATCCCTTGGACCAATTAAGGAATGGGGTCTAGAAATCGAAAAGAATTCCATTGTCGTAAATTCGAAAATGGAAACCAACATACCTGGCATTTATGCTGCGGGCGATATTTGCACCTATGACGGAAAAGTGAAATTAATTGCTTGTGGCTTTGGTGAAGCACCAACTGCCGTAAATAATGCAAAAGCCTTCATTGACCCAAAAGCAAAAATCCAGCCTTTACACAGTTCATCAATGTTCAATAAATAGAAAAAAGCGTCCCTTTGCGGACGCTTTTCTTATATATATATTAGCATTCTTCTGGTGTACCTGTTGCCGTAGCCGTTCTAAACGAAGAACCACAGCCGCATGATGCAATGGCATTCGGATTGTCAATCGTAAAGCCGCCGCCCATCATGGATTCTTTAAAATCAATCTTCGTTCCTTGTAAAATAGCAGCACTCTCTTTATCGACCAGCACTTGAATCCCGAATTGTTCAAAGGTGAGATCCTCTTCGTTTACCGTATGCTCAAAGCCCATACCATAAGATAAACCGCTGCAGCCACCGCCTTTTACGCTGACTCGTAACAGTGCACCTTCTTCTTCGTTATGCTTCATCATTTCTTTAATATGGAGTGACGCTGCTTCTGTTAAAATAACCACTTCATTACTCATTGTATATCCCTCCCTAAATGAGGCTTTTATTAAATTATATACACAGATTGTTAACTACTCAACTAATTGAATCCTATTAACTAATATATGGAATAATAAAAAATAAGGGAGCGGCATTGCTCCCTTATTTTATTCATAATGTTGAGCTTAGCGCTTCCGCTTTTCTTAAAACATTGGATTTTCTTCTAGATATTGATAAATGTTATCTACCAACTCATCGGCTGTTTTTCCTGTTACCACTTCGCCATTTACAAGAGCATATAATGTAGTTGCACATTTTCCACAATATCCAAGACATCCATATTCAATAATATCCAAGTTAGGATCTTTTTCTAATTTTTCAAGTGCTTTTTGTGCACCATTAGCAAGATTGCTAATACAAAATTCAATGATGGGTTGAATCATTGCCTTCACCTCTCCACAACTACTTATCCTACTCTATTTCATTTACTTCGTCAATTACCATGTTTACCCTGCTGATGTCAAGAAAATCATGAATAATGTTGTTATTTCGACACATTTTAGATATACTCGTATTTGGTAAAGAAACGAAAGAATTATACTACTTTTTTATATTGCACTCAGCCAATTTATTAATATAAAAACCGGATAATCAAAGGGGAAATAATAATGAAAAACCTTGTAATTTTAGGTGGTGGATACGGTGGGATGAAAGTTTTAAACGAACTTCTTCCCAACCATTTACCAGAGGACGTAACGATTACTCTTGTGGACCGTGTACCCTACCATTGCTTAAAAACGGAGTACTACGCATTAGCCGCAGGCACGATTTCAGACAAAGAAGTCCGTGTTGCTTTTCCGGAACACCCTCGATTAGAAGTTAAATATGGTGAAGTAATCGCCGTTGATACAATGAGCAGAAGAATCGTAATGAAAGATGCAGAACCCGTCGCCTACGATGATTTAATTATCGGTCTTGGCTGTGAGGACAAGTACCATGATGTTCCCGGCGCAGATCAGTACACTTACAGTATACAGAGTATCGAAAAGTCCCGCCTTACTTACTCCGTCTTAAACAATTTGGGACCTGGCTCGGTTGTGGGTATTGTGGGAGCCGGTCTTAGCGGTGTTGAGTTAGCAAGTGAATTAAGTGAAAGCCGTGAAGATCTAAACATCAAATTATTTGATCGGGGAAAACATATTCTTTCCTCTTTCCCAGAACGTTTAAGCAAATATGTTGAAAATTGGTTTGTGAAAAACAATGTTGAAATTATCAACGGTTCCAATATTACCAAGGTAGAAGAAAATGTATTATACAATCACGATCAGCCTATTCATTGCGATGTGATTGTCTGGACGGCAGGGATTCAAGCCAATAAAATCGTCCGCGATATGGACGGGGAAAAAGACGGAATGGGCAGACTAGTCCTTACCCCAATTCATCATTTACCCAATGATGAACATGTTTTTATACTCGGGGATTGTGCAAGTCTCCCCCATGCACCAAGTGCTCAATTAGCAGAGGGACAGGCTGAACAAATTGTTGAAGTCTTAAAGAGACGTTGGAAAGGTGAAGAACCTCCTGCTTCCTTCCCACAAATTAAATTAAAGGGTATCCTTGGCTCCTTGGGTAAAAAGCATGGTTTTGGAATGATGGCAGATCGCGCCATTACAGGACGCGTCGCCCGTATGCTAAAAACCGGTATACTCTGGATGTACAAATATCATAATGGCTAAGAAAAGCGGAAGCGTCCGTTTTGCGGTGTATAGACTGGAGCGCTTCGACTGAGATAAAGGAAACACGGTGAGCGTAAGCGAACCGATGTTGACTTATCGTAGGGAGGAGCGCGAAGTACACTAGCCGCTGGGCGCTGGAGCTAGACAGTACTACAGGTTCAAAGAAATAAATTATGATCCTATAACATGAAGAAGCATTCCAATGTTATGGAATGCTTCTTATTATTAAATTGCTTTATACCCATATTTCTCTAGTTCTGAAAAAATAGTTTTTAGGCGCGGGTTCCCTTCTCCAACGACTTTTTCTTTAATGACAACTACCGGGTAAAACATATCCTCTTCGACCACTTTTTTGGCAAAATCGAGTTGTTCAATCTCCCCAATGGGCTGGTAAATATCAACGTAGGTCATTTTAAAAGGTTGATCCGGAAATTTCCTAGCAATAGCTGCCTCCAGCCATTCAAACGTTTCTTTGGAAGAAGGTAAATTTACACAACTTGGGCATAATTGTTCCGCACCATAAACAACAATTTCTACTTCGTTACTATTCATCATATGATTCCTGCCTTTTTCTTTAAGATTGACTATCTTATTTATACTATACAAACAAAGTAAATGTCTTTAAATGTGTGTTTTCCTAATTTCTGATAATGGATTTTTAACGCCGATGACATTATAATATAAATTATAGGAAGGGAGTCGATTCATTTGGCAGAACAAGAAATTATTGAGCAAGTTCAAGAAGTATTAGATAAATTACGTCCATTTCTTCTTCGCGATGGCGGAGATTGTGAATTAGTAGATGTGGAAGAAGGTATTGTAAAACTTCGCCTGTTAGGTGCATGTGGAAGCTGCCCAAGTTCAACAATCACACTTAAGGCTGGTATTGAAAGAGCTCTTTTAGAAGAAGTTCCTGGTATTGTTGAAGTAGAGCAAGTATTTTAAATAATAAGCCTTAATTAAAAAAGCGATTGCCTTCCGAGGCAATCGCTTTTTTCGTGATACTTGTAATTAAATATTAATAAAGCCATTCCAATAGCGGGAGTTTTAAAGACTTAATGGGCGCATCCGTTAGTTGATAAAAACCAGCCAAAAACCGTTCATATTCGCCAGACTGCCGTAAAATTCTAGTTAACTTCTCCTCCAATACCTTTTTATCCTGTTCCGATGTGGTTATATAATAACTCTCGATGCATTCAAAGTAATGAAGTGGAAAAATTAAGCGCGAATATAATAATCGCCAGGTAAAAGGCGACAATGGAGAAATACTTTGGTACTCTTCAAAAAATCGTTTTAATTCCACATCATAGGTTTGGAAATTGTGAAGGTATCTTTCTCTTGTCCATTCAGCTAGGTCACGGCTGCGATGGTCAAAGACCCAATCGAATGGATTTTTAATCATATAATTATTGAGTGGCCCCCATGTTTTTTGGGTAAAACGTTCATGACAAACAGTGCCGTTATCTGTTTCCAAAGGTTCATCATCGATTTCGGTATCCACTAAATATTGAATAGCATTCTCCGTTAACCCTAGATAATAGGGGAAGGAATCAATAAACATTCGTTGAAACTCGTCTTCAGGTGTTTGAAAAAGCAACCCATTCCAAACCTTTTCCATTTGCTCAAGCCGCTTTTCCCATAATGACTTCCATTGGCCAATCCTGCTGGACCTCTCTATTTGAAAGGTAACCCTTCTCCCACGCTCATGGAATCTAGCCAATTTCCTCCCCAATTTTATTTTTCCCTGCGCTTCTGTTTGTCGATTGGCCAAGACACAATATTTATTTTGTTCCCATGTCGTAATTAGATGACCTTCTTTCGATTGCAAAAAGACGGGGACATTTTGATCGCCATAATTTCTTAAATGCTGCGATATTTTTTCAAGCTCGGCAAGATCCTCTTCTTCCTTGCCAGTTGGTTTGGAGATTAAGTAGAGCCAGCCATTTCCTCTTAACGCATCGTAAGTATCTAATTTTACATATTCATCCACCGTAATGCCATATTGATTTTCCAGCATTTTCTGAAGCATTAAGGTCCCACCTCATTTCTTTCCCTCTTCTTACCTCATGTATATGTATTTAGCTTAAAAAACTTGTTTCTGAATAACGAAGAAAAATGATGGAGAATATAAGGCTTTATCCATGCTCTTTTTTAAGGTGAATTTGCATAAGTTAGAATAATAAAGTATATATTTAGTGAAAATCCATAGAAAAGGTGATCAGAGGAATGGCAGACGACAAAAACGTAAATCTAACCGAAGTAACTGCACGCAGATGGCTGAAAGAAAGAGGCGTTGAAGTACAGGACATCGCTGATTTAGTTTTCTTTTTACAGGAAAAGTATCACGAAAATTTGAAAATGGAAGATTGTTTAGCGAACGTGGAACGCGTTCTTTCAAAACGTGAGGTACAGAACGCAATTTTAACAGGAATACAGCTGGATATACTTGCTGAAAAAGGAATGCTTGAAGAGCCTCTTCAATCCATCATTGGAACAGATGAAAGCCTCTATGGTGTGGATGAAATTCTAGCCTTTTCCATTGTAAATGTATACGGTTCAATCGGTTTTACTAATTACGGTTACATCGATAAGTTAAAGCCAGGGATTTTAGCGCATTTAAATGATAAATCAACGGGAGAGTGCCATACCTTTTTAGATGATATTGTTGGTGCGATTGCAGCGGCCGCATCAAGCAGACTCGCACACCGAGCGGCACGCGAGGAAAAAGAGAAAAAATAGGTTAGAAAAGGATGGGTTGCCCCATCCTTTTTCACATCTCCCATTGATCTAATGAATCAACGGTATAGGTTGGCTTTCGGTCATAGCCGGAAAGCATTTCTTTTGTCGTTACACCCGTATGAACTAATAAGGTATCCATGCCTGCATTCATACCTGCTAAGATATCCGTATCATAGTAATCTCCAACCATCAATGTCTTTTCTTTTGGTGTTCCTAGTACCTTTAAGGCCTGGTCCATTATGATTGCTTCAGGTTTGCCGATAAAAATTGGCTGTGTTTGTGTGGAAACCGTAATAACTGATGTAAGTGAACCATTTCCTGGAAGCAAGCCTCTTTCTGTAGGTATGGCAATATCGCCATTTGTCGAAATGAATGTTGCTCCATTTCGAACGGCCAAACAAGCCACAGCCAATTTTTCATAACTAATCTCCCGATCAATTCCCACTACCACAAAATCGGAATCTTCTCCTCCAAAGTTTAATCCCTTCTCTTCTATGGCTGTCTGAATGCCTTCTTCCCCAATCACATAAACAGAAGCATCATTTTTTCGTTCATAGATATAATTAGCCGTCGCTTGGCTGGTTGTAAAGACCTGCTTCTCTTCCGCGGGAATATCAAACTGGGTCAACTTCTCAGCCACCTGTGCCGGTGTTCTTGATGAGTTGTTCGTCACAAATAAATACGGTATTTGTTGATCGCGAAGTTTTTTCACAAAATCGGAAGCTGCTTCAATTCGCTCTGTCCCTTTGTACATAGTTCCATCTAAATCAATTAAATAGCCTTGATACTTTTTCAAGATTCATCACTCCTAAAATCTATTATGACCATATAAAACAAAAAGACCGCGAAAAACGGTCTAATTATTAGTTCTTAAACGCCGAAACTGGACCTAATTCATTGGTAAGATAATTACGGACATTAGCTGCAAAATTAACCAGTTCATGTAAGTGTTTTGAAAAGACCTCTTGAAGTTCCCGGTGATTAACATCCGTATAAGCTTGGACAAGTATTTTTCGATACTGAATCAGTATTTTTAAAGATTTCCCCGTTTCAGCTAAAATCACCTTTTCATCCATTAAAATATCAATGATGTCATCGTAACTGCCTGGGTCCCGCATAATAAACCCATCAATCATCGAATTTCCGACATCCAAAACCGACTCAATCATCATCTGGTTTAAACGCTCTAGTGCTGCCTTTTCAAGCGGTGTGGACCACTCCTTTTGACTTAAGAAGAGTTGTATTTGTGTTTCTAAATATTTTAAGATTTCCTCAATTTTTTCTCTGTCAACAAAATACATCTTATTTCTACCTCCATTTTTCTATATGCTACATTTTTACAAGCGCTGCTGTACGTGCATAAAAGAATCCTTGCGCTAACTCAGCATTATTTCTCTTCAGCACGGATGCTTCCTCTTCGTTTTCGATGCCTTCTGCGACCACTAGGGATCCCGCTTCTCGTGCGATTAGCATTAAGCCCTGCAACATCGATTCTTTCAGCGAATTTTTATCAATATTTTGAATAACGGAACGATCTATTTTAGTTATATCCGGCATGATTTCACTAATAATACTCAAACTAGAATACCCAGCACCAGTATCTTCCATGGTAATACTAAACCCCATTAAACGCAGGGCTTCGTAGAATAAATTGAGAGAGGATAAAAACGTATGGACGAAAGAGGTAATAAAATCTTTTCCCATTGCATTACATTTTTGACCTTTTTCATATAACGACGGAACATTCAATCATTCCTCTCAGGTGTCAACTTTTGAGAATTCAGATTAATTGTAACATAATTTGACATCGTTCGTGTTTTTCGATTCCTAAAAACTTGTGAAAATTTAGGAAAATTCTTTACTCCCCTACATTCACTTTATTTGTTACTATATAGAAGATGTCGAAAATACGTATTTTTTATTAAGGAGACGGTTAGATGAAAGAACGCTTTTTCTTATACGATGATACAGAAGATACAAAAACAAGATTTGTCAGCTTTGTTGGTGAAAATCAACGCTTTGATTTAGCGATTGTTCAAAGTGACCGCCATTTCGGGAAACATCTGGTTCTGGATATGCAAGGGAGCCGTTTTGCTATCATTGGCTTAGACGATTTGCAAGAAGAAGGCTATCTAGAGTACGCTTTTCAGTTAAATGATGAAGATGCAGAGGAATTAAGGTCCTTTTTAATGGAATTAATTTAATGTGTAGTCATGAATTACACTCCCTTTGAAAATAATAGTAGTAAAAGGGGGCGCAAACATGACAAAGAACGATGATGAAAAATATACGGAACTATCTAATGTTGAAGCACGAAGAAACTTTCTTACCGCAGAAGAATATCCGGAAGGTCCTTATGGTTCTCCAATCCGTGAAAACGAACCGGTTCAAAACAAAAGCACACCTTGGACAGATGGACAACGGCCATACAGCGCCTTTAATTACGAAAATAAAACACTGCATCAAGATCTTCCACGGCAGATGGACGGAGCACATCCAACACATGATGACCCTGAGAAAGATGAACAGCCACCCTATATGGAGACAACGTAAAAGAAGGGCCAGTTTAGCTGACCCTTCTTTTATTTCTTTACTTTTTTCAAGACAAAATATGCACAGCCAAAATTGCAGTATTCATACAGGTATTCACTTAGTGTACTAATTTTTGTATCAAAGGTGGCTTTTTGGTTTTGGTCGTCGAAAAAGCCCTTTAACCGAAGTTGACCATAACCCCAATCGCCAACAACATAATCATACCTTGTTAAAATATCACTAAACCTTGCTTTAAGGGCTTCCTCATTAAAGCCGTTTCTATGTTCTTGGACCATTTCATAAACAGTGTTGTTCATTATAATCATGTTATTTCACCTCTTTTGCCAGCTAATTCCTAATAACCATTATAACCGATTCCCCATCAATTACTAAGAAAAAAAATCCTCTAAATGGCTATTCTAATAAAAGGAGGTGTTGAAATTGAAAAAATTAGTCATAATCTTGGGATTATGTACAATGACAGCTGTTACAGGATGCTCTAAGGATATGGCCAACCGTGATGTGTATGAGGAAAGCGGCAATACCATTAATGTTAACAATAAAAGACATGAGCTATACAATGAAGGGGCTAGCCGCGGTGTCCGTAACGTTAGTAACAATTATGGCTTTGTCCGTCACCAAAAGAGTCCGCTGATGAATGATAATACGGCTAATGACCACTATACAGCCTTAGACCGTGAACAGGTGGCAAACATCATCAGTAAATACAGTACTGAAATCCCCAATGTAAATGATGTCGCTACACTTGTCACAGACCAAGAAGTATTAATTGCATATGATACAGATTCAAAAGATCGCAATTTGACGGCAGACCAAGTCAAGAAAACGGCGATGTCTGTCGTTCCAAGATATTACCATGTCTTTGTTACAGACAATAAAGTACTAATGAGGGATGTAGAAAATCTCGCAAACCTTGACTCCACAAGCCGGAACGCCCGGAATTTGGTTAATGGGCTAATTAAGCAAATGAAAAAATCCCCACAAGGGCAGCGAATGAACGCAAGTGAGGACGAGAATGGACTAACTCCTGACGACAAATAGAAAAGCGGAGGCGCCTTGCACAGGGGCGACAGGCATAAGACGAGCTGGCATGAAGGTTGCTTTTTAACTTTCAGGACGAATTGGCTGCTGGAGATAGACAGTCATATTCCCAAATAAATTAAAGAGTTCAGTCACTTTGACTGAACTCTTTGGTTTTAAGCTTGTTGTGCTTCTTGTTCACCAAGGATTTGCTTGTGTTTTGCTGCAGCATTAACTTGCTCATCTGCATGATAGGATGAGCGGACAAGCGGGCCTGCTTCACAATGGCTAAAGCCTTTACTAATTGCAATTTGTTGTAATTCTTTAAATTCATCAGGGCTATAATATTTCTCAACCTTCAAATGACCTTTTGTCGGCTGTAAATATTGGCCAATCGTCATAATATCGATTTGATTTGCTCTTAAATCATCCATAACTTCGATTATTTCTTCCTTCGTTTCCCCTAAGCCAACCATTAAGCTGGATTTTGTTGGAATATTAGGCTGCATTTCTTTTGCCCGACGAAGAAACTCAAGGGAACGGTCATATTTAGCCCGGGCTCTAACTCTAGGTGTCATCCGTCTAACCGTCTCAATGTTATGGTTTAAGATATCAGGTTTAGCATCCATTAATACACGTAAATTTTCTTCTTTTCCGCCCATATCGGAAGGCAGAACTTCAATACTTGTAAATGGATTTTTCCGGCGAATCGCACGAACCGTTTCCGCAAAAATGGCTGCCCCGCCATCCCTGAGATCATCACGGGCTACCGCTGTTACAACCACATGTTTTAAGTTCATCAATTGAACAGAGTCTGCCACTCTTTCTGGTTCTTGCCAATCAAGCTCTGTAGGTAAACCCGTTTTAACAGCACAAAAGCGGCAGGCACGAGTACAAGTATCCCCAAGAATCATGAAGGTAGCCGTACGTCTTTCTGCCCAGCATTCATGAATGTTAGGACAGCGTGCTTCTTCACAAACTGTGTGCAGATTCTTTTCACGCATCATTTTTTTCAAGCCCGTATAGGACTCGTTTGTATTTAATTTTATTTTTAACCATTCCGGTTTTCTTAGAATTTCTTCTTTCTTACTCACGTTCAGCACACCCCTTGAAACGATATATATGTTTCTATATGTTGTCACTTTAACATACTGAAATAATATCGACAAGCAAATCGGTTTAAATTATCTAGTGCAAACCATCTTGATTCAGCTAAAATCTCGTTTACCATTTATTAACCATAATGAAATGGTTTAGAAAACATAAACTAACCTTGTACATTACTCGGAAGGAGGATTCTTGTGCGGGCTGTTCTAATCATCGGAACCTTTCTTTTATTCTTTACCACTTCATTCACGGTCAGGGAGGCTCAAGCAAAAACAAACGAAACTGATCCATATCAAGAAAGAATGAAGCTTTATAAGAAGGTTGAAACGGTTACCCAAATTCCTTGGTATTACTTAGCGGCTATTGATCAATATGAAAGAAGCATCCGCCAGGTCCGCAGAGACTTACCTAAACCAGATAGCGTAATCGGCATCTATTTTCGTCCAGAAGAATGGGCTGGATTAACCAATCCAAATCCTTTGGAAAAAAACCCCGCAATCATCCAGTTTTTTGATGGAAAAGGTGTGGATGGGGATGGGGATGGAAAAGCGAGTCTTAAAAATGATGAGGACGTCCTTTATACCTTTGCAAATTATCTACTTTCATACGGAATTGATCATGATAATATAAAAATCGGCTTATGGAATTACTATCATCGTGATAAAACCGTTAGTATCATTGCTGGAAAAGCAAAAATATATCGACATTTTGGTCGGATTGATCTAGATGCACAAGTATTCCCAGTACCGATCCGCAGCAATCACAGCTACCGGAGCACCTGGGGATCTGCCCGCGGGTGGGGTGGACGAAGGAGTCATGAAGGTACAGATATTTTTGCTGGCTACGGTGTTCCGGTTCGTGCGACAAACTATGGCATTATTGAAATGAAGGGCTGGAATAAGTTTGGAGGATGGAGAATCGGCATTCGTGATATTAATAATACCTATCATTATTTTGCCCATCTCAGCGGTTTTGCTAAGGATTTAAAGGTCGGCCAAATTGTTGAGCCAGGAATGATTATTGGCGGTGTAGGGAGCTCTGGGTACGGCCCTCCAGGAACCTCAGGAAAATTCCCTCCACATTTACATTACGGGATGTACAAAGACAATGGTGTAACTGAATGGTCTTTTGATCCCTATCCTCATTTAGCTAAGTGGAAGCGGATAGAGCGGATGAATGCTCGAAAAAAATAGGACTGTCCATGGTGGATAGTCCTATTTTTAGTTCCCTGATTTTTTGGAGTCCGACTGTTTATCTGGAAGCTGTATTGATGGAGTTACTCCGCCGCCACTATTGTAGAATTGCGGGACATCTCCTTGTATGAGTGATCCGTCAACCGGAATACTTTGGGTAAGCTTTGTTATTTTAGTAGCAAACGGGGTAATAATCTGGACAGACACTTCGATATGAATAGAAACATCGACCCAAGTATTATTGATTCCCATATCTTTTGTCTCAATTTTAACATCTGGTTCCACTTCGCCAATGGCATGAAACTTTACGGGGATCTTCGGACCAAAATTTCCTAATAAGGAGATATTTGTTGCTTGCCCTAGAGGGACATACCAAATAATTCCGTCATCCTTTTCCGAATTATGCGTTTCAATTTCAACATCAGTTAACTGCTCTAACGAGGCAAGATCACCTTTTTTAGCTGCCTTCAGGTTTTTTTGAATTTGAGCGGTTGTTTCCGCTAAGACCCGGTTTATATAAACTGTATTGAGTTTAACGTTGGAGGCCTTGCCATTTTCACTTGGTAAGATCACAATTACTTCATTGTCTTCACCTGTGTCTGTTGTCCGTTTTGTAATCGCCTTATTAATAACAAGGGAAGCAATATTTCGGGTTTCGGAAGTAGCAATTCTCATTAATGTCGGCTCAATCCCCTTATTCACGAGCCATAAGCCGGTGGCAGTTGAAAATAGAAAAAAGACAAACGTCAATAGCATGACATAACGGAAAGGCAACGGTCCCTTCCTCGGAAGCCGTCTGCGAAACTTCGCCAAAAAAATCACCCCTTCAAGCTATATGTATGCTTTGAAAGGGGGAACTAGCCCTACAAAAAAGCAGAAGTAGCCATTTTTACACCATGTTGATTGGAGCGGAAGGCGCGAAGACTCCTGCGGGAGGACGGGGCAGGGGAGACCCCAGAGGCGCTTAGCGCCGAGGAGGCTCCCTGGACCGCACGCGCCTGGAGCAGAAACCAACAGCCAAGTTTAATAGTGCCAAATATAAAAAAAAGCCCGCATGGAGCAAGCTTTTTAAATCATTTTTAACAAGGCTTCCTTCCCAATCATTCCTTGGTGAATACCTAACGCCTCTGCCTCCCATGTTACCGACTCTAACGGTGCATTTAGGAGCTGTTCAATGGTTCTTACTCCCACAGCACGGCCGGCAATAATCTTGCGGTCCTTTAATTTATCATTTAATAAACCCACATCCAAGGCACCGCACATGATATATCCCTTATCGCTTGATACAGCAAGCAAGGTTGTTTTTGGAAGTAAAACCGAAACTGCCAAAAAGGTATGGCCGTTTATTTCAATTGGTGAAAGATCAATCAACTGGTCCACACTCCTTTCCTCTCTATCACTTTATGACAGGTTATGAAAAAGCGTGTAGCCATTCTATGACTGTATTTGTAACTTCCTTTTTAATAAATCCCTTAGGAATTCTGGCAAGAAATACTTCTTTTCTTTTTGCGAAAGAATGTCTTTGAAAAAGTGGCCAAACGTAAACATATCAGGCAGGGCTAACGAATAATTTCTTTCATAATCGACTTCCGTCCCATTAATAAACATGACGTCTCCATGAAAACTAATTCGGTCAAAGACAAATATCCCTAAAAGAGTTCCTCTGAATCCAAGTCCTTTGATATGCTTATGGATTAAGCCTTCATCTTTTGTCTGCCAATAAACCTCTTCTAATTCTTTTCCAGTTAGTTCAACCACACACGGATTTATTGGATGTGGACAAATCTTCAGCAAATCGTAAACCGTAACATCACCCGATAAAGGCCCTAACAATAGCCCTGCGTTAATCATGGCACAATCAGTGTTACACCATTCTCTTAAAGCCCTGCAAAGCATAAATGAAAACTCCGTTTCATGAAAAAGATCATTAATTAGAGGCTTAGCTAAGGTGGTTACTTTTTGATTTAAATCGGCTTTTCCTCTTGTAAAATATGCATCGATTTGCTCCTGCTCATTTTTAGCTTTCGGCAGATCTTTACTGTCATATAAAATGGCCTTCTTAGCGGTAATCTCTTTTTGTTCATCCACTTTGAGAGTAACGTGGCCAACAAAATATCCATACTTACCTGCCGCCCCAAGGAGAGTCTCCTCCACTAGCTTTCCTTTTTCCAGAAAGTGATGGGTATGTGAACCTAATATGACATCAATATCAGGAAATTCAGCTGCTATGGATTCGTCCACATTAAGACCGAGATGGGAAAGTAAAATGATTACGTCTGATTCTGCTTTTACTTTTCCAATCCATATTTTCAGCTCTTCAATCGGCTCTGTCACCGTCCAGCCCAGTAAACCATATAGATGGGCAAACGGTGCCGTTAAACCGATGACACCCACCCTTGTGCCCTTTTTCGAATGATAAATCTTATATGGCTTTACCCAGCTAGGAAAGCTTCCATCTTGTTGATAAAGGTTCGCTAACAGAACATCAAACTGAGCGTTTTCATAGAGCTCATTTAAGTTGTCATATGGGAGGTTAACCCCTTCATTGTTTCCGATCGTTACCGCGGTATAGTGACTCTCATTTAACAGATCAATATTCCCTTTCCCTCTTGTCGCTTCTGTGAAAGGGTGCCAGCGATCTATAAAATCACCGATATCAAATAGAAGTACATCCTCATCTTTTTGGTGATGCCTATCATGTTTTATTGCTAGGAACTGCTTAATTCGGGGCCAATTTTCTAAGTGACTGTGGACATCGTTTGTATGATAAATATGTATGGTTTCCATCCTAGACCTGCCCAAAAATCCCTTGATAAATTAACCTAATTCCAACAATGACAAGAATGGTTCGTAACATTAATACAATTGTTTTACTCTTAAGCTTTGTGTTTAAAAAGACACCCACCATAGCTCCAATCCAAGCCCCAGGAACCAATGCTAAAGCATAAAGCCAGTCCACATTTCCTAAAGTAATATGTGTAATCGAGCTCAGCAAGGATGTTGGTAAAATCATAAACATCGACGTGGCCGTTGCCACATGTGGTGGAAAGAAAAACACCAAAATCATGGTCGGAACCATTAAGGATCCGCCGCCAACACCAAAAACTCCCGATAAAAAGCCAACTACAAAAGCAATCAGGACTCCTATTATTGGGTTATATCCGTATTCAAAGGTTTTACCTGCATTATCAATAAAAGTGCGGATAATTCCCCGATCTTTCCGATAAGGAATGGGCTTTAATCTGTCCTTCAGTAATAAAATAATCGAAATAAAAATAATAAATAGTCCGAAAAAGATATTGAACGTCTTCATATGTAAGCCTTCAGTTACCCATGCGCCCAGAATACTCCCTGGACCACTTCCGATTAGAAAAATCAGGCCGCTTTTATAATCAACTGTTTTGTGTTTCATATAAGCTAATGTAGATGATAGACCTGTAAAAATCATCGTAAACAGTGATGTCCCTACCGCAACCTGAGGTGTTATATGTCCAAAGGCTGATAGGGTTGATAAATAAAGCAACGAGGGAACAATAATAATTCCGCCGCCTAATCCTATTAGCGAGCCTAACGAACTCGCAATAAGTCCAATCACTACTAGTATAATCCATTCCATGTTTTCTTTCTCCTAACCTCTCGCTGTTTTGTATCCCTTTTATAATAAATCTAGCTGGCGTGGAGCAAGTCCCTGATATTCAATTTGTAAAAGGTTGACCATTTCCTTGGCATTGTCTGCCGCATCTCCGCCAGAGTTGTTGTTAAAAAGGAGATAAACATCTCTTGATTCCTGGACTAATTTTTGAATGGAATCTGCCCAAACTTCTAGCTCCTTTTGGTTATAGCGGTAAAGATAACGGACCTCACGCCAATCCTCTCCGATTCGTTTTTGCCAGCCATGGACATTACGACCGTGAAACCTTACAAGAACCTTATCGGGGGTTGTCGTCTCTAATACAGTTGGGATGGAACCAACTCCAGATTGTGGTTCATCACAAATGCTATGGATCCATTTTTCTTTTATCATAAAATCAAGTGTTTTTTGACGATACTGGGGAGCGAACCACGACTGATGTCTAAATTCTAACGCGCAAGGGTGGTCACCCATCTCATGCTTGCACCATCTTAAGTATTCGACATTTTCGCGAGTACATGTAAACCATGGTGGAAATTGAAAGAGGACCATCGCTAGTTTATTTGTTTCTATGTATGGTTCAAGCGACTCTTTGAAAGCTCTGAACATCGCCTGTTTATTTTCAAACGGAATTTTCCCTCGCATATGTCCGGTCATTCCCTGGTAGGTTTTCACAATAAATTGGAAGCCAGCCGGTGTTTCATTGACCCACTTCTCCGCATTCCTTTTAGGCTGAATCGCATAAAAGGCTGAATCTACTTCTACGATTGGAAAGTGGCCTGCATATGCCTTTAGCTTGTCCCTTGACGAAATTTGGCCTGGATATAAGCTATCATGGTCGCCCCAGCCGGTTACACCGATGTAGATCAAAAAACTCACCTCCAACTATTAATAATAGCATAACCATTTTTCGATATGAGAAAAAGGGTGGAAGATATTTAGGTGCAAACAACAATTTCATGGCAAATGGGGCAGTCGCCTGTAAAGTGGAGCTATTCGCCAGTTGGACACGCTTATCCGCAAGTTGGCGCATCTTATCCGCAAGTTGGACACGCTTATCCACAAGTTGGCGCATCTTATCCGCAAGTTAATGGCGACTTCAGCAAATCCATACGCAAAAACCCGCCTGCCATTGCGGCAAAGCGGGTAAATTTTATAAAAAATATTAACCGATGGATCCTTCCATTTCAAACTTAATGAGACGGTTCATTTCAACGGCGTATTCCATTGGTAATTCTTTTGTAAATGGCTCGATAAAGCCCATAACGATCATTTCTGTAGCTTCCTGTTGAGAAATACCACGGCTCATCAAGTAGAAGAGCTGCTCTTCAGAAACTTTAGAAACCTTTGCTTCATGCTCGAGCGAGATGTTATCGTTTAAGATTTCATTGTATGGGATTGTATCTGATGTCGACTTGTTATCCATTATTAATGTATCACATTCGATATTAGAACGTGCCCCATCTGCCTTACGACCAAAGTGAACTTGGCCGCGGTAGGTTACTTTACCGCCATGCTTAGAAATTGATTTAGAAACGATGGTGGACGATGTATTTGGAGCTAAATGAATCATTTTCGCCCCTGCATCCTGGTGCTGACCTTTACCGGCAATTGCAATCGAAAGCGTCATACCACGAGCGCCTTCGCCTTTTAAAATAACGGCAGGATACTTCATCGTTAATTTTGAACCGATGTTACCATCAATCCATTCCATTGTCGCATTGGCATCACAAACCGCACGCTTTGTTACAAGGTTAAATACGTTATTAGCCCAGTTTTGGATGGTTGTATAACGGCAGTAAGCATCTTTTTTAATAACAATCTCAACAACGGCACTGTGCAGGGAGTTTGTTGTATAGACTGGTGCTGTACAACCCTCAACGTAATGCACGTGTGCGCCTTCATCAACAACGATTAATGTCCGTTCAAATTGACCCATGTTTTCAGAGTTAATACGGAAGTAAGCCTGTAATGGCGTATCTACTTTCACACCAGGTGGCACATAGATAAACGAGCCGCCTGACCATACAGCAGAATTAAGTGCAGAAAACTTGTTATCGGTTGGCGGAATTGTTTTTCCAAAGTGTTCGCGGAAAATATCTTCATTTTCCCTTAAAGCAGAATCTGTATCCTTAAAGACGATCCCTAAGTCTTCTAGTTCTACCTTCATGTTGTGGTAAACGACTTCAGATTCGTACTGAGCGGATACCCCAGCAAGGTACTTTTGTTCAGCTTCTGGAATTCCGAGCTTATCAAAAGTTGCCTTGATTTCTTCTGGCACTTCATCCCATGACTTCTCTGATTTTTCGGATGGTTTTACATAATAAGTAATTTCATCGAAATTTAAAGAAGCCATATCCCCGCCCCATTGTGGCATAGGCATTTTGTAAAAATGCTCAAGCGACTTCAAACGGAAGTCTAACATCCATTGTGGCTCATTCTTCAATTTAGATATTTCTTTTACTATATCAGATGTTAAACCACGTTTTGATCGGAATATGGAAACGTCTTTATCGGCAAATCCATATTTATAATCACCGATTTCCGGCATTTTTTTCGCCATCGTCGTGTTCCTCCATTCTTAGAAAAGCGGAAGCGCCTTAGTTAGGCGCTGGAGCTGGACATTGCCCTCTCCACCCGCGTTTTCTTAATTTTATGCTTGTTCCTCTTCTTTCAAACCTTTTTCCATGGCCTTCCACGCTAATGTGGCACATTTGATGCGGGCTGGAAACTTACAAACACCCTGAAGTGCTTCAATATCACCTAAATCAAGATCGTCATCGTCGTATTCGATCCCCTGCATCATATCAGAAAAGATCTTTGCTAATTTTAAAGCTTCTTCGATTTTTTTCCCCTTAATCGCTTGCGTCATCATCGAAGCAGATGACATTGAAATCGAACAGCCTTCCCCTTCTTGCTTTGCGTCGACCACAATTCCATTCTCCACTTTTAGTGTTAATTGAATACGGTCACCACAGGTAGGGTTATTCATATTAATAGTATGGCTGCCATCCTCTAAAACACCGCGATTACGGGGATTTTTATAATGATCCATAATCACCTGACGGTAAAGTGTATCTAAATTATTAGAAGACATCGCTGAAATACTCCTTTGTTTTAACAAGTCCTTCAACAAGTTTATCTATATCATCTTCCGTATTATACAAGTAGAAACTTGCACGTGCAGTCGCGGAGGCTTTAAGCCATCTCATTAGCGGCTGAGCGCAATGATGTCCGGCACGAACAGCAATACCTTCTGCATCAAGTACCGTTGCTACATCATGGGGATGAACATCACTTAAATTAAAAGTGATTAGCCCTGCCCGCTTCGCTGCATCAAGCGGACCGTAAATATTCATTCCGTCTACAGCAGACATTTTTTCCAAAGCATATGCTGCAAGTTTATGTTCATGTTCGGCAATTTGGTCTAAGCCTACTTCATTTAAAAAGTCGATAGCAGCCCCAAGACCAATGGCGCCTGCAATGATTGGAGTACCGCCTTCAAACTTCCAAGGCAGCTCTTTCCAAGTTGATTCGTACAATTGCACGAAATCAATCATTTCGCCGCCGAATTCGATTGGCTCCATGTTTTCGAGTAGATGTTTTTTTCCATAAAGAACACCAATACCGGTCGGACCGCACATTTTATGTCCTGAAAAAGCTAGAAAATCACAATCTAAATCTTGAACATCAATTTTCATATGCGGAGCACTTTGCGCTCCGTCTACAACCATGATGGCCCCATTCTCGTGTGCAATTTGAGCAATTTCTTTGACCGGATTGATGACGCCAAGTACGTTTGATACTTGCATGACAGATACAACCTTGGTATTTGCTGTAATCGTCGCACGTGCATCATCGAGTAAAATCGTTCCATCTTCTTGAAGTGGAATGTATTTCAACTGTGCTCCAGTCCGTCTGGCCACTTGCTGCCACGGAATGATATTACTATGGTGCTCCATATATGTTATAACGATTTCATCGCCTGCTTTTAAATTCGCTGCCGCATAGCTTGCAGCCACAATATTCAAAGACGTTGTCGTTCCACGGGTAAAAATTACTTCTTGAATGGACTTGGCATTGATGAACTTACGAACCTTTTCCCTTGCACCTTCGTAAGCATCTGTTGCTCTTGTTCCTAGTGTATGCACACCACGATGGACATTGGAATTGATTTCACGATAATACTTTTCAATAGCCTCGATTACTTGGAGCGGCTTTTGAGATGTTGCAGAACTATCCAAGTATACCAATGGCTTCCCATTGACCTCTTGATCTAAGATTGGAAATTGTGCACGAATATCCTGGATATTCATTAGCGTACTTTCCTTTCAATTACCTCAGTTAACTGTTTCTTTACTCCTTCAATTGGAAGTTGATTCACAACCGGTGCAAGGAAACCATGAATAACTAAGCGCTCTGCTTCTTCTTTACGAATTCCTCGGCTCATCAAGTAGTAAAGCTGAACAGGGTCAACACGTCCGACAGAAGCAGCGTGGCCTGCCGTGACATCATCTTCATCAATCAGAAGAATTGGGTTAGCATCACCGCGTGCTTTTTCACTTAGCATAAGTACGCGTGATTCTTGTTCCGCATTTGATTTAGAAGCACCATGTTCTATTTTTCCGATACCATTAAAAATGGAGGTAGCACTGTCCTTCATGACACCATGCTTTAGGATATAACCTTCACTATTTCTTCCAAAGTGTACAACCTTTGTGGTAAAGTTTTGCGTTTGCTCGCCACGCCCAACAACGACTGTTTTTGTATCACCGTAGGAGCCATCACCGATCAAATTAGTTGTGTTATCTGAAATTGTATTTCCTTCATTCATTAAACCTAATGCCCATTCAATTCGTGCATCTCTTCCGACAACACCACGACGATTTACATAGGTTGTGATTCCTTTTGCAAGCGTATCAACTGCGCCAAACTGAACTTTCGCGTTTGTATTTACAATGACTTCCGTCAGGATATTTGCAACAGTAGTTGATACTTCCATCGTCGAAATGTAGTTTTCAACATAGGTTACTTTGCTATTGTCCTCAGCGACGACAATGACATGATTAAACAAGTTCGCCTGATCATTATCATGCACATAAATGGCATGGATTGGTTCAGAGACTTCTACATTTTTTGGAATATATAAGAAAACTCCGCCATTAACTAGTGCAGCATTTAGAGCGGTTAAGCGATGTTCATCGGCATTGATGGCTTGTGTCATATAATACTTTTTCAATAAGTCACCATGTTCTTTAGCAGCTGTAAAAATATCTGTAAAAATAACGCCTTGACTCTTTAGCTCTTCAGATAAAGATAAAAAGGCTGGAGTTTGATTTCGTTGAATATATAAATTATTATTCTCTGCATCCACATCAATCAGTGCTTTTACTTCTTCTGGCAATTCAGCAAGTGAAGTATAGGGAGCACTTTTTACAGTATGTTGTGAGAATTGGGTGAAGTTCCACTTATCAATCTTTGTTTTGTCTGGTCTTGGCATTGGCAGTTGTTCGAACTCAGCTAATGCTTTTAGACGTAGTTCTTCAAACCAAGCAGGCTCGCTCGTTTCTTTTGAAAAGGAGCGAACATTGTCCTTGTCAAATGGTAATTTGGTTTCAGTTGTCATTGTAATCCTCCTAACCCTCTCTTACGCTTCTTGCCCAACTGTTTCATCTTCAATTCCTAGCTCTTGTTTGATCCAGTCATATCCTTCAGCTTCTAAGCGTTGTGCCAATTCTGCTCCACCGGATTTTACAACACGGCCTTGCATCATCACATGCACATGGTCTGGAGTGATATAGTTTAAAAGTCGTTGATAATGTGTAATAACTAAGCAGCCAAAATCTTCGCCGCGCATTTGATTGATTCCCTTTGATACTACCTTCAAGGCATCGATATCTAGTCCGGAGTCAATTTCATCTAAGATTGCAATTTTCGGTTCTAACATCATTAATTGCAGGATTTCGTTACGTTTTTTCTCACCGCCGGAGAAGCCTTCGTTTAAATAGCGTTGTGCCATATCAAGGTCCATTTCAAGGTATTCCATTTGCTTATCCATTTTACGGATGAATTTCATTAATGAAATTTCATTTCCTTCACCAAGACGGCTATTAAGTGCTGAACGTAAAAAATCAGCATTGGTAACGCCGTTAATTTCACTAGGGTATTGCATTGCCAGGAATAGACCAGCTCGTGCACGCTCATCTACTTCCATATCCAGGACATTTTGTCCATCTAAAGTGATTGTTCCGCTTGTCACTTCATATTTTGGATGACCCATAATTGCAGAAGATAAAGTAGATTTACCCGTACCGTTTGGACCCATAATTGCGTGGATTTCTCCACCCTTTATTTCAAGGTTCACACCTTTTAAAATTTCTTTCCCATCAATTGCTACATGTAAATCTTTGATCGTTAAAGTTGATCCAGCCATATCTATACCTCCGAAAAGAAAGTGTTGTTTCTTGTAGATTGAGTTATTCTATAACTCTATTCTCATTTTATTCTCATTCCAATCTTATAACAAATGAAATGTATTAGCAACTCTTAAACAGTAAAAACAGTCCATCAATTTTCATTAAGCTTGTACCAAATGAGAATGAAAAGAGGATTTAGAGTGTTTTGAATGATAATTCAGTATATTATTATTAATGGAAATGACACTCGATTAAAATCATACCTCATTTTTTTAGCATTTCCAAGCGAATTCAGGTCTAATGTTCTCTCTATTTTTACCCATCGTCATTGTTTAAATGTATGCCATCTTTAGACACAACTACAGAGAAAAAGCCAGTGTTTCTACACTGACTTTCTTCCTAATTTATAACCTTATTCAGAAACTGGTACAACGGCACCTTTGTATTTTTCAAGAATGAAGTCTTGGATTTCTTTAGAATGAAGGACTTCGACAAGTGTTTTGATAGTTTCTTTGTCTTTGTCCTCAGAACGAACGACAACAAGGTTTGCCGGAACAACGTCACTGCCTTCAAATGCAATTCCATATTTTCCGATGTCAATACCGCCTTCTAATGCGTAGTTCGTATTAATGACAACCGCATCACCTTCACCGCTTTCGAAAGAAGATGCTAATAATTTTGCTTCAATTAAAGTTGAGAAATCAAGATTCTTTGGATTTTCGACAATATCCTCTACTCTCGCATTCGCGCCAACGCCTTTTTTAAGCTTAATTAAACCTTCTTTTTCAAAAATAGGTAAAATACGTCCATGGTCACTTAGTGAATCACTCATAATAATTTTTGCACCTTTTGGAAGGTCTTTTAAACTTTTATATTTTTTAGAATAAATTCCGATTGGTTCCTTATGAATTTCCCCAACACTCACAAAATCAAAATCCTTATTTTCTTTCATTTGTAGGTCTAAATACCCTGGTGTTTGAAAATAATTAGCGTCGAGTTCTTTATCCCTTAACGCTACGTTTGGTAGGATATAATCTTGAAAAACTTTTACTTCTAGATCAATGCCTTTTTTCTTTAATAAAGGTTTTGCCGCTTCTAGCACTTCTGCATGCGGTACAGCAGATGCACCAACGACTAATTTCTTGTTACCATCATTTCCTTCTTTTTCCCCTGTATCGTTTTTAGCACCAGTGCACGCTGTTAGGGCAAATGCTAATAGCGAAATTACAATCAAACTAAATACCTTTTTCATTAATTAACCCCTCCTGTTATCGTTTATCTG
Source organism: Bacillus sp. AFS031507 (assembly GCF_002584635.1). Lineage (NCBI taxonomy): Bacteria > Bacillati > Bacillota > Bacilli > Caryophanales > Bacillaceae > Bacillus > Bacillus sp. AFS031507. The sequence goes on from NZ_NUOW01000002.1 coordinate 219,569, forward strand.
TTTTCTTTGTAAAATAATCTCCAATAAATTGGATAATAAAAACTAAAATTAATATCGCAATCGTTGCAACTAAGGTGACAATCGGTCGATTACGCTGAAAACCTTCAAGGTAAGCAAAATGTCCAAGTCCGCCAGCCCCAATGACTCCGGCCATTGCTGTAAAGCTGACTAGAGAAATGGCTGTGACTGTAATCCCTGAAATTAATGCCGGCAAAGATTCCGGTATTAATACTTTAAAAATGATATGAACATGTGTTGCTCCCATCGATTGCGATGCCTCAATAACACCTTTATCGATTTCCCTAAGGGCTATTTCTACCATTCGTGCATAAAAAGGAGCTGCTCCAATAATTAGGGCTGGTAGTGCCGCATTCGCACCGAGCATAGTCCCAAGCAATAATTTTGTAAAAGGAATTAATAAAACAATTAAGATAATAAAGGGGATTGATCTGAAAATATTAACAAATCCAGCAATAATAACATTAACAGCTCGATTAGCCCAGATATTACCTTTATCTGTTAAATACAACAACAGACCTAGGAATAATCCTAAAATAAAGGTTGCAAACACTGAAATGGAAGTCATATAAATCGTTTCACGTGTTGCTTCTAATAATTGTTCCCAATTTACCATTTCCATAAGGTTAGCCATTACTGATCACCTCCACGCCTACTTGCTGTGAGTGAATATAATCGATGGCTTTCTGTATTTCACTAGATTGCCCATCCAAGTGGATAAATAATGTTCCGTATGATCCAGTTTGCGTGTGGGAAATTTTCCCCTGTAGAATATTTACGATAACATCAAAGTCTCGGAGGATGTTTGTGATTAATGGTTGTTCTGTTGTTTCCCCTACAAATGAAAGTTGAACCACTTTTCCATGCGGATAGCGTTCAAGTAAATGTTCAATCGTTTCCTTCGTTTCTTCCGGTTCCGTCACCTGCTGCACAAAACGCTTTGTAATTGGCTGTTCTGGATTTTTAAATACATCTAAAACCGGACCAATCTCTACAACCCTACCGTTTTCCATGACGGCAACCCGGTGACAAATTTTACGAATGACATGCATTTCATGTGTAATGAGGACAATGGTTAACCCTAGTCGTTTATTAATATCGACTAACAAATCCAAAATGGAATCTGTGGTTTGTGGGTCAAGGGCCGAGGTTGCTTCATCACAAAGCAGCACTTTTGGATTGTTAGCGAGTGCCCTGGCAATCCCTACCCGTTGCTTTTGCCCACCGCTTAATTGGGATGGGTAGGCATTTTCTCTTCCTTCAAGGCCTACTAGTTTAATTAGTTCGTCCACTCTTTTTTTCCTTTGTGAACCATTTACACCTGCAATTTCAAGTGGAAACGCAATATTTTCACTTACCGTCCTAGACCATAGCAAGTTAAAATGCTGGAAGATCATGCTGATTTCCTGGCGTGCTTTTCGAAGCTCACTGCCTTTGATTTTCGAAATAACGCGACCAGCTACCGTTACAGTTCCGTCTGATGGCAGCTCTAATCCATTTAACATTCGGATTAAGGTACTTTTACCAGCACCACTGTATCCAATCACTCCGAATATTTCTCCCTCTTGTATTTCCAGGTTGACATCATCGACGGCTCTTAGCTGACCTTGTTTAGAAGGGAATATCTTCTGGACATTTTTAATTGATATCATTGAATCACCTGCTTCTTATCCAATTTACTTAACATTCTGAAAGATTTGTATTGTAATATACCGCTTAATAATATAGGGTTTGACTTTTTCAACAAAAAGATTCTGTTTTAACAAAATAAAAGCCTTTCTGCGCAGGCAGAAAGGCATCATTAAAAATAATCCTTTCTCCCATCTCCCAAAGCAATCGCTTTGTGTGAATTGGCACCATTTCAATAATAAATATTGACGGTTGCCGGGCTTCATCGGGCACATCCCTCCACCTCTCTTGATAAGAGCATCAAGTATCCTATATTCAATTAAAACGTTAATTTGTTTAAGTAATTATATTACGAAAGTTATCGTATCATGGATAAAAAGGGGTGTCAATGAAAATAACTTCATATTCGGAAAAATAAGTTTTGGTAACTTTTATGCATTTACCTTGAATGAGATTACACCAGTAGCAGCCAAAATAGCTGATTCGAGATCTTCGATTAAATCCTCAACATTCTCGATACCGATTGAAAGGCGAATCAAATCCTCTGTTACACCTGCAGCTTTCAGGCCATCAGCATCTAATTGCTGATGGGTGGTGCTTGCTGGGTGAATAATTAAACTTTTTGCATCGCCAACGTTTGCAACATGCGCCCATAGAGTAATCGAATCGATTAATTTGGCTCCTGCTTCTTTACCGCCTTTAATCCCGAAAACAACCATGGAACCTGCACCTTTTGGCAAGTACTTTTTGGCTAATTCATAATCTGGGTGTGATGGGTGTCCTGGATAAGATACCCATTCCACAGCAGGGTGATTGGATAAATATTCCACCACTTCTTTTGTATTAGCCACATGCTCCTTCATGCGAACATGCAGTGTTTCAAGACCAAGGATAAACTGGAAGGAATTTTGCGGACTTAATGCCGGTCCTAAGTCACGCAGCAATTGGACACGGGCTTTGATAATAAAGGCGATAGCACCTAAGGCTTCGGCATAAACCAGGTCATGGTAGCTGGCATCTGGCGTTGTAAAACCAGAGAATCGCGGCGAATTCCAATCGAACTTCCCACCATCGACTATAACTCCACCTGTAGTTGTTCCATTTCCTAAGAGCCATTTGGTGGCAGAATGAACCACAATATCGGCACCATATTCAATTGGCCGGCACAGGTATGGAGTGGCAAAGGTGTTATCAATAATTAATGGAACACCTGCGGCATGGGCAATATTGGCAACTTTTTCAATATCAAGTACACAAAGGCTTGGGTTACCAATCGTTTCAGCGAAAACAGCCTTTGTTTTGTCGGTAATGGCCGCACGGAAGTTTTCCGGATTTTCAGGATCAACAAATTTCACTTTAATCCCGTATTTTGGAAGAGTCACTGCAAAAAGATTATATGTTCCGCCATAGAGATTTGATGCCGATACGATTTCATCGCCAGCTTCAGCAATATTTAAAATGGCGAGGGTAATCGCTGCCATACCGCTAGCAACTGCTAGGGCACCAACGCCGCCTTCCAATAATGCTACTCTTTCTTCAAAAACAGTAGTAGTAGGGTTGTGAATACGTGTGTATATGTAACCAGGTTCCGCTAAGCTAAATAGGTTTGCCGCATGCTCTGTATTCTTAAATTGATAGGCGTTGTTTTGATAAATCGGAACGGCACGAGCCCCCGTTACCGGATCCGGAGACAATCCACCATGAACACTCAATGTTTCAAAACGATACTTCTTTTGATTTTCACCCATACTACTTCCTCCTTTTTTGCAATTCAACAAACAAAACCCCTGCTTCAAAGAAGAGGGGGTCTCTCTCCTCATCTCTCAGAGCATCAGCGCTCTGCTTGATTTAGCACCGTGTGATTGTGTTATAAACCGGTTGCCGGGCTTCATAGGGTCAGTCCCTCCGCCACTCTCGATAAGAATGTTTATTCAATTGTCTTTATTATCTGATTATTCACCTAAAACTTTACAGTAAGTTCAATTCCGAGTCAATAGCTCTGATTAGAAATTTGTGATTTTTGAAAAATTTTCCTGTGCCTTTGTCAAATAGAAGATGGATTCTAGCAATAATGTGGTACGAATTGGAGCGGAAATACTTAGTTGGCCGTTATGTTCAAGGGCCCTTAACCGTTCCTTCCCTTCAAGTAGTTGTTTCATTGCCTTAAGGTCACCGCGGATTTCGGATATTGTTCGTGTCTCTTCGCTATCATGAAGTATGAAAATTTCTCCATTCTTTATGATAATCTGAAAAATATTTTGTTCACAAACCAAATTCACTCGCAAATCGATATGTTCTAGTAACGGCAGAACATGCCTTTGCTGTTTGATTGCTAATTGAAAGTTTTTCAGCATCTCTATCATAATCCACCACTCCGGTCTGCTCTCTTATATTAAATATACAGGAGCGGAGCATGAAATCCTCTTTAAAGTGGTCGACAATTATCAACCTTTTGGAGGGGATTTACGGAGATTTCCTGAGAAATATGTCGGATGGAGAGATTTTTTTAAAAAGTGTTGAAATTTATTCATACATAACATCAAGTTTGTGGGCAGCATTTTGTAAAATAAAGTTAGATTCGAAATCGAAGGGATGTGGATTATGAGTTTTAAAGACCGTATTGAAGCAGATGAAATTAAAATTTTAAGATTTCTAAACTCGCGAATGAAATTAGCTGAAAAGGATAAAATTCGCTTTCGTAACCTTGTGAAAGGATTTGAAGGTGAAGTTATGTTTGACTCATTGACAGAGAAGCCTCAGTGTCCAAGTTATATTCTAAACGACCTGTTACTGGAAACTAATAATGGTAAATTCCAACTTGATACAGTGATGATTACTCAAGACCCGCTCTATCTTTTTGAAGTAAAAAATTATGAAGGTGACTTTTATTTTGAAGGTGACCGATTCTATGCTCTACCCAAAAAGGAATACAAAAATCCCCTGCACCAACTACAACGAAGCGAATCCCTACTCCGCCAGCTGTTAGAAAGCCTTGGGTATCGAATCCCTATTGAGGCTTATGTAGTTTTTATCAACCCCCATTTCACCTGTTATAAAGCTCCACTTAATGAACCCATTATCTACCCAAATCAGCTCCCTCGCTTTATGCACAATTTAAATAGGAGACCGTCAACATTAAATGGGATGCACAAAAAGCTAGCTGACCAACTGGTTTCGATGCATCAAATTGAATTACCTTATGATAGGTTACCTCCATATGACTATGGCAAATTAAAAAAAGGTAACATTTGTCGGGTCTGCCTCTCATTGAAGACTACTGTTGTAAATAATAAACTTGTGTGTAAGGATTGCGGTTGTCACGAAGTGATTGATCATGCCGTTTTACGTGTTGTGGAGGAAATTAAGCTGCTTTTTCCTAATTTGCGCATTACTCCCAAAGTGATTTATGATTGGAGCCAGGGTAGCGCTTCAAAGAAAACCATTAGAAGAATCTTACTGGAAAACTTAAGAATAACAGGTAAGACAAAGGGCTCTTTTTTTGAATAAAACGGAATATGGCCATTTAACTTTTTATTATAAGGGTACAATTATAATTTTTTGTGACCGCGGTGACTCTTTTTTCTCTCTCTCGGGCACAATTAAATTTTTTTGTGACCGCGGTGATACTTTTTTGCCTCTATTTGGCACAATTATAATTTTTTGTGACCGCGGTGACTCTTTTTTCCCTCTCTCGGGCACAATTAGATTTTTTTGTGACCGCGGTGATACTTTTTTCCTCTCTCGGGCACAATTATAATTTTTTGTGACCGCGGTGATACTTTTTTTCCTCTCTCGGGCACAATTAGATTTTTGTGATCACTGGAAGCACACTTATTCAAAAAGCAGATGCACTTTGCGCATCTGCTTAGTATAAATGTTGTTTTATTTTTTCAAGCAAAAATGGAACTGATTGAAAAGCGTAGAGGGTTTCTTTTATCTTGCCGGCTTGAACAAATAATAGGCAAGGGACACTTTCAATTGCAAAATCCCTAGCAAGGTCTGGGTAGAAATTTAAATTCATTTTTCCCATATCTAACTCTACTAGTTGCTCAATGACCTGCAGCATTTTTGAAGCTACCTGACAGGTACCGCACATGGGTGTATAAAAATAGACTAACCCGGTCGCCTTTTTTTCAAGAAAGGCAGATAAATCTGTTCGATTCCATTCGTTCATATATCTTTTAACCCATTTCTAAAAATTCAGTATGAACATCGATATTCGCCCCTATTAGAACGGTTGCCAAATGGTGCACTGGCGCAGTTGCCACCTCACGATACATCCGGTCAATATACAAATGTTCCGCTTGTGGAAATTCTCGTTTTAACTGTTTGCGAAGCTTTTCACCTGAGGAGTCGGCATCCACAAGAATATAGACATCCTTATCCTCAAGAAATTCAATTAGTTCATCTAATTTTGTGATACTGATCGTACCATTGGTACAAATAATTTCTACTGGTTCCTTAACAATTCTTTTGACCTTATTTTTATCTGATTTTCCTTCGACAATAAGAACTTTGTCAACATACGAATCATTCATCATCCATCACCTGTATTAGAAGTTGTTTATGTTAACATATTCTAAAATATTGATTACGTGTGCATTCTTCTGCCTATGTTAACTTTATCATTATTGTCATTTTAAAAATAGGGATTTGCCTCAGAATTCACGTGAAATTTACCTAGTTAACACCATCCTCCATCATCACAATCTGTATATTTTGCATTTGGGTTTTCTGTTGTCGTGACATGTTGATAGATTTTTTGTTGATCCACTTCAAAATGATGCTCTAATTCTACTTGCATGTGATCTGAAAGCTTCATTTTTCCAATCGGTGTATTATCAAGAAACAGTTCCATTTCCCCATTATTCATTTTGCCAATCACTCGATCGGTAACATCGACTCTTTGCTGCTTTAACGTCATACTCCCACCCTCTTCAATATATTTATTATAAGGTTCCCTAAAATAGTAGAAGAAAAAGTGGGAAATTAAGAGAAAAAGCACCTTGACAAGGTGCTTTTTCGTGATTAATTAGCCTTCTTTAGTCATTTCTTCATATTGTTCAGCCGTCATGAGCTTATCTAGTTCACTGCTGTCTGATAATTCAATGACAATCATCCATGCTTTTTCATAAGGAGATTCGTTGACAAACTCAGGGCTATCACTTAAATCTTCATTTACTTCAACGACTTTACCACTAACTGGAGCGTAAAGCTCAGAAACAGTTTTTACAGATTCAACACTTCCAAATGGTTCGTCCGCAGATAACTCATCGCCAACTTCTGGAAGTTCAACGAAAACGATATCTCCTAATTCATGTTGTGCAAAAGCAGTAATCCCTACACGCACTTTTTCCCCTTCAACCTTTACCCATTCATGTTCTTCTGAATACCGTAATTCTTTTGGTGTACTCATCTTAAAAAACCTCCATTGTTTTTTTTTTAAATCTATCATCGAAATAAATCGATTCCCATTAGTAATGAAGGAAGAGCAGGCTTATTGCCACATTTTTTCATACTCTTCTTCTTTAAAGCCCACGGTGACACGTTCACCATCTGTTAAAATCGGCCGTTTAATTAACATGCCATCGGAAGCCAGTAATTCTAGCAGTTCTTCATCTGTTGCAGACTTCATTTTATCCTTTATCCCTAATTCACGATATTTCATACCGCTTGTGTTAAAGAATTTCTTTAATTCCAGTCCGCTTTTTTGATAAAATTCCTGCAATTCCTCACGACTTGGAGGATGTTCAACAATATGTACTTCTTCATAGGAAAGCTGATGGGCATCCAGCCATTTCTTCGCGTTTCGACAAGTGCCGCATTTCGGATACCAGTAAAACGTCAGAGACATCAAGTTCACCGCCTTTTCCTATTAAATATCAATGACTTGTTAGAGTCAATTGAATATTATCATAACGTTTTTCAAAATCCTAATGCAAAAAATATGTTCTACTTAAAAAAATTCGACTAATTTTTCAAAATTCCTTCCTTTTCTAATATAAAAATTTAAGCCCCCTTCCTAATAGAAAGGGAGCCTGATTTAATTAAACTAGATAGCGTTCGGCTTTAATAATGACATCCGCAGCTTCACGTTTTTTCGCAATGACATTAATTGGAGTATGACGTGTAAATTTACGAAGCGAGGACAACATCATACGCAGGGTATCGCCTTGTTCAACAGCCACTAATGTTTCTTTGGCAATCGCCTCAAGCTCATTGAAGGCTTCTTGGCAGTAAATTTGCGTATAAAGAAGTTTCTGCTTGTTCTTATCTAAACCAGTTTTTGCAATTGCTTTTTCAGTACGTAACACAACGGATTCCATTGCATACACGTTAGAAACAAGATCCGCGATATTTGCTAAAACTTCCTGCTCTTTTTCAAGTGCTTTGCCATATTTTTGCGTAGCTAAACCAGCTGCTAAAAGGGCAATCTTTTTTGCATTTCTTACAAGATATTTTTCCTGTGCAAGTGGCTCATCACCAGGTTCTTCTGGTGTTAACATCATTAATTCCTCTTGAAGGGCCACTGCCTTTTGAAATAATGGAAGCTCACCCTTGAAAGCTTTTTTCAATAAGGTGCCTGGCACTAAGAGGCGGTTAATTTCATTTGTTCCTTCAAAAATACGCTGAATACGTGCATCACGATACGCTCTTTCAATTGGATACTCCTGCATAAATCCGTATCCACCATGAATTTGTACACCTTCATCTGTTACATAGGCTAATACTTCACTTGCAAAGAATTTATTCAATGAACACTCAATCGCATATTCAGCAATTGAATTTGCCACTAATTTAATATCCTTTTCTTCTTCAGTTGAAAGTTTGCCCTGGTTTTCTTCGTACAGGCCAATCGTGCGGTAAACAGAGCTTTCTGCCGCGTAAATCTTAGAGGCAAGGGTTCCGAATTTTTCTTTTGTTAAATTGAATTGTGAAATTGGTGTTTTAAATTGTTGACGCCCATTTGCATATTTAACAGTTAATTCAAAGGCCTTCTTGGAACCTCCCACACTGCCAACTGCAAGCTTATAACGCCCGATATTTAAGATGTTAAAGGCAATCACATGCCCTTTACCAATTTCACCTAATAAATTTCCGACAGGAACGGGAACATCTTCTAAAATAAGCGTCCGAGTGGAAGAACTCTTAATTCCCATTTTCTTCTCCTCTGCACCAGTTGAAACACCAGCGAAATCCCGGTCAACGATGAATGCAGTGAATTGCTCGCCATCAATTTTTGCATATACAACAAATACATCAGCAAAACCGGCATTGGTAATCCATTGCTTTTCCCCGTTTAGAATATAATGAGTACCTGCAGCATTTAATTTAGCCGTTGTTCTGGCACCAAGGGCATCCGAACCAGAACCTGGTTCAGTTAAGGCATAGGCGGCAAGTTTTTCACCTGATGCAAGGGCAGGTAAATATCTGCGTTTTTGGTCCTCATTCCCGAACAACACGATTGGCAGGGAACCAATTCCCACGTGAGCCCCGTGAGAAAGAGAGAAACCACCGCCTCCAGCCATTTTTTCGGTAAGTAGCGATGAGGTAATCTTATCTAGGGCTAAGCCTTCATATTCCTCCGGTACGTCAACGGCTAACAGACCCAGTTCACCGGCTTTTTTAAGGAGCTTCACCGTCCGGTCAAACTCATGGTTTTCTAAATGTTCAAGCTGAGGAACTACTTCTTTTTCAATGAAATCTTCTGCTGTTTTCGCAATCATCAAATGCTCTTCGGTAAAATCCTCCGGTGTAAATAGTTGCTCGTAAGAAATATCTTCAATTAAAAAGCTTCCGCCTTTAATGATTTTTTCTGTTTGGTTTGCCATTATTTATTCCTCCTAATCTTTGATTAATGGGGGCAACTAGCCGCCCCCTTGTAAAAGGTATATGTTCAAGAATGCTTGGGACAGCCCCAAATGAATTAAAGTAATTCAAATACACCTGCTGCACCCATTCCACCGCCGATACACATCGTTACAACACCAAATTGTTCTTTGCGGCGTTTTAATTCGTGAATTAGTGAGAGCGTTAATTTTGCTCCCGTACATCCAAGCGGATGTCCTAGGGCTATGGCGCCGCCATTTACGTTGACGATTTCATCGTTTAGACCTAGTTCACGAATAACTTGTAGGGATTGTGAAGCAAAGGCTTCATTCAATTCAAATAAGTTAATATCCGATATCTCTAGGCCCGCAAGTTTGACGGCCTTTGGAATCGCAACAACCGGTCCCACACCCATAATTTCAGGTGGAACACCGCCAACAGCAAAGGATCTGAATTTTGCCAATGGCTTCAGGCCAAGTGCCTCTGCCTTTTCACGGTCCATGACAAGCAATGCCGCCGCCCCGTCACTTGTTTGTGAGGCATTACCAGCCGTAACGGTGCCTGACACTGAGAAGGCCGGGCGAAGTTTACCTAATGTCTGCAAATTTGTATCAGGGCGAACGCCTTCATCCTGCGAAAATTGAATTGTTTTTTCAACAAGCTTATTGTCATTACCAACCGTCCGGATTGTTACATCGACAGGAACAATTTCATCGACGAATTTCCCTTCGGCAATTGCTTTTGCGGCACGCTGATGGCTTCTTACCGCGAAAGCATCTTGATCATCACGGGAAATTCCATATTTCATCGCCACTTGCTCGGCCGTGTGACCCATTCCCATATAATATTGCGGAGCCGTTTCAGCTAGTTTGATATTTGGACGGACAACATGCCCCATCATTGGGATCATGCTCATCGATTCTGCTCCGCCCGCGATAGCTGTATCGGTATGGCCAAGCATGATTCCCTGTGCGGCATAAGCAATTGCCTGCAATCCTGAAGAACAGAAACGATTGATTGTGATCGCAGGAACGGTATATGGAAGACCTGCTAATGCCCCAATATTGCGAGCCATATTGTTGCCTTGTTCGGCTTCAGGCATCGCACAGCCAATGATTAAATCATCAATATTTCCTTCATAATTTCCAGCACGCCTTAATGTTTCCTTTACCACCAATGCTCCCAAATCATCAGGGCGAACATGGGCAAGCGTCCCTTTCTTCGCTTTACCTACCGGGGTCCTTGCTCCGGCAACGATTACCGCTTCTCTCATTTAAGTTCCCTCACTTTCTGTTAAATTAGAAAAATACGAATCTATATTGGGATCTATCCCCTCGTTCTAAACGATCTAAACGAAACCTTTTGTAAGAGGGGTCTGACCCCTTGTGCCAAAAAATTAGTTTCTTAATGGTTTACCCTTCAAAAGCATATGCTGCATGCGCTGCTGTGATTTTGGTTCCGAAATAAGGCTTAAGAAAGCTTCTCTTTCAAGATCCAATAAATATTGCTCATCTACTTCTGTCCCGAATGGGACTTTTCCGCCAGCAATCACATAGGCAATCTTCTTGGCAATTTTCAGATCATGCTCTGAAATATACCCAGATAAACGCATCGCTTCGGCACCAAGTAACAGGGTTGCATAGCCAGTTTCACCAACGACCGGCACCTTTCTGCGTACTTTTGGCTTATAGCCTTGTTCGTGTAAGGCTAACACGGCTTGCTTCGCATCATAAAGCAGATGATCGTTATTAAAGCTGATACCATCAGAAGAATCCAAGAAATTATTTTCACGTGCTTCTTCAGCGGATGTGGAAACTTTTGCAGTGGCAATCGTTTCAAACACTTTATTAGCGACATTCTGCAGATCAAATGGTACACCATTTGGAAGGTTTTCTAAGTGCTTCATATAAAGCTCTTTGTTTCCGCCGCCGCCTGGAAGTAAGCCGACACCGACTTCAACAAGACCCATATACGTTTCGGCTGAAGCTTGAATGTGCGCAGCCGGCAGGCACACCTCTGCACCGCCGCCAAGTGTCATCCCAAACGGGGCAGCGACGACTGGCTTAGGACTGTATTTCACTTTCAGCAAGGCACTATGAAGGTTACGGACAATCATATCCAACTCATAAATATTGTCATCCTGCACTTCCATGAGCATCATCGCTAGGTTCGCTCCGACACAGAAGTTCTTTCCTTGGTTCCCGATGACTAGCCCCTTATAGTTCTTCTCAACTTCTTCCACGGCATAGTTAATCATTTGAACAATATCAAGACCAATGGCATTGTTAGGTGAATGGAACTCTAATAGGGCTACGCCATCACCGATATCAATCAGACTTGCCCCGCTATTCTTTTTAATAACACCTTTTTGTTTCTTAATCTTTTTCAGGTCGAGTGCCTTTGGATTAAGTTCAACCAATCGATATTGGCCGTTATCATAGAAGAACAACTCGCCATTTTCTTCTAAATAGAAAGATGAATGTCCTTTTTCTAACATTTCTGTTACCCAGGCTGGAACTTCAAGACCGGATTCCTTCATTTTTTGAACGGATTTTTCTACACCAATCGCATCCCATGTTTCGAATGGGCCTGTTTCCCAGCCAAAGCCCCATTTCATTGCACGGTCGATGGAAACGATATCGTCAGCAATCTCGCCTAATAGCTGAGCGGAGTATACAAGCGACTGTGCCATTGTATTCCATAAGAATTGTCCGGCCTGATCATTGGCATATACAAGCGCTTTCAATTTATTCGCTGTACCCTTTTCCTGCTTGCTAAGTTCAACCGCAGGTGTCGATAGTTTTTTACGTGGACCATACTCCAACGAGCTTGGATCCAATTCAAGAATTTCTTTCCCCTTTTTCAAAAAGAAGCCTTGACCCGATTTGCTTCCAAGCCAGCCTTTTTCAACCATTCCCTTTATAAAGGGAGGGATTTCGAAAACTTCCTTTTCTTTGCCTTCGACTTTTTCATAGACGTTATTAGCCACATGATAGAAGGTGTCCAATCCAACGACGTCTAGTGTTCGGAAGGTTGCACTCTTTGCCCGGCCAATGAGTGGCCCTGTGATGGAGTCTACTTCGCCGACACTTAAGCCCGCCTTCAACATTTCCTGAACAGTTACGAGCAGTCCGTAAGTCCCGATCCGGTTAGCGATAAAGTTTGGTGTATCCTTGGCGACAACCACACCTTTTCCTAAGACATCCTCACCGAAAGTTTTCATGAATGAAAGTACTTCTGGAGACGTATATTGAGTAGGAATCACTTCAAGCAATTTCAAATAGCGCGGCGGGTTAAAGAAGTGTGTGCCAAGGAAATGCTTTTGGAAATCTTCAGAACGGCCATCAACCATCGCTTCTACAGAAATTCCTGAGGTATTGGAACTAATGATGCTGCCAGGTTTGCGGTATTGTTCGACCTTTTCAAATACCTGTTTCTTGACGTTGAGGTTTTCCACAACCACCTCAATGACCCAGTCCACATCTTTCAGTTTGACTAAATCATCCTCAAGGTTACCTGCTTCAATCAGGGCCAAATTCTTTTTCACCGCTAGTGGGGCAGGTTTTTGCTTCAATAATTTTTGAATGGACGCGGCACTGATGCGGTTACGAACTTGTTTATCCGCTAAAGTCAGTCCCTTTGCTTCTTCTTCTTTTGTTACTTCACGTGGCACAATATCCAATAATAGTGTAGGAATACCGATATTCGCTAGGTGGGCAGCAATTCCTGACCCCATGACTCCAGACCCTAGGACAGCTGCTTTTTTAATTAATTGGTTCAACATTGTCTCCCCCTTCAAACTTTGAATGAATACTCATTCATTTTTTTACCAAAAAAAATTCACATATGAATGAGTCTTATTATTACTTACTATAGAATATTTTGAAAATTTGTGCAATCCATAAACGTGGAATTTTATAATTTTTTTTAAAAATAAATTTTTAAATATTTGGCTATAAAAGGGCACCCTAATATCCGAGGTGATAACAATGGCGAAAATGAAGAAGGAACCTTCCAAAGCAGGCGTTAGTGCTGCAAGTGTGAAGGGCAATGGCGGGCCAGGCGGCGAAGTGGCTCACGTTGACAAAAAAAACAGCCAAAACAATCAATTTAAACGAGGATGAAGAAAACAGGCTGAGCACGTCAGCCTGTTTCTCTTTTTGTATAAAAATTCCTGTTTGAGAGACCATAAAGTCGTAAAGATTACACGAATTAGGAGGGTTATTATGCAGCAACAAAATATGAATATGCCCAATATGAACATGCAAAATCAACAAACGAGGATGCCAGAGCCACCCGGAGTTGTATCAACAAAAGATGCCCTTTATTTAACAGATATGATGTCATGGAATTTGCTCTCTGCTAAAAAAGCACACTTTTTTGCCGGGCAGTGTCAGGACCCTGAATTAAAAGCGGAAGCAGAAAAAGTGGGACAAATGCATCAGCGCCACTACCAACAACTGCTAGGTCACCTAGGCCAGCATGCCAACCAACAGCAGCCACTCAATAATATGCAATAAAGAAAAGCGGAAGCGACCGTTTAGCGGCGTATGGACTGAAGCGCTCTGACTGAGATAAAGGAAACACGAAGAGCGTAAGCGATTCGATGTTGACTTATCGTAGGGAAGAGAGCGAAGTACACTAGCCGCTGGGAGCTGTAGCTAGACAATTAAAAAGGAGGATACTTTTCAATGAATCAAAACCAACAACAAAAGATTAAAAACCCTGAGACCCAGGTACCAAAAACGCCGCAAATGAACGAACGCGATTTCATCAATGATTTACTAACAACGGAAAAGTATATGACAAGTGCTTACAGTATGGCCTTACATGAAGCAAGCCACGAAGGATTGTATCAGGACATTATGCAGGTTTTTACAGAAACTCAACAATGCCAGCGCAACCTTTATGACCTCATGTTTAAAAAGGGCTGGTATTCAGTTGAAGCAGCTGATCAGCAAAAGCTGCAGCAGTCCTACCAACAGTTTCAAGGATACACGAATCAGTTACCAAGTGGCGGGACTATTCAATAATTGTAAAAACCGGAGGCATCACCGCCTCCGGTTTTTGTATGAATTTTAATTTTGAGAAGATGAGCGATGTTGTTCATTCATGACTTTTATTTCATTAATAATCTGCATCATTTCTTCCTTAGCATCCGGGTAGAGCCCATTCCAGTGCTTAGCCAGAGCAGGCATCGACTTGGCAATATGGGAATACAATGCCCATACCTTCACCTTCTCCTTCGTTTCATCAGTGGATTCTCCAACCAAAAGTTCACTATATTTTTCAAGCAAAGCTTCGAACTGCTTCACAAATGCTTTCTCCATCATGACACCTTCTGTCTTTAGTAATTTGGGTACATGGGCAAGTTTTGCAGCGTTTGCCTGCCGGCAGTTGATATGTAAAACAACAGGTCTTTCTTACTCTAACTTCTTCATCCCGTTCTTCCAAATATGTCTTTTTAGCAAAGTACTTTTGCAGTGGATTTAAGTTGTAGCGACCAAACAACGGCCCTTCGGCTTCTAAAATTAAGTAGCGAAAATCCTCTCCAACTTGATCATAATCTTTTAGTTCGGTTTCATAGAGCCAAAATAAGTAGACAGCGATATTTTCCCACAGGATTAACTTCGAAATTCCGATTGTTTTTTCCAGTTGTGAGATCAGTGGAAAAATGTTCTTCGCAAAAAGATCTTTCAAAACGCTGGCTCGCCATTCAGAACGGTCGTTGCCATCCCAGTCCTTAACTGTAACATCGTTAAATGAAATCGCCGGAAGCCAATCTTTCCCTCGAACAGCCGACTCCATTTTTATATTATCCAACGATACATTTAGCTTTTTATTCAAAGCAGTCATCGCATAAAGCGACATCACTACTAAAAAGGCATACCGTTTAATAAAAATGGAAGCAGCTACTTTTTCAGATGGAGCCTCAATGGCATCGGTTAAATTTTTCAAAAAATCCTTGAGGTACGATTCATCTAAGAGATCGGCAACATTGAATGAATGATCTAAGTTTGCCTTGAATCTGTATTTTTCCAATTGATTTTCCACCAATAATTTAACCATTCATTGCTACCGCCTTTTCGAGGATACATCTTCCCTTTCCATAAGGAATGCAGAGCGGTGTCCCAAATAGTGGGTCTATTGTTACCTCACAGTCCATGCCAAAAACATTTTTGACGAGGCTGCAATTAATGACATATTCCGGTTTTCCTTGGTCATATACCTTCTGATCCTTGATAGCCACGACATTATGGGCATAACGGCAGGCCAGATTGAGATCGTGAAGTACCATGACAACGGTCCGCTTCTTCTTTTCATTTAGTTCAAACAGCAAATCAAGGATTTCGATTTGGTGGGTCATATCCAGGTAGGTAGTCGGTTCATCTAATAGAATGACATCAGTATCCTGAGCCAGTGTCATCGCAATCCAGGCACGCTGTCTCTGCCCTCCAGAAAGCGAATCAACCGTTCTTTCTTTTAGGTCTTCTAATCGAGTTGCCTTGAGGGCGTCATTGACCTTTTTCTCATCTTCCTCTGACCATTGTTTTAACCATGTTTGGTGTGGATAGCGGCCTTGCTTGACGAGCTGAAGGACGGTTAGCCCTTCAGGTGCTGCAGGCGATTGTGGTAAAATTGCCATCTTTTTCGCAATGTCCTTCGTCGACAGCTTGGCAATCGCTTTCCCTTCAAGCAAGACAGCGCCAGACTTTGGCTTCAAGAGACGAGCGATTGAACGAAGCAGAGTTGATTTTCCGCAGCCATTTCCGCCAATAAACACGGTAATTTCACCCTTTGGAATCTTCAAATCTAATTCATCAATAATGAGAGTCTCCCCATAGGATAGTGATAAATTCTTCGTTTCAATCGCATTCATCATCTGACAGCTCCTTTTCGACTTTTTGTTTTGCATCTTGTCTAGCTCCAGCGCCCAGCGACAAGTGTACTTCGCTAAACGGGCGATTCCGCTTTTCTAGGCATTTCTTGTTTTAAAAAGTAAGTAAATAAAATACGGTGCTCCGATGCCTGCGGTAAACACACCGGCTGGGACTTCTAACGGTGAAAACATCGTTCTGCCAATTAAATCAGCGATCATGACAAGAATCCCGCCAATCAAGGCGCTCGCTGGAAGCAATGCTCCAAACGATGAACCCACTAACCTTCTCGCCATATGCGGTGCCATTAAGCCGACAAAACCGATGCCCCCGGCAAAAGCAACGGAACCTCCAATCAAGGCGGTGCTGATCATTAATAAGAGAAACCGTTGTTTTTGCACCTTGCCGCCTAATCCAGTTGCAACCTCATCACCGAGTTCTTGGAGATTAATCGTCCGTGCCACTGCCAAAGCAATAATCACGAAGACAACCGTCCACGGGACAAGAATTGCAACATTACTCCAATTGGAACCGTACACGGTTCCGGTAATCCATATATTAGCTTGGCTCGCCTGATAAATCGGGCCCATTACCATGGTTAAAGTGGTAATCGCTTGCATTAGCGTCGAGATCCCAATTCCAATCAACACAAGCCTGATCGGTGAAACACCATTTTTCCAAGCAAGGGAATACACTAAAAATCCTATCACTGTTGCACCTATAAAAGCTGCTAATGGCAGCCAGGCGATACTTACCGTTAATGAATGATTTTTATCACTAAAAATCGCTAAAAAACTTACAACGGCAGCCGCTGCTCCACCTGTAATCCCTAAAACATCTGGGGAAGCTAGCGGATTTCGGATCATTCCTTGTAAAATACCGCCTGCAATCGCTAGTGAAATACCAACCATTAAGGCGACAATAATTCTTGGGAGGCGAAAAGATGTAATAATAAGCTTTTCCATCTCAGGTCCGCCGCCGAATAACACTTTTATAACTGTAAAAGGATTAATCTTCATTTCACCGCTTCCCGTGCTAACCACAAAAACAAAGAATGCAACGACGAGAAGGATGGAAAAAGTTAATGATGCTTTTCGATCAACTAAAAAGGACATTTTGCCATTAAAAAGGCGGAAATTTTTATATTTACTCATCGTCCATTGAACCCCCTTCTTGCGATGTAAATGAAGAATGGAGTTCCAATGATGGCTGTCATGACACCAACAGGTACCTCAGACGGCATGAAAATGTATCTTGCGGCGATATCTGCCGCGATTAATAGGATCGCTCCTAATACGCCTGAAAATGGGATGACCCAACGATGATCAATCCCAACAATCGATCTAGTAATGTGTGGGACCACAATACCCACAAAACCAATTGGACCTGCGACAGCTACAGAACCGCCCGCTAGTAAAATAACAATTATGCCTATGGCGATTTTGATAAGTCCTGTGTTTAAACCAAGCCCCTTGGCAACATCTTCCCCCATGGACAGGATATTCATTTTACCAGCAATTAACACGGCACCAATCCAGCCGATCCCAATATAAGGTAAAACTGAGACAAGCGTCTCTAATTTTCGACCCTGGACAGAGCCTGCCAGCCAAAACAATACCTGATCAAGCATGACCTCATCCAATACTAGTAATCCTTGAGTAAAGGAGGAAAACATCGCTGACATCGCAGCCCCTGCTAATGTTAGTTTCATTGGCGTTAAACCTTCACGGCCAAATGAACCAATGGCGTAAACACTTATCGCTGCAACGGCAGCTCCTAAGAAAGCAAGAACGCTAAACGCATTTAAACTATTTACAGAAAACACAGTCATCGCTACGACAACTGCAAATCCTCCACCTGCATTAATCCCAAATATTCCAGGTGATGCAAGCGGATTCTTTGTTAAGGTTTGCATGAGGACACCGGCAATTGCCAGGCTAGCCCCGACGGCTGAGGCGATTAACGCTCTAGGCAGCCTGACGGTTTGAATAATGATATGTTCATTGGATCCGTTATTTTTAGTAAAGGCATCTACTGCTGTTTGCCAGCTGGTATCGGTATAACCATAAATGACACTGGCACACATAAATAACACCATTCCCAAGACGGCAATTATTAATCCAATCCATTTTGATGAAGTACTTTTTAAGAGCATATCTATGGAAACCTTTCTAACTTCTTACTAGAATTAATTAATTTAAGTCTATCTCCAATTGATAATCATTGTCAATGACTTTGAAAATCATTTTCAATTATATCGTGTTCTGTTCACAAAAATGTAAATACTTTTGATAATCATTTTCAATTAAACCGTTGACATATCGGTACTACTCAATTTATGATTAAGTTGTCATTGAAAATGATTATCATTAACAATTAGCTAAGGAGGATACATAAACAATGAATGCAATCAAGACAATACTTACTCTTTTTTCAGTAATGACCATTTTCTTATTAGCTGCTTGCGGCGGCGGTAATGAGGCAAAAACTGGTGAAAAGAAAAATGAAGCAAAAACTACTACAGAAAAATCTTATACGGTTGAGCATGCGATGGGATCAACCACAATTAAAGGTACGCCTAAAAAAGTCGTTATTCTCACAAATGAAGGAACAGAAGCTCTTCTGGCCTTAGGTGTAAAACCTGTAGGGGCTGTACAATCTTGGCTTGGAGATCCATGGTATGATCATATTAAAAAGGATATGGATGGCGTAGAGGTTGTTGGAGTTGAGGGTGAAGTAAACGTGGAGAAAATTGCCTCGTTAAAACCTGATTTGATTATTGGAAACAAGCTGCGTCAAGAAAAAGTGTATGACCAACTAAGTGCAATTGCTCCTACAGTTTTTTCCGAAACACTTAGAGGCGATTGGCAAGAAAACTTTAAATTATATGCAAAAGCTTTGAACCTTGAAGAAAAAGGGAACAAAGTCTTAGGTGATTTTGATCAACATGTAGCAGATTTAAAAGGAAAACTCGGCGATAAAGTAAATCAACAGGTTTCTGTTGTTCGTTTTATGGCTGGTAAATCTCGTATTTATTACACTGATTCTTTTTCTGGTGTTATTTTTGATAAATTAGGCTTCAAACGTGCTGCCCAGCAGGAAGCACTTTTCACTCCGGATAATAAGCTTGGTTTACTCGCTGTAGAGGTAGGCAAAGAAGTCATTCCTAAAATGGATGGAGACCTGCTTTTCTACTTCACCTATGCGCCACCAGGTGATAAAGCAGCCTTAGATACTGCAAAAGAATGGACAAACGATCCACTTTGGAAAAATTTAAATGCTGTGAAGAGTGGAAATGTTCATGAGGTAAGTGACGCAACTTGGAATACTGCGGGCGGTGTTCTGGCTGCAAATATTATGCTCGATGACCTTGAGAAAATCTTACTAAAGAAATAAGCAATTTTTATAAAAAAACCTCCCATTATATATATGAAAAGAGCGAGACTTGCCATGGCCTCACTCTTTTTGTTTACTTTGAATATTTTTTCTGCTGATTTGTACGGGGATTTTGCCGACCTAGCCTAGATACCTTAATTTATGTGGTATAGCTCTCCTATCCTGGCGGGATTCCGCTAACTATTCTGGTTATTCCACCAAACTTATCCGGGATTCCGCGAACTACTCAATTTATTCCGCCAAGCCAGAATAGACACCCCATAAAATGCGGTATAGTTCTCTTATCCTGGCGGGATTCTGCTAACTTTTCTGGTTATTCCGCCAAACTTATCCGGATTTCCGCGAACTTCTCAATTTATTCCGCCAAACTAAACCGCAATTCCGCCGACTCCCTGATTTATTCCGCCAAACACCAATTTCAAGCACAAAAAAAGAGCGAACCCACTTCGCTCTTTTTTCTATATTAAGCTGTTGTCGAAAACATGTACTTTTTATAATGGTAGCGAATCGAAAAAATTAAGCCGAGCCCGAACATGTTCCCCATTAAGGCGCTGCCGCCATAACTGATAAACGGTAGAGGAATCCCTGTAATCGGTAGAACGCCAATCGTCATCCCAATATTTTGGAAGACGTGGAAGGTGATCATGCTGATGACCCCTACGCAAATATACGTATAAAAATTATTTTTTGTTTCCATTCCTACCTTGGTAATATGATAAACCAACAAGAAAAACAAACTAATTAACACACTTGCCCCAATAAAGCCATATTCCTCGCCAACGACACTAAAAATAAAATCCGTTTGACTTTCAGGCAAATAAACTTCACGGTTTCCCAATCCTTTACCGCCCGTTTGACCTGATCCGATCGCAAGTAATGATTTTGTCAACTGATAGGCGTCCGATCCTTGGTAACTATAAGGATCTAGCCAAGAATAAATCCGACGAAGCTGATATTGGCCCACCCCAAGGTACTTTTCCAAAACTTCTGGATGCCATAATACAAAGTAAAAAATCGTTCCAATTAACGCCATACCTACTGCAAACAATGGTGTGAGCAGCTTCCACGAAATCCCCGAAATAAAGACCATTCCTAATAATATCGCTAAGAATACAAGCGATGTCCCTAAGTCCTGCTTGATAATAAGTGCTAAAGGGACCATGGTTACAATGCCAAGCTTAACTAAAAGCCAAAAATCCGTTTGCATGGTTTTTATTTGAGTTTTGAGGTGATGATCTTCAATCACGCGCGCAAGAGCCAATATAATGAAGATTTTAACAAACTCAGATGGTTGGAGGGTACCAATGCCAGGAACCTTAAACCAGTTTTTCGCCCCATTGATAACTGGTGCGATGCTTTCCGGGGCAACAATTAAAAATCCAAGCATAAGTATTCCAAACCCATAAGCATACCAGGTTAGCTTTCGGAGTTGATCTGAATCGAGGGTCATAACCCCAGTGATAATCCCTCCACCAACCGCGTACCAAACAATTTGCTTGATTAAAAAATTCTCCTTGTATTGTCCGCTCGCCTGCGCACTAAAAATTGCTAAACAGCTCGCTAAAAACAGTAATATCAATATAAAAACAAGATTGTAATCAAGTTTTGAAGTTTTGTCGTTATTTGAAGTCATATCAGTTCCACCTTACTATGAAATGCTGCATTCCTTCATTATATTTTTATTATCAGCAAATCACAACTTCTAAACTGTGAATGGTTTAATTTACATAAATTAGAAAGCGGAAGCGCCCATAGTTTTTTCTTCTTATTTATTAAAGTAGATCCGCTGCAATTCCATAGCCATCCATTCCAGATTACTTGGAACCTGTGGAATGCCGTATCCAATAAAAAGCGGGGTGGTCACAAAGCGCGAAACAACCTTTGCATAGATTTTATTTTCAATATGATGAAAAAACAAGTTATAGCTCGTTGCTTTGAATGGAAAATGGTTCAAAATATAATGAACAGCCGTTTGCAGGTAATCCGAAAACTTTTCCTGGTAACTCGAATCATCCATTTCAATATTGAATTCATAAAATCCAACACGGGGCTTTGTCGACAGCGTAAACCGGGCTTCCGCTGTTTCATCAATTACAATCCCTTCAAACATTTCATGGGTTACCTTCTCTTTATAATCAATATCATCCAAGCCAATGATTTGCATATGAGGATGGGAGAGAGTACCTCCTGACAAAGGTCCATGGTTTTTGAAGAAGATCACAGATTGATAGCGGCCAGTTTCCTCCATAGCTAACCAATGCTTGATTCCAAATCTCATCAATTTATGTAAATGCTCTTTTGGGTAGGTCGATAATTCACCATGACAATCATCCGTTTCAATTAGCACCGTTTGATAGGTATTTTCTAAAACAGGATATTTATTTTTCAAAAGAATAATCGGTTCGTCCACAGCGATGAGGTTCGTTAGTTGATCTCTTTCGCAAAATGGACAGGCCTGGTCTTTGTTTCGAATATTTTCGGGCTTCATAACACCGATCGACGTATTAAAATGAAGATGTGAATTTTCCAAATGCGTTTCTCCTCTCGAACGAGTATATTTCTATTTTATGGGAGGATGCCATCCAATTGCACTTATTTTGTTTAGACATTAGATATTTTCATTGCCTAATTGGAAACGGAATCCTAAAATAGAATAGGATTTCATTAAATAGGTAATTTTAGCATATCTTTTAAATGTACAGGCTTAACATTTCTTTAGAATGTGAGGGTAACTATGTTAACAAAATTAGAAGCACTAATTCTGGGGATTATCCAAGGTTTAACCGAATTCTTGCCGATCAGCAGTACTGGCCATCTTTATTTAGGAAGAAATTTATTCGGCTTACAGGAAGCCGGACTCTTGCTCGATACGATGCTTCATGTCGGCACATTGCTGGCTGTTTTTGTTTTTTATAAGGATGAATTTATTAAAATTATCAAAAACCCGTTTAGTAAGTTAACCTTTTTGTTGATTGTTGGTACCATCCCAGCGGTAATCTTTGGACTTGCGTTTAAAGATTATATTGATGAAATTTCGAAAACTGGGGTTACGATTGGCTGGGAGTTTTTAATTACGGGGATCTTCCTGTGGATCGCTGATTCAGCAAAAAATGGCTACAAGAAAATGGATGAGATTAGCTATAAAGATGCCCTCATTATCGGTACCTTTCAGGCCGTTGCGATTATGCCTGCGATTTCACGATCAGGAATGACGATCGTTGCCGCTCTTTGGCGAAAATTAGATCGTGAAACAGCCGCCTATTTTTCCTTCTTATTGTCCACACCAGCCATTGCTGGCGCGATTGTCCTGCAAACGAAGGATTTACTCAGCGGTCAAGGTGAAGAAATCTCTTTGTCGGCATTGCTCGTTGGTATTGTCGCTTCTGCTGTCTTCGGTTATGTTGCCGTTAAGTGGATGATTGGCTATTTGAAAAATCATTCATTAAAACCATTTGCAATTTATGTTTGGGCATTAGGAGTACTTGTGTTAGTTTTCCAATTTATAGGTAAATTTTAGTAAGTTAAGGTTCAGAAAAATAGTTTCGCAAACAAAAGTGGGTTTTCCGCAAATAGGATGAGAACTCATGCGATATTTATAAAAAGCAACGAAAAAGCGACTCGACAGCACTCGAGTCGCTCTTTTTTATAATGAAACAGGCAATTTCGCCATTTCTTTAGCTGCCTTTGCTGCTTGTTCCTTCGCTTTTGCCATAATTTCAGGAATCATCTTTGGATTATGATCCATTCCCTCGGCAAATACCGTTTCCATTAATTCAAAGCCAAGGAATTCAAGGGCTTTACTCAAATAACGGTCACCCATTTCAAAATCAACCATTCTTCCGATGGAATAAATGCCTCCGCGTGTTTGAATGTGAATTGCCTTTCTTCCGGTAAGAAGTCCCTCTGCACCGTGTTCAGAGTAAGTAAATGTTTTCCCCGCAATAAATAAGCAATCCATGAAGGATTTTAAAATTGCGGGTGCACCAAGGTTCCATATCGGTGTAACAAACACATAGTAATCCGCATCAATAAAACGGTCTGCCAGCGCATGCATTTTTTCTAGTTTCGTCCGCTCTCCTTCAGTAAGCTGATCTTTTGTATAGCCCATAAATGATAGTTTTGCACGTGCATAAAGTAAATCCATATCAATCTCAGGGATATCCATACTATATAAGTGCATATGCTCAATTTCCACATCAGGCTGTTCCTTTTTGAACTCTTCTAAAAATACTTCCCCAATTTGCATTCCTTTTGAAAGTTTACTATCATTTTTTGGATTTGCTGTTATATATAGAAGCTTAGACATTTAGATCCGTCCCCTTTTTCGCAAATTTAATATCCTCTTCTTATAGTACAATATTTGTCTATTCTCACGATTGAACAATGAGTGAAGTTTGTGAAAATCTTGTGAAAACTTGATTGTTTTTTGAACAACTCATGACAATCCTAAACGAAACTTAACGAAACTTAACGAAACTTAACGAAACTTAACAAAACTTAACAAAACTTAACAAAAGTCACTTTTATTATGCTATTCTTTTTATAAAATAAAAACTGGAAAAAGGAGGGTGACATATGGGTGAGAAGGCTTATACACCCGATGAAGTGGCCCAAATCTTTCAAATCTCAAAGCATACGGTTTATGAGTTAATTAAAAGAGGTGATCTGCAGGCATTTAAGATTGGGAACAAAATGAGAATTGAACAAGCTGAGCTGGAAAGATTTAAAGAGAACACAAAGGCTCCCGCCAAAAAAAGTCTATCTGAACCAACAGAGACTCCATGTAATCCGTCCCAATCCATTCGATTATCAGGCAGTCACGACTTTCTGGTCGAACATTTCGCGAAACAAGCAGCTACAGCATTATACTTGCAAATCCAGCCCTCATACATAGGCAGTCTTGAAGGGTTAATGATGCTATACCGGGGCCAATGTGATATTGCTGCTATTCATTTACTCGATCCAAACTCACAAGAATATAATCTGCCATTCATTCATCAACTTTTTGTATACGAATCAATTTTAGTGCTTAGATTAGCGGCAAGACAACAAGGCTTTATTGTCGCAAAAGGTAATCCGAAAAATATTCATGATTTTCCTGACCTGACGAGAAATGATGTTCAATTTGTTAATCGCCAGAAAGGGGCAGGAACACGATTTTTACTTGACTCAAAGCTTTCCAGCTATGGAATCGATCCTAGTAAAATTAGCGGGTATAGCAAGGAGGAGTGGAATCATTTATCTGCTGCCTCGCACATTAGCAGGGGCATGGCTGATGTCACCTTCGGAATTCAGTCGGCGGCAAGCCATTTAGGATTGGACTTCCTCCCTGTAGCGAAAGAACATTTTGACCTTGTATTCCGCTTTACCTCTGAAAATAAACAAAGTTTAACAGACCTAATTCAGTATTTACAATCTGCTAGTTTCAAAGAAAGTTTAACGGAATTGGAAGGATATAATATATCAGAATTAGGAAAAATCACCTATCAAACTAGTCAAACGGAGGAAACAAAAACATGTTAAAAAATCGTTATCTTGGATTCTTATTGGCGATGCTGCTATTAATTTTAGCCGCGTGCGGAAATTCTGACACAAAAGATTCAGCAGAAAAAGTAAAAAAGACTGAACCTAAAGCAGCACCAACTGAAATGATCCTTGCCACAACAACAAGCACACAGGACAGCGGCTTACTAGATGTCCTGATCCCAATGTTTGAAAAAGAAAACAATGTAAAAGTAAAAACCATTGCAGTTGGTACAGGGCAGGCATTAGAAATGGGAACAAAAGGGGAAGCAGATGTCCTTCTTGTTCATGCTCCAGCAGCTGAAAAGGCAGTTGTTGATGCCGGCGATGCCATAAACTACAAACGCGTAATGTATAATGACTTTATCCTCGTAGGACCAAAGGAAAATCCAGCAGGTGTCAGCGGTGACGACATTAACGCAGCTTTCAAAAAATTGTCTGATTCGAAAGCTACTTTCGTTTCACGAGGTGACGATTCTGGCACACACAAAAAAGAACTTGGTATCTGGGCGGCGGCAAGCATTAAGCCAGCTGGGGAATGGTACGTTTCAACTGGACAAGGCATGGGGCAAACCTTACAAGTAGCCGCAGAGAAAAAAGGCTACGTCTTAACTGACCGCGCTACATGGCTGGCACAAGAGAAAAATTTGGATACCCTTCAAATCGTCGTTGAAGGCGGCAAAGATTTAATGAACATTTACCACGTGATGCAAGTAAATCCTGAAAAACATGACAAAATTAATAGCAAAGATGCTGAAAAATTTGTAGAATTTATGGTAGATGCGAAAACACAAGATGTGATTGAAGATTTCGGTAAGAAAGAATACGGTCAATCATTATTTATTAAGTATACAGAATAGTAGATGAAGGCCCTTTTTTAAGGGTCCTTCTGTTTATAAAGCTATAGAAAATCCTGGAGGCACTTTAAATGGAACTACTCATTGATGGACTAAAAAAAGCGATAGAGATGCTCCTTTCTGGTGATCAGGAAGTATTTGCGATTACCTGGCTCACTCTTAAAGTTTGTCTAATTTCCATCCTGATTAGTACCTTGATAGGATTGCCGCTTGGCATTTTTCTTGGATTAACTAGATTTAAAGGCCGTAAACTTCTATTATTATTCATCAATATTGGTTTGGGGCTGCCTCCTGTTGTTGCCGGACTTTGGATTACGATGCTTTTATGGCGCTCGGGACCGCTGGGGGACCTCACCCTGCTTTATTCACCAACAGCGATTGTGCTGGCACAAATATTAGTGAGTTTGCCGATTGTCACCAGTCTAACCTGCACAGCATTTCAGCAAATTAGTGAAAAAATGCTTCTGCAAATTAAAGCACTTGGAGCAACGAAACTACAGACCTTATGGATTCTCATTAAACAATTAAAAATTGCTATATTGGCGGCAATCATGGCTGGCTTTGGCCGGGTCATCGCTGAGGTTGGTGCTGCGATGATGGTCGGCGGGAATATCCAAGGCGACACGCGCATTTTAACGACGACGATTGTGATGGAAGTTTCAAAGGGGAACTTTGATATTGCCTTAGCGCTATCGTTCATATTATTATCGGTTGCCCTGTTGATTACGGCAGCGTTAACATTTTTACAGCAAAGGAGGCGAATATCATGAACCCCTTAATTGAGCTGCAGAACTTTACCTATAAAGCCCATAATAGAATCATTCTTGATATTCCTGAATTTCAGATTCAGACTGGGGAATTTCTCGGTATCATGGGACCAAATGGTGCGGGGAAAAGTACGCTGCTAAAGGTGCTGGCGTTTCTTGAGCAACAAAATAGTGGTGAAATCCTTTACCGAGGACAGGCCATTCCTAATGGAAATGCACCGCTTGAGCTGAGAAGGAAATTCTCTATTGCTCTTCAGCAGTCCTTACTGTTAGATGGAACTGTTTTTCATAACATTGCGATAGGTCTAACCTTACGAAAAGTCTCCAAATCGGTAATCAAGGAAAAAGTGGGGCACTGGATGGAGTTATTTGGGATCAGTCATTTGGCGAAAAAAAATGCGCTTTATTTATCCGGCGGCGAGGCACAACGGGTAAACTTAGCGCGGGCGATGATTGTTGAACCAGAGATTCTGTTTTTAGATGAACCTTTTTCCGCCTTAGATTTTCCAACAAAAATAAGGTTAATGGAAGATTTCAAACAAATTATTGAAAATGCCAAAACAACGGCTGTCTTTGTCAGCCATGATCTGATGGAGGTCAATTATCTCACGAAACAGCTTGCAATCATTGTAAATGGTGAAGTGAAACAAGTAGGACTAACCCCACGCGTCCTAGAACATCCGAATTCCTCCACTGCATCCTTCCTAAATGAGTGGAAAAAGTTTTACCTTCTTGCACGTTAATTGACAGTTCCGGTTTGGAGCTGTTTTTTTCTTCACTTGGATTAAAAAACAGAAGGCCGCTGCGTATTACAGAGGCCTTCTGTTTTATTATTTAGGGTTAGTCTTCCTGCGGGAACCACAAAGTAACGCTTGTTCCCTTATTTAACTTGCTTTTTACTTTTATGACGCCTCTATGCGCATCCATCAAGGCTTTTACAATCGAGAGTCCAATTCCAACTCCTCCGGTTTTGCGGTCTCGTGATTTGTCCCCGCGATAGAAGCGTTCGAATATATGCGGAATATCTTCCTCAGCCATTCCTGATCCCTCATCTTGAATCTTGAAGCCGACATAGCCAGACATATCCGTTTGGACAGAAATGGTGACGTTTTTTCCTTCTGGCGTATACTTTAGGGCATTATTGAGAATGTTTGATAGGATTTGCATCAAGCGATCCCTGTCTGCTTCAAACATTTCGTCCTGAATAGGTTCTTCAATATGGAGATGGACACCCTTCTCTGTAAACAACGGCAGAAACATCTCAAATAACGCTGCCAGCACACTTCCTGCATCCAATTCCATTTTTTCCAGTCGAATCTGCGGATTTTCAGCAGCAAGAAGCTTTTCTAGTTCATTGACTAGCCTAACCAACCGCATTAGCTCTTCATGGGTTGTCTGCAACCGTTGTGGAGTCGGCTCCCAAATGCCATCCTGAAATGCTTCAATTTGACTTCTCAATGTGGCAAGCGGTGTGCGAAGCTCATGAGCCAAATCACCCGTAAAATGCTTTCTTAAGTTTTCTTCCTTTGCCAACGACACCGCAAGATTATTAAACGAAATCGCAATGTCCTTTACCTCGGTAGGCAAGCCCGATAATGGAATCCGAATATCAAGATTATGATTCTGCAGCTCATTTGCCGCAAACGATAGTTTCTGTAATCCTGAAGTGAGTTTTTTTGAAAAAAGCATACTAAAGATAATCGCCAGCACGATCGTCAAACAAACGGCTGCATAAATGTACAATTGAATCGTTTGGATAAATGTATACTCATCATCGATTAAACCTTTCGGATAGATGGCGACAAGTTTCCCAATGATATTATCATCTACCCTTAGTGTATAGGTTTTGGAATGCCATTCTTCACCATTTGGAGCAGGTTCAGCTAACCCGAAGCTATTCAACATGCCACGGATGTTCGAGGAATCCATTTGCAATTGCCCCAGCCGATCATACAATTGGAAGTAAAGCTGCTCGGTCATCGCATGTTCGTGCAAGAGCCCAAACACGGGGTCACTGGTGAAATGACCATTTTTTTTATAATCCTTTTCAATTTCCGTGATAATCCGATCAATCTTTTTTTCCCGATTGTGATCTAAATAGCTGCTGAAACTCTCTTCAAATCCATACTGGATAAAAAAGCTCACAATGATGATGGCGATCATGGAGATGAGTATTAAATAAAAGAGAATTTTAGACCGGAGCGTTTGCAGCATCTAATACGCCTCCAAATTTGTAACCCATCCCGAATACCGTCACGATAAAATCTGGCTGCCGTGAATCCATCTCAATTTTTTTACGAAGATTTTTGATATGGGTATCCACACTGCGTTCATAGCCCTCATAATACATACCTTCATCCTGAATCTTTTCAAGCAAATCCATCCGGCTGTAAACCCGGCCCGGATTCACCGCCATATTGGTTAACAGCTTATATTCAATCGGTGTTAGGGTAATATAGTCTCCGTTTACGGTTACTTCCTTTTTTATTAAGTCAATGACAAGACTTTTTCCATTGAATTCAAGTCGTTCTACTTTCTCCGACTTTTTCACACGCCTTAAAATAGCTTGCACGCGAACAACGACTTCCCGCGGGCTAAACGGTTTGGTTAAATAATCATCCGCCCCCATCACGATTCCGTTGATGCGGTCATCTTCAGCCGATTTGGCGGTCAGCATCAGGATTGGCACGTCCGATTCTTTTCGGACCAGCCGGCAAACTTCTTCACCAGATATATCGGGCAGCATTAAGTCTAATATGATTAAATCAGGGTTTAGTGTTTTTACTTTTTTCAAGGCATCTATTCCATTATCGGCACTATGAATTTCATAGCCTTCTCTTACTAAATAGGCTTCAAGAACCTCTATGATTCTACGTTCATCATCTACTAATAATATCTTCATTTTTACCACTCCCCACATAATAACTATATCATTTCAAGTCTGTGATGTTTGTAACTTCACAAATTCACCACAAGTTCTTCATAACATCTTCAATCTTTCTCGGTAAGATGTGAGTGTAGTTAGGAATGAGGGAATAACTAAAAGGACTCCCAAGTGTTTGTTATCACCTCATTGATGCAGTAGTTGGTTCAAACCCATCTTACTCATCCCAAATTTAACCTCTCTTTTTTATATAGTTCGGACGTCCCAATCGGTGGGGCGTCCATTTTTTTTAATAAATTTGCTACAAAATAAGGCGCTAGTACAGCAAACTCTATAGTATGCTTAGGGAGTGAGGTGCTTGGACATATGAATAAAATATCAGTTAAAATAGGCGTTCTATTTTTTATTGCAATCTTTATACTAGAAGGCATTTCGATGTTTTTTTTGCATAATAATATCATTCATTCCCGGGTGCATGAAGAGTTATCTTCTCTCCAGACACGAGGGAATAATCACCGTGAGATCCTCGAGGCTTCATTTCATGATGAAACCATTCGGCACATTGCCATAATGGAGGCACAGACCGATACACAGGTGATTCTGACAAAACCAGATGGAACGATTTATATGTCGTCCAATAAGGTTGCAGATGAAATGAAAAAAATCATGAATATTAAGCCAAAAAGTGTGCCACACGAGGGTTTGATTTTAGAAGACGACTGGAAAAACGAAGCTTATATCGCTTCCATTAGCCCAGTAATTGTTGATAATAAAATCAACGGTTATGTCTATATGTTTCAAAATACAAAAAAAATCAAAGATTTAATTTCCGGACTTAACCAGCATTTCCTGATTGCTGGCCTGCTTTCCCTCTTGTTTATGATTATTATCATTATCTTTTTGACCAGGTTTGTCACTCACCCGCTTATTCAAATGAGTGAAGTAACAAAACGGATCAGCAAGGGTGATTTCTCCGTCTCCCTGCCAAACGTTGGTAAAGACGAAATCGGAGAGCTCGGGGAATCCATTAAGGTGTTAGCAAGTGATTTAGAAATTCTAAAAAATGAACGGAATGAGTTCCTCGCAAGCATCTCGCACGAACTCCGTACTCCACTGACTTATATTAAGGGCTATGCAGACATTGCCCGCCGACAAGGAACGAACAATGAGGACAGAGATAAATATTTAGGAATTATTTTTGAAGAGACTGGCAAGCTATCGAAACTAGTGAAGGAATTATTTAATCTCGCAAAAATGGATGAAAATACTTTTTCAATAGAAAAAGAAGAGGTTCATCTATTATCTTATTTTCAAACAATCATTGAAAAAGTTTCACCGGCTTTCTTGAAGTACCAGATCGAAATCGTTCTCGAATGCACGGATCATCTTTATGCAAAAATTGACCCGATGCGCTTTGAACAAGTGATCCTCAATCTGCTTGATAATGCACGGAAATATTCGGAGCCGAAAACTAAAATAGACGTCGTCGTTAAAAGAATCGACGGAGCGATTCACATGATTGTTCAGGATGAAGGGAAGGGTATCCCCGAAGAAGATTTACCGCGAATATTCGAGCGATTTTATCGTGTCGATAAATCACGAACGCGTGCTCTCGGCGGTACCGGGCTCGGACTCTCAATTGTCAAACAATTAGTGGAGGCCCACGGCGGAACCATTGAAGTTTCAAGCAGCCACAATCTAGGAACGACCTTTGAAATCATATTATAAAAAATCCTTATCGCCATCGATAAGGATTTTTTTTCTTATTCTGCTTTTTTCTTCACTTCATCTGTCAATTCCTCAATGCTTTTTCTTACATTCGACTTGCCAGAGTAGTTTTCAATTAATTCCTTAACATCAATCCCGCTTGATGCTTTTAATGATTCTTGAAGACTAGCCATTAAATTAGTTGCATAACTGGTGATTTTATTGGCACCGCCATTCGCTCCAGAACCGCCCGTATCGACAACCGTAATTTTATCAATATTGGATAAGGGGGCAGCGATTTGCTTCGCATATTCTGGGAGCATTTTGATAATCATGTCTAGGATTGCCGCTTGGCCGAATTGCTCGAATGCTTCGGCAATTTTTTCCTTGGCTTCGGCTTCTGCTAAACCTTTTAAGCGAATAATTTCTGCTTCCGTCGAACCCTGTGCCTTTTGCGCTTCCGCTTTGGCGAGACCATCCAATCGAATCCGCTCTGCTTCGGCTTTAGCCATTGCTTCGATTCGATATTTATTTGCTTCTGCTTCTGCCATTTCTTTTGCCTTATTTGCGGCAGCCGATTGTTCCACAGAATAACGGTCGGCGTCCGCCTTTTTCTTCACTTCCGAATCGTATTGACGTTCGCGACGTTGAATTTCTTTTTCTTCCAATTCAATTTGTTTCTGTCTTTCGATAATCTTGATTTGCATTTCTTGTTCCATTACTTCTTGTTTCGAACGTGCACTTTCAAGGTCGTAGGCTTGGTCAGCACGTGCTTTGGCGACATCTTGTTCACGGCGGTACTCGGCAATTTTCAAAAGATTGATTTTTTCCGCCTCAGCAATTTCTGTGGCCCGCTCTAACTCATTCCGCTTTGCTTCCTTAGAAGCCTCTGCTTTTTTAATACGGGTTTCTTTATCCGCTTCAGCTGTGGCAATATCGGCATCTCGTTTAACTTGAGCGATACGCGGTTTCCCAAGGGAATCAAGATATCCATTTTTATCGCGAACATCCTTAATCGTAAACGAGACAATCACTAAGCCCATTTTAGCCAGATCTTGTGAGGCAACTCTTTGAACCTCTTGTGAAAATTTATCGCGATTTTTATAGATTTCTTCTACGGTCATTGAGCCAAGGATCGAGCGAAGATGGCCTTCAAGAACTTCCCTGGCTTCACTTTCGCGATCTTCCCTTGGCTTTCCAAGATACTGCTCGGCAGCAGTCGCAATTTCACTAATCGAACCGCCGATTTTAATAATCGCTACCCCATCGGCCATGACTGGAACACCTTGCTCAGTATAGACCTCTGGAGTCGTTACTTCTAGTTTACTAGATAGCAAGCTGAGTGGTTTTGCCTGTTGGAAAACTGGTAAAATAAACGTACCGCCGCCGCGGATAATTTTGATTTTGTTTCCGGATTCGTCCACATGGACATTTCCGTTGCCAAGGAAGCTTCCTGTCACAATCAAGGCCTCATCCGGCCCTGCAGTTCTGTACTTGGTAATAAAAACGCCAATTAAAGCTAGAAAAATAAGTGCAACAATCCCAATAATAACCCAGATAATGTTAAATTCCATATCCTAAAACCTCCCTATAAAAAACTCTCTAATTGATGATGAACCGTTACTTGCAGGACACCATTTTCTACTTGGACCACAAGGACATTCGTACCGCTTGGGATCGTGTCCCCATCAAAGCTTGATGCTGGCTTGGCAATTCTGCCGCTTGTACTGTCAATCATTACTTCCCCATACCCGTCAACAGGGATGGTGGTAATTACTGTCCCAGTCCGGCCACGCAAATCTGATTCTTTATAGACTAGTGACTCCTCCGCACCCGACAGCGGGACAAGAACAAAGACATTTAATAACGTCACCACAATCAAGGATGCAGCAGCCGAGATGCCTAAAATGAGTAAATAATGTAATGAAGAAAGTCGCTCAAATAAATAACCGCTTGCCGATAGGATGGTTACGAAAGCGAAGATCAAGACTGGGTTAAGAAAATCGAGTCCGTCTCCAAACCCATGAAAATGAAAGACATCGGCAAACAAGACATAAATTAAGGTTAATACCCCGGAAATGATTAACCCATATAAATAAATCGTTTCTAAAGGAATGCTAAATGGTTCCATGCGCATCAATCCTTATCATTCATATAAAAGGCATTTTTTCATTTTTTGCTACGTAACCACCACTCCTCATCCATAAGCATCATCCTTTCTATGTATCTACCTTAAATACGGTTAAATTATGGAAAAGTTTCACTTTTTTATTAAAATTTACCGGATTTATTTTATACTTCGATAATGCTTGTCGAAAACCTGCCGTGCTATTAAGAAGAATCTTTGAACATTTTCACTTAAAAATAAAAAAGTGCCATAGCACATGGCTACAACACCTTATTGAATCATATTCAAGAACTTCCTTGTTCGTTCTTCTTTTGGATTGGTGAAAATTTCTTCTGGCTTGTTCCTCTCGACAATCACACCTTGGTCCATGAAAATGACTTCATCGGCCGCTTCGCGGGCAAAGCGCATTTCATGGGTAACAACGATCATCGTCATTCCCTCCCTAGCAAGGTCCTTCATGACCTTCAATACTTCACCAACCAGTTCAGGATCAAGTGCGGACGTCGGCTCATCAAAGAGCATTACCTCTGGTTCCATTGCTAGTGCCCGGGCAATGCCGACACGCTGCTGCTGACCACCGGAGAGCTGGGCGGGAAAGTAATCAATTTTATCACCAAGGCCCACTTTCTCAAGTAATGCTTGTGCTTTTTTCCTTGCAGCTTCTTTCCCCTCTCCTTTTACAATGATTGGTCCCTCCATGACATTCTGAAGAGCTGTTTTGTGAGGAAAGAGATTATAACTTTGAAAAACCATTCCGGTTAGGCGCCGAAACGAGGCAATTTGTTTTTTAGGTACAGCTTTAGAAAAATCTAAACTTTGACCTTCGATGGAAATGACACCTTTTGTCGGAGTTTCCAACACATTCAAACAGCGGAGCATCGTTGTCTTACCGGATCCCGATGGACCGATGACAACGACCACTTTTCCTTTTTCAACGACGAGGTCAATCCCTTTTAACACCTCTAACTGACCAAATTGCTTATATAATCCTTTAATTGAAATCATCGTAAAACTCCCTCATTAAGACGTGTACCGGTCCATTCTCTTTTCCAAGTATCCTTGCAAGATCGAAAGGAAAAAGCAAATGACCCAATAAAGAAGCGCTGCCTCTACGTATACCAATAGAAATTCATAGGTTGTTGAAGCAATTTCTTGGGCCCGGCGAAACATCTCTGTTACAAGAACAACTGACGCAAGAGAAGTGTCTTTTACAAGACTAATAAATGAATTCGATAATGG
Organism: Bacillus sp. AFS031507; assembly: GCF_002584635.1. Classification (NCBI taxonomy): domain Bacteria; kingdom Bacillati; phylum Bacillota; class Bacilli; order Caryophanales; family Bacillaceae; genus Bacillus; species Bacillus sp. AFS031507. The sequence continues at coordinate 254,425 of NZ_NUOW01000002.1, forward strand.
CGGTATGGATACTCTTGCTGCCTGCGGAAGAATGATTCTTTTTAACGCCTGGGTATAGGTCATTCCAATCGAATAACCGGCTTCCCACTGGCCCTTAGGAATGGAGATAATCGCTGCTCGAATGATTTCTGAAGCATAGGCCCCAACACTTAGAGAAAAACCAATCACCGCGGATATAAACGGATCTAAGGTAACTCCGATATTCGGAAGTCCATAAAAAATAATGAATAACTGAACAAGCAATGGTGTTCCGCGAATCGCCGAAACATAAAATCTGGCAATCCCTTGAAAGAATTTAACCTGAGAAATTCTGGCAAGAGCCGTTAACACCGCCAGAATAATCCCAATGATAAACGAAATGATTGTTAATGGAATGGTATTCATAATAGCACCCTCCAGCAGTGGCTGGAGGGAAGTTTTTGCAATATCGATTAATCTTGCCGTTCTTTCTGGGTCAGCAAAAATACTATTTAAGTACATCTTCACCAAACCATTTCTCAGAGATTTTTTTGTAAGTACCATCGTCGACGATATCTTTTAGCGCTTTATTCACTTCGTCAACAAGTGTGTCACTTTTCTTTCTAAACATAAAGCCGCTTGAAGAAGCATCATTTGCGGTTGCAACAACCTTGATTGGCGCATCTGGCTTTTGCTTTTTATAGTCTAAAAATGAAAGCTTATCGTTAATGGTCACATCCACACGTTTTTGAGCAAGGAGCTCAACTGCTTGCTGGAAACCATCCACTCCAACAATCTTAGCTCCATATTTCTTTGCCATATCTGCGTAGTTACTTGTCATCGATTGAGCTGCATTTAATCCTTTAATATCTTCAAATGCTTTAACCTTATCATTATCTTTATGAGCAATCAGGACACCTGCTGAAGTAATATATGGGTCTGAGAAATCATACTTTTCCTGACGGTCTGGACGAATCCCAACTTCGTTAGCAATTATATCAAAACGCTTCGCATCTAATCCAGCAAACATCGCATCCCACTGGGTTTCTTTAAATTCTGGTTTAACCCCGATACGTTTAGCCACCTCAGTCGCAAGATCCACATCAAATCCAGTTAGATTGCCACTAGTATCATGGAAAGTGAATGGAGGATATGTACCTTCTGTTCCAATTAAAAGTGTTCCTTCATCTTTTACCTTTTTCAATAAATCATTATCTGCTTTTTCAGCAGTTTTGTTATCAGTTTTTTTATTATCTTTATCGGCATTATCCTTGCCGCATGCTGCTAGTACAAACATAAAGCTTAATAAGAGTGCAAAAATAATAGTAAGTTTTTTCACTGGTGAAACCCCCTAATTCAGATTGTTTTTATCGGATTTAATCATATTACACAGATTCGCTTCTGTCAAAGGAAAAGATGTGAACGAAATTAAAATTATTTTACCCTTTTTTATAAAATAAAAACCTATCAGATATGTTTCTTATGATAGGTAGCTATTTTTATTTCCACCACTCGTCAAACATGGTGGTTGGTAGTTGGCGTTTATGTTCTGTCATAAGATAACGCTGTTCAATTTTCTCTGCGACTTCTTTTGAAACTGGTTTTCCTTCCAGATAATCATCGAGTTCATCATATGTAATCCCTAACTCTGTTTCGTCGGCCTGTCCAGGCTTTTGGTCCAGTAAGTCTGCGGTAGGTATTTTTAAATATAAACGTTCATCCGCACCGAGCTCTTTTAACAAGGCTTTCCCCTGCCGCTTGGTTAAGCCGCTGAGCGGAAGGATGTCAGCCCCTCCATCGCCATACTTCGTATAGAAACCCGTGACCGCTTCTGCTGCATGGTCCGTTCCAATAACAAGCAGTCCCTCCATGCCCCCGATTGCATATTGAGCAATCATCCTCATCCTAGCTTTTACATTTCCTTTTTGATAATCACTTAAAGGTGCCCCTTGATAACTTGTATCATATTCCTTTTGTACATCATCAACGGCTGTTTTGATATTAAAGACTGTCTCACGATCTGCACGGATAAAGGCTAATGAACGCTTAGCATCTTCCTCATCTTGCTGGACACCGTAAGGGAGACGAACAGCGATAAACAAGGCATCCAGTCCTTCGTTGCGCAGCTCCTCAACTGCCAGTTGAGCGAGGCGGCCTGCAAGAGTAGAGTCTTGACCGCCGCTAATCCCTAAAACATAGCCCTTTGCCATTGTTTTGATTATGTAATTTTTCAAAAAATCAATCCGTTTCCGAATTTCTTCTTGCGGTTGAATGGTCGGACTTATGTTTAACTCCTTCATGATCTGTGCTTGCAAACTCATTTAGTGTTCCTCCTGACTCACAATTGATATATTAAATAATGTACCACAAATATCTCTATTTCACTAAAAACTACAAGAAAGTTAGTGATTTGGGTATATTATAAAAAAAGTTCTTGGAGGGATTGGATGGAAGCAAAAACGTGTAATGAATCTCGAGTAGTGAGAACGAGTCGGATTTTTCCTAATGATGTAAATAACCATAATACCTTGTTCGGCGGAAAGTTAATCAGTGATATTGATATGATTGCCTCTATTTCGGCAGTAAGGCATTCCAGAGCGGAATGTGTCACTGCTTCAATTGATTCGGTCGACTTCCTTAGTCCAATTACACCGAAGGATTCAGTTTGTATCGAAACGTTTGTCTCGTCAACAGGATCTTCTTCCATGGAGATTTTCGTCAAAGTTATTGCGGAGAACCTGATGTCCGGGAATAGAAAAATTGCCGCGACTGCTTTTTTAACATTTGTTGCATTGGATGACAATGGAAAACCGACAAAGGTTCCAGGAATCATCCCTGAAACCGAAGAAGAGAAAAAACTATTTGAAACAGGAAAAGAAAGAGCTGAAAAAAGAAAAGAACACAGAAAAAGCAGCAAAGAACTGGCAAGCGTCCTGACCATACATAAACCTTGGGAATAAGAAAAGCGGAAGCGCCTAGGGGCTGGAGCTAAACAAAAGAAAGAATAGAACAGAAAAGGTTCGCGAAATTCGCGAACCTTTTAATTTCTGTAGATCCCTTCGACTTGGTGCATTAGGAGGCAGCGGGGCCCAGCCACGATCGACCATTCGATCGAACCCTTTAGAGGAATACACCAAAATATCTAAAATATACTAATCTACAACTGATTCACTGCGCGCCTTCCAACTCATTACGCCATCTTCTTCATCAATCTCAATGGTGACATCGACGACACCTTTTTCTGCCATAATCTTTTCGTGTAAACGGTCTTTAATATTATCAGCCGCGGCCACCGTTAATTTTGGATCGACCTCGATTTCTAACTCCACATGCAGGTCCTCTCCCTCTTTAATAACAGTTATCCCTTGAACATCTTTGACATCAGGGTCCTCCATAACAAGAGTGCCGATTTTATTCTCCATCTCTTCATCTGCTTGACCAAGGACTCCTGCCGCATTATCCAAAAAGACTCTTCCAACAACAAAGAGCATCATCCCACCAATAAGCATCGAGGCCAAACCCTCTATTTGATGGAATGCAGTGAAGTGAGAAATGACGACTGCAATAATCGCTAACAAGCCGCCCAAGGTTGCAACAAGGTCTTCCATGAAAACAAGCTTTGTCGCAGGTTTAGCTCTACCCATATTGGCAAAGCTTTTAGTAAAAATTTGAAACCCACTTGCTTCAATCTCAATTTCATGTAAAATCTCTTTCATTGCTTTAAATAAAACAAACGTTTCAAGAAGCGTCGCAACGGCTAAAACTACTAAATTAATGATAAAACCGCCCGACTCTGTAGGATGTACAACATGGTGGTAGCCTTCTTTTATGGTTTCAAATGCCATAATTCCGACAATTAACACAGCACCCAAAAGAACAAGATTCACTAAGCGCCCGAACCCATTTGGATATTTTTCAGTCGGTGCCTTCTTACTTAAGGCGGAGCCGATAAACACAAAGAACTGGTTCGCAGCATCACCGAGGCTGTGCATCGTTTCAGCGAACATCGCCACATTGCCTGTAAACATAAAAGCAACACCTTTTATAATTGAAATGATCGTATTAATTATTGCCGCCAGCATGGCAGATTTATTACCACGTTTTAATAAATGCAGTAGTTCGCCCATCATATCCTCTTTTCTTTGTTAAACTTTGCTTTTCTTAATATTTTCAAAAACAACTCATTTCATTATAAATAACTTTGATTAACAATGACAACAAAAGGAAAATCTTCCAAAAAGATGATAAAATAAGAGAAATGATGAGTATATTTGGAGGATAGAGAATGACATTAGATGAAATCATGTGGAAACTTGCTGAACTGGGGTCGGAACAAACAAAGAAAACCTTTATCAATCACGGCGTACAGGGAACTTTCTTTGGGGTAAAGGTCGGCGATTTAAAAAAGCTAGTGAAGTATGTGAAAAAGGATCAAGAATTAGCGCTAGCGTTATATAACACCGGCAATCATGATGCCATGTATTTAGCGGGACTTTCTGTGAATCCAAAATTGATGGAAAAAGAGACACTTCAAGAGTGGGTTAATCAAGCAAATTGGTATATGCTTGCAGAATATACGGTGGCCGGAGTGGCGGCGGAAAGTAACTTTGCCCTTGAGTTGGCAAGAGAATGGATAAAATCCGAAAAAGAAATGGTTGCCGTCTGCGGATGGAATACGTATGCCAATTATTTGTCGATCACTCCTGACGAAAAGCTCGACATCGAGGAAATTCGCAACCTACTCCATCAGGTGGAAACAACTATTCATGAAGAAAAAAACCGGGTCCGCTATGTAATGAATGGATTTGTCATAAGTACCGGTGCCTATTTTACTGCTCTACATGAAGAGGCAATCAAGGTAGCTGAAAAAATCGGCAAGGTTCATGTGAATGTCGGCCAAACAGCTTGTAAAGTGCCATTAGCAACTGATTATATAAAAAAAATCGAACTCCGCGATAAAATTGGCGTCAAAAGAAAAACATGTATTTGTTAATATAAGGGACCCCAATTATTGGGGCACCCTTATTAATTATACGTTCTTAAGGACCATATATAAGCGGTTGTTCCTGTGAGCTTGTTCATCTTCTGGAGCTAAATCGTATTTTTTTAGCAAATGGAATACCTCGTTTAAAAGGTCCTGTGTATGCTCTTTTTCAAAGAATTGATTAAATAATGGCTTCATATCTTCAGGCAAAAAAGCAGCAAGAGATACGTATTTACTTTTTACATCTTCATGGGTATGGTCTAGCTTGCATTCGCTCATAAAGTCTCCTCCTAACAGTTAATACACTTAGTATAAACAAAAAAGCCCAAAAATGGGCTTTTTTTATGCCTTCTTATTCTCAGTCACTTCTAGTACATCCAAAAGGAACACAAAGACGGGAATTCCGACAATCAATCCCCAAACACCAAAAAAGTGCTCGGAGAATATCAAGACAATGAATGTATAGAAAACTGGAAGGTTTGTTTTTGAACTCATTAAATTTGGATTGAGAATATACGCCTCAATACCATGAATAATCATAATGGCAATGCCGACATAAAGGACTTTGATCAAACCGCCAATACTATAGGCAATAATTGCAAGCGGAATTAATGAAATAATCACACCTGCAACAGGAATAAGACCCAAAATAAAAATCAAGATGGATAACCCGCCAAGCTGTGGGAAATCCAGGATCCATAAGGAGATGGTTGTCAAAATACAGTTCACAACAGCAATGATTAGTTGGGCTTCAATCACTTTACCAAACGTTCCAACAAATTTTCGTCCAAAAAATTCAATTTCACTATAAATGGGTGAAACTTTACTGGTTCTAAATTTCTTTGTAAAGGCAATCAAACGCGGCTTTTCCAACAGGAAGAACAAACTCATTAACAGAGCCAATAAAATTTGCAAACCAATTTTACTAATATCAGTAAAATATTTAAATACAAAGGTAAAGCCTTGCTCTAAATAGCTTGAGATTTTTATTTCTTCCATTCGACTCATTATATAATTCAGTACAATATTATCATGCTTAGTTGTATAAAAGGCGGTTAATTGCTTGATTAATGCGGTAATTTCGCCTGCAATCATTGGAAGATACATGACCAATCCATAAGAAAGCAAACCGACAATACTCGCATAAGATATCACAACAATTAACTTTCGGTTAAGCGGAATTTTCCTTTCAATGAATTGGACTAACCGATCCATTAAAAAAGTAAGTATGAACGTAAGTAAGATTAGATTAATCATTGACTTCATTGCATAAATAGCAATGGCAATTAAGACAAAAATTGATATTCTCTTGAAACCGGTGCTCTGCAATAGTTTATTCATCATAGGCCATTATCGATCCCCATTATATTCACTATAAATCACATGAAAGAATTTTTAATATACGGTTAGTTTACCAAATCTGCAGATATTTGTCTTATCTCAAAATTGGATTGGAGTAGTAGTATTTTCAATTGGTTTACCTTCAAAGCCTTGTTTCTTTAAATAGTCTAGAAGTAATGGTAAATAAGCAAGAGTTTCCTTTCGCTCATGTAAAAGGATAACTAGCGGTCCATTATGGTCTTTCTTCTGGTTTATTTGGTCGATAACGCTGTTGACATAGCGTTTATCCTTATAGTACCAATCCTTACTATCAATATTCCAGTCCCACATTAAATACCCATTTTCCTTGACGGCCTTTTTATACTCGTCTGTCATGTTTGGTACGCTGCCATAGGGCGTTCTCATAATAAAAGAATCGACACCTGACACTTCCTTTAAGGTGTTACGGTTTTGGGTTAATTCACTAAGCACCGATTCTTTAGATTTATAAAATTTCTTTTGACTGTGAGATACACTATGTAGTCCAACCGTTTCACCTGTCTTGGTCATTAATTTAACCGCTTCAGGATATCTCTTTATATTCCCATCAATCATAAAGAATGTTGCTTTAAATTGATACTTTTCAAGAAGCGCAATAATCTTATCGGAAAAAGCTGCTGGACCATCATCAAATGTTAAATAGACAATTTTCTTACCACTATTTCTTGGTTGTGTATTTTTTGGTTTAGACGGAGCTGCAATGGATTCCTTTGTCGGTGGTTGAGAAGTAGTTTTATCTTTTGTGGTGGGGTGTGCCACAGCTTTATTTGTAGTATGATTGTTTGGCACCTTACTAGTCTCTCGTTCTTGCTGATTACTCCATATCACGGCTTTGTCTTGTTGCTTTCTTATTAATTCTTTTTCCAATTTTAAATCGTTTGTGTTCCGAACAATCATCTCCGCTGACACATTTTTTTTCACAGGTAGATTAGTATCTTTATTTTTTTGATGATTTTTAGATTCATCGCCTGCAGCTTTTGCTTGAAAATAATTACTAACAAATATCCCTGTAAACAAAAAAACAACGGCAATGACAGCAATTAATGTCCCCTTCGACCAACCGCTTTTAAGATTCCCCATCGATCAATCCCTCTTTGATGTTTATTATTTTCTTTCTCCATTATAGACGAAATTTTAACCAAAGTGTTACCAAACTATGAAAATATTACAATATTAATAAAAGGTGCATATCGGCATAAAACAAGCTAAATACATGCATTTTAACTGTTACTATTTTATTTTTGCTAACCTCAGGAATGAAGATGGGTAGTCTTAAGCGGTATATGTTGATTTTCACTTACTGCTCTCTCACTCGCCACTGCATTTATGACGGGAAATTACCTTATATTAGGTCAAGGCAATAAGTACTTAAGTTCGGAAAAGACAAAAAGCCCAATTCTTCAAGGAGAATTGGGTCTTTATTTAAGGAATGGTGATGTTGTTACAAGAGGTTTTGCATTTCTTTGGAAGGGCAATCTGTCATCATTTAGAAGAACGTTCACTCATTTTTTTGTTCAAACAACCTCCACAATTTGGTGCCTGACACCCATTGACAATGATTCTCATTATCTATAATATTACCTTATAGAGATTATATTGGAGGGGGATACAACATGTTTAACATGCTTTATGGGTTGAAGGATATTCACACGGTTATTTCAAATCAACGTAAAATCGGCGGTGCGGCTGAGGCTGATTCGATTCGGTTATCATCAGGTGAAACCTATTTAAACCCTGTGTTTACTAATGTTGATATCTCAAAAGGTCATTATGTTTCTGTTGGTTTTATTGACCAAGATGGTGCAAATGTCATCGTACATGTCGATCAAATTGCTGTTATTAAAGGCTTGCAGCACAAATTAATTTGCCAGCTCAATAATACTTATATTAAGCAATATCTGCTGCACGATACATTGAAATATTTACAAAAGTTATGTGAAGTGAATGCTGGTTTTGTAACAAGCTCATTTAAAAAAGAAGCCTTGAAACTTGTGCGTGATATCAGTGTAAAAGAATTGAAAAACCATAATGTTTCGCTTCCATTCCCTGTGGAAGATAAATTAGTTCAATTATTTGCTTAATAAAAACGCGGTCCGCCTTGTGCTGGACCGCGTTTTGCTATTTATAGGATGTCCGCTTGGCAAGCCAATCGATAGCCATTGTTTAATTCGTTCCCTAGCTTGATATGCTCTTGTTCATTTGGCTTCGATAGTCCTGGACCTTGCAGGACCTGTACGGTACATTGTCCGCAGGTTCCTTTACGGCATTTGTATTTGATGGGCTTCTCTTGGTTTAGAGCGACATCTAGCAACTTCCCTTTATCAGGTGTTATTTCGAATTTATTCTCGCCTTGGAGCACGATTATTTTTTCAGAGTGAGGTTCTTTCCTAATCGTATCGGATGGCTGTTTAGGTTCTTCTTTTTCAAAAAGGGGACTTGCAGGTGGATTCAGATCAGGCGCCAATGAACCCGGAATGAGTGAGCCAACCGTAAAAACTCGTATGTTCACACGTTAATCTCCTATTGACTCGAGTGTGCAAATTGCCCCAGGACGCTTGATTCTTAATACTACGGTTTCATATACACGGAAAGGGTGATTCATCCCTTCCTGGCCCATGTAGGCTGTATCAAAATCCTCTGATACGGCAAGATCCAAGTTATTTCGCCCTGTATTAAGGATCACTCCTGTTTTCCCTTTTAAAACTGGTGATTGGAACACGCCATCTGTCACAAGCTCACGAATATGTTCAATTTCTAAGACATTGGTATCTTTATGGACACGATGTATGAGTGAATAAAGCTCTGGTGCTAGGACAAGTGCAAACGGTCCATGATGGTTCATTTCGAGCAGTTTATTCCTTGCATCGACAATATCCTGAAATGCGGTTCCTGATTCATACCATTCCCCAATCAAGTGCGTCAGCCGTCCTTGGACATTCATTATTCCAGGGATATCAAATTCTTTTGCTCCGTGAAAAATCATCTGGTCTTCCAGATTAGCGACGTCTCTGGCCGCATTTGCAGCTGGAGAAAAATCAATTGGAATATCGAGTACCTTGGTTTGTTCTATATCGCGCCAATATAGGATGAAATCCTTGTAGAGTAAAGGAATCGTATGGTTTACCCTTTTACTTGTTTCGAATGTGGTATCAAAAGATCCTTGGAAGTCCATTTTCGCTTCTTGGTTTTCGATAAAGATGTCATTTGAGATGCTTTGCATACCTCGTCCGAGGGGGCCATATAGTTCGATAAAACGACGGCCTATCAACTGTCTGCGTGCTGTTTCGATGACCGTTTTGTCTAATTGGGCGAATTCTTGGTCTGTTATCGGTGAATCCGGAAATAATTGCGATTTGTTCATGTTTCGATCCTCTCTTCTTTTAGGTATTTATTTTTAGGTTGATTCTGTAGGTGTGGATTCCGTCGAGTCTGGGATTTATTCCGCCGATTTGAGCGGGGATTCCGCCAAACTTTAAAAGGATTCCGCTATTCGTAGACTTGGTACTTGGAACCTATCTGGATTCCGCCGATTTCGGAGTTTTTTCCGCTGATTAGAGCGAGGATTCCGCCTAACTTTGGAAGGATTCCGCCATTCGCAGCTTTGACACTTGGAACCTAGCGGGATTCCGCCGATTTCGGAGTTNNGGAGTTTATTCCGCCGATTTGAGCTGGGATTCCGCCAAACCTGGAAGGAATTCCGCCAAAATTGTTCGAGATTCCGCCAAGTTCTAAACTTATTCCGCCAAACATCATAAATCGTATGAGTTTGAGTCTATTTACTTATGTAAGTACTGCCTAAATTAAGCTCCCAACAGTAAACCCCTTTTTATATTTAGCTGAAGACACGACTGGGGCAGCAGCCGATGTTGTACCAGACCGGTCTAAGTGGTCATGATCGTGATCATGATGGGCATGCGGGTCTATGTAGTCATTATCGAAACGTTTATTAATCTCCAGTAACATCGCCTTTACTTGCTGATAATCCCTGTAGGAGACTTCCCGTAATTGGTTCAGCATCGTGCTGCGTTCCTCATCGGTAAAGCGAAACAGGGCTAAATCGAGATGTTCTACAAAATTATGTAACCCGAATTTTTCGAGGTTCAACTCTTGCAAGAGCCGATTAAATTCATTATTGGTCGGCGCAAAATCTTTCTCGTCTTTTTCCTTTTCAAATTTACTGATCAGCGGAATCAGCTCTACTAATCGGGAAAGCCGCTGCTCCTCTTCTTCAAAAATATGATGATAATATAGTCGTTCATGGTCATCGGTAGCGTTCTGAATGACCGGATCCAACATATTCATAAATTTTTCAATCGCATCTTTGGTTGTCGTAAAAATTTGATAAAAAATCTTTAATTCCTCTTTCATATTAAGCACCCCTAGTTCCTCAACTACTGTCATTATTGACGTTGAATGGAGTTTTCAAACAATTTAACGATAAAATTAAATACACCATATTCTCCCCTGATATACCCTTAAAGAACAAGTTTTAATTTATAACACTATGAATCAAAAAAAACGCTATCCATTCTTATCATTTTAAATGTAAGAAAGAATTGCGTTTCCTCGCTATAAAATAACTATTCTATTAAAATCATTTCTGCTACGATTCTAAGGGTAAATATATTTTTGAATCCTGTTATAGCGCCAAGGAGCTTGGTTTGCAATAAACATCATCCTTGAATTGAACATGATTTCTTTCAATCGTTTTTTATATTATTTTTGTAACATTTTCTATTAAATGCGTTTGATTAGGTATTCTTCTGACAACTTCTTTACCAATTTCAATTGAAGCGGTTGCAGCCGGTGAGGGGGCATTGCATACGTGCACAGTTCTTTTGCCTATAATAATATGGAAATCATCAACCATGGTACCATTACTTTTTAGTGCCTGTGCCCGTACGCCCGAAGGAGCCGGAATTAAATCCTCTTCCTTAACCTCTGGAATCAATTCCTGAAGACTCTTGGTAAACTGGGATTTACTAAAGGATCTAATATATTCCTCAAGTCCTTCTTTCATAAATTTTCTTGCTAGCCTCCAGAATCCTCCATATGAAAGGGTTTCAGCTAAATCACGCGGACTAAAATCAGTTTTCTTATACCCTTCCCGTTTAAACCCAAGCACTGCATTAGGACCCGCATCGACTTCGCCTCCAATCATCCGTGTAAAATGAACACCGAGGAACGGGAAGTTTGGATTAGGTACTGGATAAATTAGATTTTTTACTAGATAACGTTTTTCCGGCTTTAATTTATAGTATTCTCCGCGAAAAGGGACAATTTTCATATCTGTTTTATACCCTGACGCTGTCGCAACACGATCACTATGAAGCCCTGCACAATTAATCACAATACGAGCTTTCAATGTGCCACGGTTTGTTTCAATCTGCACAGCGTCAACATCTTCTTGCATTTTTTCAACCTTAGTATTAACCTGAATTTCACCGTCATGTGCTTGGATAATCTCTGCAAACTTTTCGCTAACCTGTCGATAATTCACAATGCCGGCTTGCGGAACCCTAATCGCTCCAAGTCCGCGTACATGTGGTTCTATTTCTTTTAATTCATCCGCACCAATCTTTTCAATAGTCAGTTCGTTTTGAAGTCCACGATTATATAAATTATCAAGAAGCGGCAATTCTTCCTGCTTCGTGGCGACAATAACTTTCCCACAAATATCATGCTCAATCCCATGAATCTGACAAAATTCTGTCATCGACTGACTTCCTTGCCTAGCGAATCTTGCTTTAAAGCTTCCAGGTTTATAGTAAATACCTGAGTGAATGACACCGCTGTTATGGCCTGTTTGGTGCTCAGCTACTGCTTTTTCTTTTTCAATCACAACAATTTTCGCATTCGGGTATCGCTCGTAAAGTGCCATTCCTGTAGATAAACCGACTATCCCCCCACCAACAATTGCAAAATCATACATATTCAACGCCCCCTATTTATTTAGATTTTTGCTCTTTAAACGTTCCATATAATTAATTAAATTGTTCTTGGTGCGAAAAATATGATACTCCACCGCCGCCCGTAGTTCATAAGGATCCCCGCGTAACACCGCTTCATAAATGCATCGATGCTCACGTTGTGTTTCCTGAAACTCATCAATTAATAAATTAGGCGCTATTGGTGAAATTCCAAGCGTCTCAACAATTTTAAGGACCCTTGGCCATGGACAACCTTTCCTAAGAGTTTCGTGAAATGAGGCGTTTAGTCGAATATATTCATCATTCGTTTCGTCGGTTAATTTAAGCGCTTCCATTTGAAGTAAGATGTTTTCTAATTCTTGTTTATCATCTTCAGTTAAGAAGGGTAGCGATTTTTCAACAGCTAAGCCTTCAAGTATCGAACGGGTTTGGTAAATTTCTTCAATATTATCATGTGTAATCGGCGTGACTATTGCCCCTTTATGAGGTACTAGCTCTACCAGACCTTCCATTTGCAGTTGCGTCAGTGCTTCCCGTATAGGCATGCGACTGACACCCAGCCGCTCCGCCCATTCTTCTTGAATAAGCCGGTCTCCCTTTTTCAATGTCCCATCTAATATAACTTGTCTAAGAGACTTCGTTACTGTCTTTACTATCGTAGATTTATTTGGAGTTATTTCAGTCATCAGAATATCCACCTCGTTTTATTTTGGATACAATAATAAGTTTATCACACCATTTTCAACACATCAACGCCTGTATTATCATAATTTTGTATCCAATCAAATTTATTTAGGATCCAATCTTATATATCGATAATGGCCCCAGAAATGAAATATATAAAATAAAAAACGGACAATGCTGAACTTCCAGCTTGTCCGTTTATCCATATATTCCTTTTTTTAATTTAGAGTGAAATTCTCTCCCTAGTTTTTTTCAGATTAAACGTTTTCATTTTGTTATATAATGTTTTTCTAGTAATGCCAAGGAGCTCAGAAGTTTTTGAAATGTTCCCATCATAGACATCTAGAGCTTTGATTATGAATTCCTTTTCCACCTTCTCCAATGTGGTCAATTCCACTCTTTCAGGCAAAAACATATGTTCAATTACTTTATAAGGAAAATGTTCTATAGTAATCTTCTTCCCTTGAGAGAGCACGACTGCTCTTTCTATATAGTTTTCTAGCTCTCTTATATTACCTGGCCAATGATATGATTTTAAATATTTTAAGATAGATGGTTCAAATTCCGGACATTTTTGATTCAATCCCTTACTAATTTTATTTAATAAGTGATTAAATAACTCTGGAATGTCTTCCAACCTTTCTCGTAGTGGCGGAATTTGAAATACAATGATTCCTAATCGATAAAATAAATCTCTTCGAAAAATACTTTTGTCAACTAAATTTTCAAGAGATTCATTAGATGCCGCTATTACTCTAACATTGATAGGAATGGGGGTCGATCCGCCCACACGCGTCACTTCATTCTGCTGCAATACCCTCAGTAATTTAACTTGCATATCCTCAGGCATACTGTTGATTTCGTCTAAGAATAACGTACCGCCATGAGCCAACTCAAACTTGCCTGCCATACCGCCCTTTTTTGCCCCAGTGAAAGCTCCTTCCTGGTATCCAAATAACTCGCTTTCAATAAGTTGATCAGGAATGGCACCACAGTTTACTGCTATAAATGGGTTTCCCCTTCTCTCGCTTGCATTGTGAATGGCTTGTACAAACAATTCTTTACCAGTTCCACTCTCGCCTTCGACAATGATTCTTGAGTTTGAATTCGATACTACTCTTGCCATATTAATAGCAGATCGTATTCCCTCTCCACTGCCAATAATGTCTTCAAATGAAAAATAACTACCCTCTGAAGGCTGGTTGTTCTTTTTTATTTCTACATTTCTTTCTTTCACAAGAAGTTCGTTTTCTATAGCTTTAGCAAGGGAGACCACCATCCCAAGAGTATGAGTATGCTTTAATGAATAATGTCCTGAAAGTGTCAGGACTCCTATTAATTTCCCATTTCCATCATGAATCGGAGCAGCTGCACATGACCATTGATGAAAAAGTACGTTGTAATGCTCCGGCCCACCAATATGTATAGGTTTCCTTGTTGTAATGGTGACACTAATTGCATTTGTACCGGCACTTTCAGAACGATTTGCCCCAATTACGAAATTACTCTTTTTCGCTTGCTCGACCACATGTTTGTCGCCTCTAACATCTAATACATTTCCGTATTTATCCGTTAAAACAAACAAAAAGTTGGTTTCTTTTGTTATATCGCTAATGAGGTTAATAAATGGAGCAACTTCGTTGATTAATAATTGATTTTTGCTTATTAACTTTTGAATTTCATCCTTATCCATTAAAGGAGGTTTTTTGAAGGGATTCACATTTAATCTTCGGCAGCGCTTCCATGAATCTGCAACCTCTTTCCTCAGATGGGAAGTATCATTTCCGCCATTAATAAATTGGTCCCATTTATTATAAAGTTCTTTGTAAGAATAATCGGATGGCAATAAAATTCCTCCCGTCTGTAATAATGGGTTTTAAAATAAAAGATATAAAATTCCGAATAATCACTATTAAATAATAACAGACATTTGTAGGTTTCGGAAGGATTTATCCTTAAAATGGGATTAAAGAATGGGAAATACTAGAATACTTGGTGGTTTTTACACAAAAAAAATAAGCTGATATAAATTTCATAAAACAATTTGTATCAGCTTTTTATTAGTATTAATGAATAACTAAACTCTTCTTCTTTTCTAGCCAAGCTCTTGCAGTTTCCCAAATTCCTTCTGTTACAGTAGGATGTGGATGGATTAGTGAAGCTAATTCACCCATAGTTCCTTCTAGAAAAATTGCTGTGGATACCTCAGAAATCATTTCGGTTACATGAGGACCAACCATCACTGCTCCAAGAATTTCGCCATATCGATCATCTGCAATAAGCTTAATAAATCCAGATGACTCATCCATTGCTAATGTTTTGCCGTTTGCTCTTAACTGCAGTGTCTCGCTTCGATAAGAATAGCCTCTTTCTTTTGCCTCCTTTTCGGATAGCCCAACACTGGCAATTTCTGGAAAAGTATAGATACAACGTGGTACCACTTTATAATCAACTTCCTTGAATATACCAGAAGCGTTCGACGCTGCTACAATTCCTTCACTACTTGCAACATGTGCCAATTGCCAACCGCCAATGACATCGCCAACAGCATAAACATTCGGAAAGCTTGTTTCCATTTGCTTGTTAACTGCGATAAATGGACCATTCATCTTCAATCCCAACTTATTAACACAACTTACATTTGGATTGCGTCCAGAGGCAAACAGAACTTCTTCCGCTAAAACTGTCACCCGCTCCAAATTCTTAAGCTCAACAGTTATGGCCTTTTCTGAATCGATTTCACCTGCCTCAACTACTTTTGCGGATGTATGAATGGTGATACCTTTCTTCTTAAGTTCTTTCGTCATTAACCTTGACGCATCTTCATCTTCTCCAGCAATTAACCTTTCTCCCATCTCGATGATCGTTACTTCAACGTTCAAACTGGAAAAAATACAGGCAAATTCCACTCCGATAATTCCTCCGCCTATAATGACGATCGATTTTGGTATGTTAGTTAAATCAAAAATCGTATCGCTCGTATGGGCCTGTATATGTTCAACACCTTTAATAGGAGGTATATAGGGTTTTGAACCAGTAGCAATAATAATTTTTTTACCATACACCTCAGATTGAATACCATTTGATTCAATGTTGACTCGATAATCGGGTAGAACGGTTGCCAAACCATTATAGAGATCGACTTTTGCACTTTTAAGGAGGGATTCTACCCCTTTTCGTAAATTCTCTATAACCGTGGTTTTCCGTTTCATCATTTTTTCGAAAGATAGATGAACGTTTTCTACTTCTATTCCCCACTTTTTTGCCTTTTCTAACAAGTCGAGGAATTCTGAATGCCTAAGAAGCGTTTTTGAAGGAATACACCCGCTATTTAGGCAAGTTCCACCAAGATATTGATTTTCAATGAGGGCCACCGACAGTCCCAGTTTCCCGGCGTAATCTGCAGCGACATAACCGCCCGGACCCCCTCCGACTACAATTAAATCGTACATCTTCATCTAACTCACCTCAAACCATTAATTCATAAGGATTTTCTAACAAATTTTTCAGTTCAGTGAGAAATTCAGCTGCCGGAGCCCCATCAATCACTCGATGGTCAAATGAAAGGCTGAGGGTTACGAATTGCTTTGCTGCAAATGATCCGTTCTCAGAAACAACTTTTTCCCGAATTCTTCCGATTCCAAGGATCGCAGATTGTGGCTGATTAATAATTGGCGTAAACGCATCAACCGCATACATCCCCAAATTACTAATCGTAAATGTTCCACCAGTCAAACTTTCTGGAGCCAGTTTATTTTCTCTAGCCTGTTTGACAATTCGCTTATTTTCTTCCGTAAGAGCTAATAGTCCCTTACTATCTGCATTTCTGATAACTGGTACTACTAACCCATTCGGAACTGAAACAGCTACCCCGATATTGACTTCAGATAGAATTTCAATTTTATTACCATTTAAAGAAGCATTCACCATTTTGTGTGCTTTTAATGCATTTGCTGTAGCTTTTATAAAAATTTCGGTATAGGATAAGCGCTGCCCCGATGCCTTCTTGATTTTATCTAATAATTTCGTTCTTAATTCAATTGCCGCTGTCATTTCGACTTCAGCTGTCAGCGTTACATGCGGTACTGTAGTAACACTCTGTACCATTCTTTCTCCAATAACCTTTCGCATCCCATTATATTGAATGGTTTGATTTTGAGGGATTGGATGGTTGCCCACCACATCTCTGGATACAATTTTTCCGTTAGCCCCGGTACCTTGGATGTTCGCTAAATCAATATTTTTGTCATGAGCAAGCTTACTAGCAAGGGGACTTACTTTTTGTTGAGTGTTAATAAAAAGTTCAACATCCTTTACTTGGATGCGATTATTGGGACCTGTACCTTTAATTTGGTGTAAGTCAATGCCATTGTCTTTTGCTAGCTTATTTGCTGCAGGCGTTTTTCTTGGTTTATTTATTCTATTAAAAAGAAGTTGTTGTTCTGTACTGTTTGTGGATGCAGTGTTTTCTGCTACTCGCTCTACCTCTTCCTTCGGTTCCTCTATACGACTAATTTTTAGATTCTCAATTTTTTCATTCGCTTGTCCAATATAAGCGATGGGTTCTAATACAGGTACTTCTTCATCAACATTAAATAATCTCTTTAATAGGATGCCTGACGTTGTAGCTTCTACTTCAAGATTGATTTTGTCGGTCATTATCTCAAGAATTGGTTCACCTTTTTCAACTCGATCCCCTTCATTCTTCATCCATTCCAAAATCGTTCCACTTTCCATAGTTGCTCCGAGTTTTGGCATTAACACTTGTTCAGCCATGTTCTATCCTCCTGTCAGGCGTACGTTAGTATCATTGATTTAATAACATTTTTTATATCTTCAACTTGGGGAACTGCTTGTTTTTCTAGTTTAGGATTATATGGAATCGGCACAGCTTTCCCTCCTAGTCTTACTACTGGCGCATCAAGGTAATCAAATGCTTCGCTTTCATTAATGATACTAGCAATCTCAGCACCGTATCCGCCACGTTGAACCGCTTCATATACTACGACAGCACGTCCGGTTTTTTTCACAGATTCAACGATTGTTTCTGTATCAAGCGGAACTAACGTGCGCGGGTCGATAACCTCTACACTAATTCCTTCTAATTCAAGTTCTTCCGCTGCCTGCAATGCCCTATGAACCATAATGGAGGTTGCAACGACAGTGACATCGTTACCTTCTCGCTTAATATCAGCTTTTCCAAGTGGGATAACATAGGATTCTTCAGGTACGTCGTCCCTCATACCATATAGAAGCTTATGTTCATAGAAAATAACAGGATTATCATCTTCTAATGCCGCTTTAAACAAACCTTTCGCATCATAAGCTGTAGATGGCTGAACCACTTTTAATCCTGGGACATGTGTCATCCAAGCCTCTAAGCTTTGTGAATGCTGAGCTGCAAAACCCGCTCCAGAGCCACCAGGAGTACGGATAACAATAGGAACTTTTCCCTTTCCTCCATACATATAACGTAATTTTGCTGCTTGGTTTACGATTTGGTCCATCGCAACCGTCACAAAATCGGAAAATTGGAGTTCTAAAATTGGACGCATTCCCATCAAGGCTGCCCCAATCGCAACTCCAGTAATGGCTTGTTCTGAAATTGGAGTATTTAATACTTTTTCTGGTCCCAGCCTTTCAATCATTCCTCTGGTTAATCCGAAGGCACCGCCATAAATTCCGATATCCTCACCTAAAATGAAAACGTCTTCATTTACTTCGATTTCTTGGCACATAACTTCATTAATTGCTTCTGCATAAGTAATTTTACGCATAAATCTTCCTCCTTCCTTTTTTATTATGCAAACACGTCTTCTTCAAGTGAGCTAAGTGGTGGTTCAGGACTATTTTCTGCAAACTCAATTGCTTCATCAATAACTTGCTTAACTTTTTCTTCTACTTCCACTATTTCTTCTATTGAAAAAATACCTTCGTTCAGTAGTCTTTCCTTAAACAGCTTGATTCCGTCTCTATTTGTCATCCAATCTTGTTCTTCATCCCGATTTCTGTATTTTCGGGCATCACTTTTGGAGTGTCCTCTCCATCTATAAGTCTTAGCTTCTATTAAAGTTGGGCCTTCTCCATTTCTAGCACGATCTACTGCTTTTTGTGTTTCTTCCATTACGGCAATGACATCCGTACCGTCCACGGTAACTCCTGGAATACCGTATGAACTTGCACGTTCTGATAAATTCTCTATGTTTGTCATTTCTTTAATGGAACTTGACATTCCATACTGATTATTTTCACAGAAGAAAATAACTGGTAAATTCCAAACAGACGCTAGATTAATCGCTTCATGGAAGGCTCCTTCGTTGGTCGCTCCATCACCAAAAAAACAAACGACAACATATCCTAAATTCTTCTTTTTAGAAGTTAATGCCGCACCACAACCAATTGGCAGCCCACCTGCAACAATACCATTCGCCCCAATATTTCCTATTTCTAAATCTGCAATATGCATGGATCCGCCTTTTCCTTTACAGTACCCTGTTTCTTTACCCAATAGCTCAGCCATCATGTATTTAACTTCCGATCCCTTTGCAATACAATGTCCATGTCCACGATGTGTGCTCGTAATTTTATCTTGAATTGTCAACACCGCACATGCACCAACTGCGGTGGGCTCTTGTCCGATACAAAGATGCATCGTTCCGTGAATTTTCCCTTGCATAAACTGTTTTTCAACCGCTTCCTCAAAGTCACGAATTAGAATCATTTGATATAATAATTCCTTCAATTTTTCTTTCCCCAGCTTTTGTATGCTACCTACTGTGCTCGTCTCCATAAGGGAAACCCCCTTCACATTTGAACTGTTTTACTTTTTCGATATATGATGATAAATTCTTTTATTCTTCATAATCGTAATACAATAACACTTTTCCACATTCTCTTGATTCGATGATTTCAAAAGCTCTTTCCCATTCACTTAGTGGAATAACATCAGTAATAATTGGCTTTAAATCAATCGTATTCGTCGATAAGATTTTCTTTACCTTTTCCCAAGTTTTCATGGAGTGAGCAAAGGATCCGTACAATTGAATTTGTTTATACAAAATGGAGTCCATATCCATTTCTACATTACTTCCTATAATTCCAATCTGGATATATTTCCCCATTTTCTTTAATACTTTAATGGAATTGTTTACTGCCGATGGGGCACCAGAACATTCCACAGCAATATCTACACCTACGCCATCCGTCAACTTTTCTATAATTTCATGCAGATCTTCGGTAAAAACATCAACCGTTGTATGTGCTCCAAGTTTTTTAGCAATGTTCAGTCTTGTAATATCCTGACTTGTTCCGGTAACGATCACATTGCAGCCTTTACTCAGTAGTAAACTTAAAGAAATTAGTCCGATTGGTCCTGGGCCCGAAAGTAAGACCCAATCACCTGCGTTAATCTCCGTCAATTCTTCGATAGCCTGCACAGCACATGCTAATGGTTCTGCAAGAGCGGCCTCTTGTAATGAAATGGTAGACGGTACCTTATATACCATTTCTTCGTTTACAACTACATATTTTGAGAAACTTCCATTTACTCCGCTGCCGAGACTTCTCCGTTCAGAACAAAACATATAATAGCCTTGTTTACAGTACATGCAGTTCTTGCATGTCCAAGCAATTGAAGGAAGCACCATAACAATATCCCCTGGATTAATGTTTTTAACATTTTTTCCAGATTCGACGACTTCTCCTGAAAATTCGTGTCCAATCACAACAGGAGGATAGCTCTTATAACTATCATGATAAATATGCATATCGGTTCCACAGATTCCGGAATAACGCACTCTTATTTTAATTCCTGTTGCATCACAAACTGGTTCAGGAATATCAAGTATATTTAAATTTCCGAAACCAGGCTCCGTTTTCATAAGTGCTTTCATTCTGATCCACTCGCTTATTAGTTAGTAATTTTTTGCGGCTAACATGTTGTCACTTGGGTTAAAAGGATGATTATGTCTTTATTTGTTTAATTTATTTTGAGGTTAACATTGTCCTTCTGAAAAAGTCATATTACATTTTCAGAAGGCCCTTTTTTCAACTCTTATAGTCCTAAAGAAATAAACTTCTCTTCTAGGTAATCTCTAATTCCCTGGTGACCGCCCTCACGGCCATATCCACTGTGATTCATCCCGCCAAATGGAGCTTGAGGTACGCCAGGAACAGCATCATTAAGTCCAATCACACCAAAGTTTAATGCTTCAGAAACAGTAACTGCACGTTGAATGTTTGATGTGTAAAGATAAGCGGCTAATCCGTACTCTGTATTGTTCGCTTCGAATATCACTTCTTCATCATTATTAAAAGCTGTGATAGGTGCAACTGGACCGAATGTTTCCTCTGTCATGATAATCATATCTTTTGTAACATTAGCAAGAATAGTCGGTTCGTAATAAAAACCGTTTGGATCCCCTGTAACTTTACCGCCAATCAAAACTTCCGCACCTTTTGATTTAGCATCTTCAACATGCTCTTGCACTTTATCTAGACCATCTTTACTTACTAGTGGTCCAATTTGTACAGTTTGATCCAAGCTATTACCCACTTTTAACGCCTGAACTTTTTCAACAAACAGCTTTGAAAACTCATCTTTAATATTTTCGTGAACATAAATCCGATTTGCACAAACACATGTTTGACCTGCATTTCTGAATTTACTAGCTACTGCTCCCTCAGCTGCTTTTTCTAAATCTGCATCTTCGAAGACGATGAAAGGTGCATGTCCGCCAAGCTCTAAAGAAAGCTTCTTCAATTGTTCTGCGGATTTTTCCACTAATTTTTTACCCACTTCAGTAGATCCTGTAAATGAAATTTTTTTAACTACTGGGTTTTCAAAGATTTCATCAGATATTTCTCTTGTAGCACCTGCCACAATATTTACTACCCCACTTGGAATACCAGCTTTTTCAACAAGGCTAGCAAAAGCTAGGGCTGAAAGCGGTGACTGGCTTGCAGGTTTAACAATTCCGGTACAACCGGCAGCCAAAGCAGGTCCTAGCTTTCGAGTCATCATGGCTAACGGGAAATTCCAAGGGGTAATGGCAGCAATTACACCAACTGGTTGCTTCACAACAAACAATCTTTTATTTGGAGAGGAAGCTGGAACCGTTTCTCCATATATACGGCGGCCTTCTTCTGCATACCACGATAAGAAGCTAGCAGCATATTTCACTTCTCCACATGCTTCTGAGTAGGCTTTACCCATTTCCATACTCATAATAGTTGCTAGTTCAGCTTCGTGCTCCAGCATTAAATCACGTACTTTTAATAAATAATCCGCTCTTTCATTTGCTGTAAGCTTAGACCATTTTGGAAATGCTACATTTGCAGCTTCAATAGCGGCTTTCGTTTCTTCTCTTGCACCTCTTGGAACCTCAGCAACAACATTACCGGTGTTTGGATTTTTCACTGAAAATGTAGAACCGTTACTTGCCCTTTTCCACTCACCGTTAATGAATAATTTAATATTCTCTAAGTCAATCAAAGATAATAGTTTTGTAGCTTGTAACATTGTAATTCCTCCCATTCTTAATTTGATAAAAAATTAACTTTTAGGAAAATACCATCCCGCCATCAATTACTACCGCTTGTCCTGTCATATAATTTGAATCCTCAGATGCCAGAAATGAAACATAGTTTGCAACATCTGTCGGTTCTTCAATTCTCCCTAAAGGAATTCCATTAATTTTATTTTTCAACGTTTCTCCTAAAGGCACATTCATATATTCACTCATTTTACGATCAATTTCTTCCCACATTCCTGTTCCTACAATACCTGGACAATATGCATTAACCGTAATTCCGTGATTTGCAAGTTCTTTTGCGGCAGTTTGAGTCAGACCGATGACAGAAAATTTTGTCGCACAATAGTGACCCAGAAATTCTACACCTCTTTTTCCGGAAGTACTGCTTGCATTGATAATTTTTCCGCCATTTTGTTTGATCATCACTTTTGCTGCTGCTTGCATGCAAAACATCGTTCCGAACACATTGATACGAAAAATTCTTTCCATATCTTCTTCTGTAATTTCAAGCAATGGCTTTACTTGGACAATGCCAGCATTTGAAACCATGACATCAAGACGTCCAAAATGTTCTACCACTTGATCAACCATCGAAAAAACTTGTTCTCTATTGCTGACATCTGCGACAACAGGGAAGGCTCTTTGTCCTAACTTTTCAATCTCTGAAGCTACATGTTTAATAGATACCTCACTAATGTCATTCAGAGCTACATCAAAGCCATCATTAGCTAATCTTAGTGCAATCGCTCGTCCGATACCTGCCCCGCCACCCGTAACTAAAGCTATTTTATTTTTTTTCATTTTACATACCTCGATTTTTCAGAAAGGTTATTTTAATTGAAAGCCTTTTGAATTCACAAAGTCTTTCATATGTTTTCTTCTGGGAGTGGATAAAAAATCACTCATTGATTCTGTCCAATTTGCCTCTTTTTGGTTTGTCAGACGACTTCTGTAGTATTCTTTTAACTGAGAGTCATATTGTTCCAAAACCAAATGATATTTTTCTTCGTTATATAGATTTTCATGAAGGATAGCTTCTACTGGTAAACGTGGCTTAACCAATTGAGTTTCATTCGGGATTCCAACTGTCATACCGAATAAAGGAATTGTTTTATCTGGTAAACCAACAACTTTACTAATTTCTTCAGGGTTATTTCGGACCCCTCCAATATAGCAAATGCCATAGTTTTGAGATTCTGCAGCAACAACAAAATTTTGAGCAAATAGCGCTGTATCAATGACTGCGACAAGGAAATTTTCAAGAATTTCATTTTGTATGCTTGTTCCTTGTTTTTCACATGCATATTCCAAGCGTTTCAAGTCTGCACAGAATAATAACAAAACAGGTGCTGATTCGATTTGCCTTCTATTATTTGAAAGTGATGCAATAGCTTCCTTTTTCTCTGGGTCTGTAATATTAATAACTGAATATGCTTGAACAAAATGAGAGGATGCAGCATGTTGCGCCGAAACCAACAATTTTTCTAGCATTCCCAAAGGCAGGCCTTCCTTTTTATAGTCTCTTATAGAAGTATGACTGCGTAAAAGTTCGAGTGTTGTATCCAATTGTTGTTCAATAGTCATATAACTACCCCCTTCATTAACTTATTGCCAGTACCGGCTTGAGGACAACTTGATTAAGACCATCTTCAAAAGCCTGTGATACATCTGTCAAAGGATAAATGGTCATTATATCCATTAACTTCTCTGATAATGAATTTAAAACTTCAAATGCTTCATTATAGTCTTCGGGATTACAACCATAGCTTGTATTGATGAGTACCTCATTTCTTACTAATTCCGTTAAAAAGAGGGTCGTTTCATGTTCGTACAAAGCAACAAAAATGGCTTTTCCCCCTTTTTTTAAACTACCGAATCCTGACCTTACCGCAGCACTGGATCCGGAGCATTCGAAAACGATGTCTACCTTTTCTTCCAAATTCCCTGATTCAACAATATGTGAGGTGACTCCAAATGATTGGCATTTTGACAATCTGCTTTCATAATCACGCTTTAGACCCGACAAATAAACTTTCGCACCTTTCTGGGCGAGTATTAAACTTACAAAAAACCCAATTATTCCTGGACCTTGAACGAGAATTGAATCAGATTTCGCTATTTCTTCAGCTTGACGTACAGCATGGACTGCAATTGCCATTGGCTCGCTTAACGCTGCTAAATGAAGCGGTAAATCCTCTGGAACTTCTTTTACATATTGCACATTTGTTTTAACATATTGTGCCATGCCGCCATCGTAATGAAGACCTATGACTTTATTCTGAGCGCAGATAGATTTCCGCCCTTTTAGGCAGTTTTCACAGAGGCCGCAATAATTCATTGATTCCACGATGACACGTTTTCCCTTTAAGTGTTCTAAGGAGGCATCAAAGCAGTCAACGACAACACCTGAAAATTCATGGCCTAAAATAATGGGTTTATGTACAAACTCATAGCCTTTTGAATGCTTATATGCATGAAGATCGCTGCCGCACACCCCGCAGTACTCTACTTTAATTAACACTTCATTACTGCAGAGACTTGGTAATTCTTTTTCTTGAAGGATAATTTCGCCAGCATTTTCTGTTTTCATGGCCACTCTCATACATGACACCCCTACATTCCAAGGTAAGCTTTTTTCAGATGTGGATCATTAATTAAATCTGCAGATTTTCCAAATAACGACAATCTCCCATTTTCTAATACATATGCATCACTAGCTATAGCCAATGATTGCTGTACATTTTGCTCCACTAAAAGAATTGTAATTCCCTTATTTCTTATATTAATTAAATCCTTTAATAACTGTTGAACCAAAATCGGTGCTAATCCGAGCGATAGCTCATCAATAATTAAAAGTTTAGGATTAGCCATTAATCCCCTGGCAATAGCAACCATTTGCTGTTGTCCGCCACTCAAGTCTCCGGCCATTTGATTTTTTCTTTCTTCTAAAACTGGAAACAATTCATACACGAAGCGGAGGTTTTTTTTGAAATCTTTTTTCGCCCGTTTGGAATAAGACCCTAATTCCAAATTTTCTTGAATGGACATATAATTAAAAAGCTTTCTTCCTTCTGGTACCTGGATGACCCCTTCTTCAACAATTTCATGCGGGCTCATTTTGTGAATCTCTTTGCCGAAAAATGTAATTTCACCACTCGAAATTTTTTCTATTCCAGAAATAGCATTGATTGTGCTAGACTTTCCAGCCGCGTTCGCCCCTAGTAATGCAGCAATTTGACCTTCATGAATTTCCATTGAAAGATTCCATAAGGCTTGAATTTCGCCGTAGAATAAGTTTACGTTTTGTAAGTTAAGCAAAGCTCAATTCCTCCCCAAGATAAGCTTTAATTACTTCTGGATTGTTTGCGATTTCTTTTGGAGTACCCTCGGCTATTTTCTCACCATGATGCACTACGACAATCCGATCACAAACATTCATGACGACTTCCATTATATGCTCAATAAGAATAATCGTAATTCCACTGTCTCTTAGTCCCTTGATCATTGGCATTATTTCCTTCACTTCACTTGGATTCAAACCAGCCATAACTTCATCCAAGAGTAACACCGTTGGCTGGGTTGCCAGTGCTTTCGCTACTTCAAGACGCTTCTTATCAGCGATGGTTAAGCTTTTTCCAACTTGGTCTTTCTTTTTGTCTAAACCAACTTTTTTCAAGATTTCCATACTATATTCTCTTGCTTCTCTTGTGTTGGATGCTTTGTTAAAAGCTCCAACCATCACATTTTCAAGTACAGAAATATTGCCAAATGGCTTAACAATTTGATAGGTTCTGCCAATACCTTTTTTGCAAATAACGTAGGGTTTTTGGCTAGTAATATCTTCATTATTGAATATTACTTTTCCAGATGTTACTCCGAGTGATCCAGAAATCAGGTTAAACAATGTCGTTTTACCAGCCCCGTTTGGCCCAATGATCCCGACAATTTCGTTTTCATTTACATCAAAAGAAACATTTTTTACCGCTTTTAACCCACCAAAATGTTTTGAGAGTTCTTTAACTTGAATAATCAACTTTTTCACCCTCCACTACTTTGATGTTTTTCTTATTTAAGTTTTTTAATTTGTGAGGAATGCGTTTAAGGATTGGAAGTAATCCATTCGGCAAAAACGACACGATTAAAATTAATACAATCCCATATATTAAATAATTCATTCCACTTAAGGACGGGAATGTAGAACGTAAAAGCTCATTTAATGGGATGATGATAAAAGCTCCTAAAGCTGGCCCGTAAACAGTTCCTACTCCGCCGATAATTGCTATCAAAGCAATTTCAATGGAAAAGTTTAAGTTGAAAACAGAAATTGGTTCAAAGAACAACATATACTGTGCGTAAAACACACCCGCAACTCCCGTCATTCCAGCACTGATAGCCATGGCGATCATTTTATATTTCGTTACATTAATACCAAGCGTTTCAGCACCATCTTCGTCTTCACGAATGGCCTTCAAGTAATATCCAACCTTTGTTTTATCAACCCAAATAGCAATTGCTATACTAATGACAAACAATACTAACACAAGAAAATAGTAGGCGCTGTATTCTCTAAAAATAAGATTTTTTATACCTGGATCAAAACGAATGTTTACACCGATTGCTCCATTTGTTACGTTTTTGAAATATAATGTCAAGTGGCGGATAACCTCTGCAAATGCAATAGTTGTTAAAGTAAAATATGTTCCTTTTAATCTGAAAGCAGGCCATCCGATTAAGACACCAATCACTATGGAAATCACTGCTGCAATGATAAATCCTAACCACGGACTAACACCAAATTTAAGATATAAAAGCGATGAGGAGTAAGCCCCTAATCCAAAAAAGATCGCATGGCCGAGTGATAATTGACCACCGTACCCGCCTAGAATATTCCATGCTCCAGCAATTGTCGCATACAATAAAATAAGAATGAAAATATTTAAATAGAATTTATTTTGAACAACAAACGGAGTTACTAATAGAAAAATCCCGAAGAAAATAAGAAATTTTTGTTTTGATAATAGCTGCATCATTTCAATCCTACCTCCTCTGCTCCTTTACCAAGACTAAAAATTCCTGCTGGACGTACTAGTAATACCAATATGAAAATGACAAAGTATATTGCTTCCTTGAGACCTGGGTCAAACACAACACCGGAAAGCGCTTCTACTACTCCTATTATTAACCCGCCGAAGAATGCACCGAACATGCTCCCCATACCACCTAATACAACGACAACGAACGCAATAAGTACGAAGGATGTTCCAATTGTTGGATAGACCGAGTAAATTGGCATGAGCATAGCACCTGCAAGACCTACCAAACCTGAACCGATTCCGAAAGCTAAAAGATAAATTCTTTTGACGTTAATCCCCATCAAAAATGCTGCTTGTCTTTGCATAGCAACCGCTCGGATGGCTTTTCCAGTCATCGTCTTTTGCAAGAATAGATATAAAAATACAGCTACTGCTACGGCAACTCCGAATGCAATTAGTCTAGGAACGCTAATAGCAAATTCTCCTATATTTATAACTTGTGTCTGATAACTTGTTTTAACTGAAAAATGATTCGCACTTAAAGTCATTAAAGCAAGATTTTGAAGTGTAATCGATAATCCTAATGTTGCAAATATTTTCGTTGAAGCAGGTGTATCCAAAATTGGCTGAATCATAATTCTCTGCGTTATGACACCCAGCAAGAAAAGACAGATGATTACTAGAATGGCAGAAACATATGGATCTAAACCCAACGTCGAATAAAATAGGAAACTTATATACATGGCAATCATTAGCAGTTCACCATGCGCAAAGTTAACGATTCTTACGACTCCAAGAATTAAATTTAAGCCCATGCTGATTAAAGAATATATACCACCTAACAATAGACCCGAGATAAGTGTTTGAACTAATGTCATATTTACACCTCGCTGTTTCATTTTAAAATGGGTTTACCCATAAGTGCCCAGCACCCGTTAGCAGTTTCTAATGGCAGATTAGACTGGTCTTGGTTCTACTATTTATTTTCCGCTGGTGTCAAGCACTTATTCCTGGGTTATCCTTTTAGCTACCTTTTTGTAAAACTATTACTTTATTGATTTCCAATTTGGGGTTCTTCTACAGCAACATTTTCCGGCCAAACCGTCTTAAGTTCACCATTGATCCACTCATGAACGTATGGTTGGCTCAACTTATTTTGTCCGCTTTTCTTATCGAACTCTACTCCCCAGCCAGTAACGGTTGAACCTACTTTAGCTGTGTATTTCAAAGCTTCTTCTTTTAATTTATCCGGGTCAACTTCGCCAACTTTATCCATTGTATCGAGTACGACTTTCATTCCCATATAGTTTGTTAAAGAATGTCCAGAACGTGGCTCTTGACCATACTTTTCTTTGTACAGCTTGATAAATTGTTCAATTCCAGGCGTAACTTCGCGATTAATTTGGTATTGTGGGAAGTCAATATCAAATATCCCATTGGCTTTTTCTCCCATCGCATCTTTAAAGTCACTCATTGTATGACCACCTCCGGAACCAATAAATACTGGAACCTTTAGTCCCAATTCTTCACTTTGTCTAGCAAGAAGAATGGAATCGTTTAAGTATGAAACGGCAATGATTACGTCTGGTGCGGCCTTTTTAATATTCAAAATGACTGAACTTAAATCATTAGTACCTGCGCTGTATCCTTGGTTTGCTACAACATTAATTCCTTCTTTTTTTGCAAGCTTAGTAGCTTCATCTGCAATGGTTGTCCCATAGGAAGAATCTTCATGGGCAATAGCAACCTTAATATCTTCTAAACTTTTCCCTAGTTTTTTTGTTACCACATTTTTAATAAAATCAATATGCACCTTAGAGAAATTAGAGGCAGGCGGATTAGTCCGTAGGACATATTTGTAATTTCTGTCTGTAATGGAATCAGATACGGCCCCAAGCTCCCAATACAAGACACCGCTTCTTTCAGCAACTTCACTGGCAGCAAAAGAGATGGAGCTGGAATACGATCCGATAATCGACTTTATGTTTTCTTGATTAATTAAACGATTCGCCTCTGCTTGAGCAGCATCTGCATCAACAGCGTCACCCTTAACTAATTTAATTTTTTTCCCGCCTGCAATACCGCCATTTTTATTTGCTTCTTCAACTGCAAGCTCGGCACCACGAAAACTCTCTTCACCAAGAAGCGCTAAGCCACCTGATAAAGGGTATAGAGCACCAACTTTTATTGTTTCCGATTTACCACTACCTTTACCATCACCACTCGCTCCACCCGAGCAAGCTGATAAAAGGAAAAGAAAACTCACCATTATAACGCTTACAATTTTCTTCATGGAATACCACCTTTAAAATAGTTATTTATTTGGGTTAAGTTGTGGTTCCTGCACCGCCACTTTTTCTGGCCATACAGCTAAAAGTTTTCCGTTAACCCACTGATGAACATATGGTTCGCTCAGCGTGTTTTGACCCGTTTTAGAATCGAATTTAACACCCCAGCCAGTCACGGTTTTACCAGGGTCTACTTTATATTTCATTGCTGCAGCACGTAATTTATCAGGATCAATCTCTCCAACTTTATCAATCAGATCAAGAAGGACATTCGTTCCCATAAAATGTACAAGAGAGTGCCCAGATCGCGGCTCTTCACCATATTTTGCTTTGTATAACTTAACGAAATCTTCCATTCCCGGAGTGAATTCATGGTTAATTTGGTATTGTGGAAAGGCGACATCAAAGATTCCATTCCCACTGTCACCAACACCCTCAATATAGTCAGCCATATCATGACCTCCACCAGAGCCAACAATAACTGGAACTTTTAATCCTAATTCTTGACTTTGTCGCTGCAATAGAATTCCATCATTTAGATAAGATACTTCTATAAGAACATCAGGTTGAGCTTTCTTTAGGTTTAGGACGACTGAGCTTAAGTCGTTTGATGAAGCACTATATGGCTGGACTGTTACAATGTTAATGCCTTCTTTTTTGGCTAACTTTACTGCTTCATCTGCAATGGTTGTTCCATAAGATGAATCTTCATGAGCAATCGCTACTTTAAGATCACCTAAGGACTTCCCAAGTTTTCCTGCCAAATAATTTTTGATAAATTCAATGTGTTTTTTTGATAGATAGGATGCTGGCGGATTCGTACGTAACACATATTTATAACCTCGGTCCGTAATCGAATCAGCAACGGCACCATACTCCCAAAACAAGACTCCGTTCCTCTCAGTTACTTCACTGGCTGCCTGTGCGATACCAGATGAATAAGAACCAACAATGGTCTTAATATTTTCCTTGTTTATTAAGCGGTTTGCTTCCGACTGTGCAGCATCAGCGTCAGGTGCGTCCCCTTTAACGAGCTCGACTTTTTTACCACCGGCTACACCGCCATTTTTATTTCTTTGTTCAATTGCAAGCTCCACTCCGCGATAGCTTTCTTCACCTAGCAGTGCTAAACCTCCAGACATTGGAAATACAGCACCAATTTTTAACACCTTGCTGCTTTTATCATCTCCACTAGCCTGATTGGATCCACTACAGGCAGATAATAGCAATAGAAAACATATCATTATTAGAGATAAAATCTTTTTCATAAATTGTCCCCCCTTAATTTTTTAACTGATTAGCCATCCGCCATCGACATAAATTGTTTGACCGGTTATATAATCTGATGCACTTGAAGCTAGGAAGATGGCTGCTCCTTTTAGATCCTCTAGTTCACCGGTTCTTTTTAGAGGAATACGAGATTTCATCCACTCTACCTTTTTCTCGTCTTCAAAAATAACTTTTGTCATTTCTGTCTTGAAATAGCCTGGCCCAATTGCATTAACTAAAATTCCATCTTCCGCAAACTCTACCGCCATTGCCTTTGTTAATTGGGAAATCCCCCCCTTACTAGCCGCGTATGCGGACATGTTAGGAAAAGCTATTTCACTTGTCAGTGAAGCGATATTGATGATTTTTCCATATTTTTGTTCCTTCATGTAAGGAATAACTGCCTGTGTGGTAAGTAGGGCTGTTTTTAGGTTGATATCCATCACAAAATCCCAATCTTCTTCGGTTACTTCCAAAAACGAAGAGCGTACATTTGTGCCAGCCGCATTCACTAAAATATCTATTTTCCCTTCATGATGAACGATTTCTTTAACGTAGGATCTGATTTCCTCTGAATTTCGTGCATCTACAGCCGCATAATATGCATTTCCAGAAAAATTCCTAATCGTCTCTGCTGTTTCTTTAAGTTCACTTTCTGTTCTACTTATAACAGCTACGTTTGCTCCTGCTTCTGCGAGCGCCAGTGCAATCGTTTTACCTATTCCTCGTCCACCTCCTGTAACCAGTGCTGTTTTACCGATTAAATTAAATAACCTCAACTAATACACCCCCAATTGACTTTCGATACAGTTCGATAACATCTTCATATGTAGTAGTTCTTGGATTTACCGCGATATTTCCACTTAACATAGCGTCCTTTACCATCCGATCTAATTGAGACTCATCAATTTGGAATTCTGCGAAAGTAGTTGGGATTCCAATATCCCTTGAAAGTTTTTTAACAGCATTTACTGCAGCTTCTGCTCTTTCCATTAACGTTAATCCCTCAAGATTTTCCCCCATATCATCCGCAATATCGCTAAACAGTTCCGGTACGGCCAATGAGTTAAATTCCATAATGTGGGGAATTAAAATCGAATTAGCTACCCCATGTGCAACACCATAAATTGCACTTACTGGATGACTTAAGGCATGACAATTTCCTAAACGCGTATTGTTAAATGCTAATCCGGCTAGTAAACTTCCCATAAGCATATTTTCTCTAGCTACGATATTGTCACCATTGTAAACAGCTTGCCTCAAGTTTTCACTGATTTTTCGAATCGCTTCCCTTGCAAGCGCTTTCGTAATTGAGTTAGCCATTTTAGACGTATACGATTCAATTGCATGAACCAATGCGTCAAGTCCAGTCGATGCGGTAATATGCTTTGGCAGTGTTAAAGTAACAAGCGGATCGACTAACGCCCATTTCGGTGCAAGCTTTATTCCACCTACCGTTAGCTTGTATTGTCTTACTTCATCAGTGATAACGGTAAAAGTTGTGACTTCACTTGCAGTTCCTGCAGTTGTTGGTATTACGATTAATGGCAAAAGTTCATTGTCACACGTATCAATTCCTTCATATTCAACAATGGATCCACCATTTGTGGCCAGCAGACACACAGCTTTTGCAACGTCAATTGAACTTCCACCGCCCATCGCTATAACCGCATCAGCATCAATCTCATGAAGTAGCTTAACTGCATCATTACAGTTGGTTACAGTTGGATTAGGCTGTGTTTGATCATAGATAGAATAATTGATATTATCTAATTGCCTTGTAATTTGATATATTAGGCCCGTCTTAACAAGTCCTTTATCTGTGATAATAAGAACGTTTTTAAAATTTTGTTCATCGATAATTTTTCGAAGTTGGTCCGTTACTCCTAAACCAAACATAATCTGAGTTGGATTTTTATAAAAGCCAATTGTGTGCACCTTGAATTCCCCCTAGGTAAAAGATTTTACACTATAACCATAATGCAATTATTGTGCCAAGATTGAAAATTCATATAATTCCGATCAAACAAACGTTTTATCCTATCATTTACAAAGCTTAAATTTTTCTTAATGGGTAAAATTTACACAATTCTTTATTTTTGTATAAATATTATCCATCATGAAGAACCACTGCTGTTTTTGCTGCTTTAAAAAGCATGAAAAAAACCTCAACTTTTGTTAAGGCTTTAGTCATGCTATTGAATTACAGTCATTATTTACGCTAGTATACGCTTTTAATACCTATTTAGCTGTAATTAGTTTCCGTATTTTAACAATCAAATGAGCACTCATTGACAGTATTTATGAGCATAACTCTTCTTGCTTGAAACATAATAAATATGTTTATGCCAAACCTTAAGGAGGAGATAAAAAATGATGCAAAACCAACAGGGACAAATGCACCAAAACATGCATACAGGGAATATACCTCAACAATTAAATCACGGCGGCCATGAAGTGTTCGATGTCCATGAGGTACTATCAGGAGCAATAGGGACATTAGACCAATACATGATGTTACGCCAACATGTAAAAGACCCAGAATTACTTGATATTCTGGATCGCCAATATCAATTTATGCAGGATGAATATAACATTACTTTAGAATGTTTCAAATCGGGACAAGATCCTTCAAAACGAACCCAAAGCTATAAAATGAACCAAGGAAATGACTTTGTTTATGGGCTAAAACCAGCCCAGCCGAAAAAGCCGTTACAATCCGTTTCTGAGCTTACTGATGAATGTATTTCCAGCATGATGCTTGGATGTGTAAAATCAGGTGCATCCATGAAGACTATGGCAGCTTTAGAAGTTACGAATCCAGTTGTCCGTCGTGTGCTAGCTGCCTCTGTTCCGAATTGCATTGAAATGGCCTATGAAATCTCAATTTATCAAAATAAACATCATTACTATCAAGTACCTCAGCTTGCCGAGCAGGATATGAATCAATTGCTTAATGCTTTCGCTCCTGCACAAGGAATGCCGCAAACTAACAATATGAACATGAATGCAAATATGAATATGAACAACATCAATCACTAAAATGAAGTCCGCATAAGACAAAAGCTATCCTTCCTTTTCATTTTGAATGAAAGAAAGGATAGCTTTTTTCAGATATAAAAAAAGACCAGCATCTCTGCTGGCCTTTCTTTCCACTATGTAGTGGAGACGGTGGGAGTCGAACCCACGTCCAAAGATATCGCCACTTAAGCTTCTACGAGTGTAGTCGATATATTGGTGTTTCGCTGATTCTTCTGCCTATCGACCGGCGTCCGGTCAGCTAGCCTGGTTGTTCTCTTCCTTCATCCTCAGGCGGTGGAATCCGGCGTAGCCCACTTAGAGTGAGTCCCTTACCCTACCACATGGGCAATGGAGGGAGGAACCGCTATGCAGTATTAAGCTGCGAAAGCGAGGTTGTTGTTAGTTTTGCCAGTTATGGCTTTGACGTTTTAACGAGGCCGATCCCCTCGACTCGCGACCTAAGCTCAAACTACCCCTGTCGAATCCGTAGCGTCCCCATGATAAAAGGAGCTGCAATCTAGTTAAAGATTAAAGCTGTAGACGTTAGGAAGCTCAACAATGTTCTTTGAGCAAATGTTACTGTCGCTCTCTTGGCGACAAACTTATTATAACACACTGTAGGGATTTTTCAATTGTAAGTATCTGTAAAATATTTTCCAATTAAGCAACCGACGATTCAGATTACATCTTCTGACGATCACGGAAGGCCCGTTCGATTTCACGCTTCGCTTCTTTTTGCTTTAAGGATTCACGCTTATCATAATTCTTCTTACCTTTTGCGAGCCCAATTAACACTTTGCAAAAACCATTTTTCAAATAGAGTTTTAATGGAACAAGCGAATAACCTGCTTCCTTTGTTTCACCAATTAACTTACTAATTTCACGTTTATGTAATAGCAGTGTCCGTGTTCTTAATGGGTCATGGTTAAAACGATTTCCTTGCTCATAGGGGCTGACGTGCATCCCGAATAGAATGGCTTCTCCATTTTGGATCCGTGCATAGGAATCCTTTAGATTTACTTTTCCGGCCCGAATCGATTTGATTTCTGTTCCCTGCAAGACAATTCCAGCTTCGTAGGTTTCTTCAATAAAATAGTCATGGTAAGCCTTTTTGTTTTGGGCAACCACTTTTCCTTCACCTTTTGGCATTTTTCTCACCTCGTCTTAAAATTTATTTTAGCAGAATATAGAAGCTACTACAATTGAAAGAGAGCCCCACATGGAAGGCTCCCTCAACGCTGTCATTTATTTTTACGCTTCGTACTTTTGTTTTTTGGCACATTATCATAAAATTTACGTTTCTTCTTCGCTTTATTACCTTGACTGCTGCCGCCTTCAGACTTGGCATTGGAATTGCCGCCTTGACCACGACCGCCGCCGCCTTGCTGTTTATTCCTCCGCGCCTTCTTAGTATCGCTGCCCGTACTGAAAACCTTTGGCGTTTCCGATCGTTCGCGACGCGGTGTACCCTTCATGCCCACAATTTCAAAATCAATCGCCCGTTCTTCTTTATTGACTTTTACTACTCGAATGGTAATTTCATCGCCAATCCGGAACACATTTCCGGTTCGTTCGCCAATCATTGCAAGGTGGCGCTCATCGTAACGATAGTAATCATCCGTCATATAGCTGACATGGACGAGGCCTTCAATCGTATTTGGCAGCTCCACAAACATTCCAAAATTGGTGACAGAGCTGATAATGCCGTCATACTCCTCGCCAATCTTGTCCTCCATGTACTCTGCTTTCTTCAAATCGTCCGTTTCTCGCTCGGCATCCACAGAGCGTCGCTCCATTTTTGAAGAATGATCCGCAATTTCAGGTAAGCGAGCATTCCATTTTTCCTGAGTGGTTGAATCAAGCTTTCCTTCGATTAAGTAGGTCCGGATTAAACGATGAACAATTGTATCCGGATATCGGCGAATCGGCGAAGTGAAATGGGTATAGAACTCAGTTGATAAACCAAAATGTCCAAGACTTTCTGGATCATATTTGGCCTGCTGCATCGAACGAAGCATAACCTTCGAAACAACCATTTCCTCAGGCTTTCCTTGAACCTCTTCAATAATCTCTTGAAGCGCCTTAGGGTGGACATCATTTGCTGTCCCTTTTACAATGTAGCCGAAATTGGTGATAAACTCGAAAAATCTACGCAGTTTATCCTCCTTCGGATCCTCGTGAATACGGTAAATAAACGGAACTTCCATCCAGTGAAAGTGCTCCGCCACGGTTTCATTGGCGGCAAGCATAAACTCTTCAATTAATCGTTCAGCCACCGAGCGCTCACGAAGCACGACATCGGTTGGTTTTCCTTCCTCATCGACCAGAACCTTTGATTCCTTAAAATCAAAGTCGATCGCTCCCCGCTTCATCCGTTTGTTTCGTAAGATAGCAGCCAACTCTTCCATCATTTCGAACATGGGTACAAGCGGTTCGTATCTAGCTCGCGTTTCTTCATCATGTTCAGCAAGAATCATATTTACAGCATGATAGGTCATTCGCTCCGTTGTTTTAATCACACTTTGAAAAATCTCATGCGAAACAACGGCGCCCTCTGAGGTAATTTCCATTTCGCAGGATAGTACCAACCGGTCTACCTTCGGATTTAAGGAACAGATTCCATTCGATAAACGATGGGGAATCATCGGGATAACTCGGTCGACTAAATACACACTCGTAGCCCGTTCTTCCGCTTCCAAGTCAATTGGCGTGCCTTCTTTTACATAATAGCTGACGTCTGCGATATGGACGCCAAGCTTATAGTTGCCGTTCTCAAGCCTTGTCACAGTTACCGCATCATCAAGGTCTTTAGCATCAGCCCCGTCAATCGTGACAATCGTTTCATTTCGAAGATCGCGGCGATTGGCCAATTCACTTTCATCAATGGTGTCAGGCACCTCGTTGGCTTGTTTTAACACCTCGTCTGGGAAGGCCATTGGTAAGCCGTGCTTATGTATGACTGATAGGATGTCCACGCCCGGGTCGTTTTTGTGTCCGAGAATGGTAATGACTTCGCCCTCTGCACTTTTTCGCCCTTCTGGATACGTAACCAGCTTAACAACAACTTTATGTCCCTCGACTGCCCCTTTGGACGCTGCCTTTGGAATAAAAATATCACTCGCAAATTTTTTATCATCCGGAATCACAAAGCCAAAGCTTTTGCTTTCTACATACGTTCCGACAATTTGCTGCACACCGCGTTCAATGATGCGGATAATACTTCCTTCCCGGCGCTGCCCTGCGCTTTCAGTGGAAACACGCGCTAAAACGATATCACCATGCATGGCCGTGTTCGTTTCATTTGGCGGGATAAAAATATCATCCATTCCTGGCTCATCTGGTGCGACAAAGGCAAATCCTTTCGCATGACCGATGAGCTTTCCGCGGATTAAGTTCATTTTCTCCGGAAGTCCGTAACGGTTGCTCCGTGTTCTGACAACTAAGCCCTTTTCCTCCATTTGCACGAGTGCTTTCACAAACTCCTTAAAATCACTAGAATCCTGGATGCCAAAGGCAGTTTCAAGTTCCTGCACGGTTAATGGTTTGTATGCTTCATCCTTCATATATTGTAAAACCTTATCAATATGCTTTTGTATATTATCTTCCAAACTAATCCTCCTTTGTGGGTGCTTTGTTAATCGCGCCAGTCGAGCTT
Organism: Bacillus sp. AFS031507; assembly: GCF_002584635.1. Classification (NCBI taxonomy): domain Bacteria; kingdom Bacillati; phylum Bacillota; class Bacilli; order Caryophanales; family Bacillaceae; genus Bacillus; species Bacillus sp. AFS031507. The sequence continues at coordinate 292,160 of NZ_NUOW01000002.1, forward strand.
TTCTAAAAAGGCATAGACATCCTCATGCAATTGTTCCCGTTCTTTGTCGAGCGTGATCACATGACCGGATTCTTCATACCATTTCAGTTCCTTCACAACTGATTCGATTTCATTGTAAATAATGTTGGCACTTTCTGTGTTTATCATTTTGTCATGACGTGCCTGAACGACAAACGTGGGCGCATAAATCATATCCACATTTTCACGCACATCAGCGATTAATGCCTGTAAGGCCTTTAACGTTTTCATTGGTGTTTTCTTAAACTCATTCATTTCCATTTCGATTTGCTCGTCTGTTTTTCCTTCACGTTTTTTAAATTCACGGGCATAATCGAGAATTCCTTCGTACATGACCTCTTCACTTTTTATATGCATCGGTGCGCACATCGGTATAATGGCTTTTATAGGTACAGTGTAACCCAATTTCAAGGAAAATACGCCACCCAGTGATAATCCCGCCACGGCTATTTCTGAGTGACCTTGATTTTTTAAAAACTCATATCCATTTATCACATCCTGCCACCAATCCGTTGGTCCTGTGTGAACAAGCTCTTCGGGTGGAACTCCATGACCTTTGTAGTGTGGTGCATGACAAGTGTAGCCTTTTTTTTCTAAAAAACGTCCTAGCATGCGAACATCCGCTGAATTTCCGGTAAAGCCATGTAAGAGGAGTATAGCTCTTTTTCCTCCTTTGAAAGTAAATGGCTTAGGTGTAGCAACCTTCATGATAAAAACTCCCTTAATATCAATTCATTTAGTTTAGTTTTAACAAAGCTATGGTGAACATTCCAGAAAAACGCTTATGTTTTTATGAAACAAACAAAAAACCTGGCGCTTGAGGCCAGGTTTGAGTGTAAATAATTAGATTTTAAAGTAAGTTACTGCGATAGAAAGCAGGATAAATAATACTGCTAATACAATCGTAATACGATGTAGAATCAAGTCAAGTCCTCTTGCTTTTTGCTTGCCGAATAGTGATTCAGCACCACCTGAAATGGCACCTGATAATCCAGCGCTTTTACCTGATTGAAGTATAACAACACCAATAAGTCCGATACTTACAATTACTAATAAGATTACAACTAATGTATGCATAAAGGCCACCTCCTGTTAGACGTACAATTCACAGTATATTAAATCTATCATATTTCCTCTCTTAAAACAATAGTCGTTATTGTGTCTTATGGAATGATTAAAAAGGCACACATCCGAAAATGTGCGCCTTTGATATCGTGAAAAATTATTTGCTTAGGTTATAGAATGTTTTCTTCCCTAAGTATTGAGCTGTTTCACCTAATTGGTCTTCAATGCGAAGCAATTGGTTGTATTTAGCCACACGGTCAGTACGAGATGGCGCACCAGTCTTGATTTGACCAGCATTTGTAGCAACAGCGATGTCAGCAATGGTGTTGTCTTCTGTTTCACCAGAACGGTGGGAGATAACAGCTGTGTACCCAGCACGTTTTGCCATTTCAATCGCATCAAATGTTTCAGTAAGGGTACCAATTTGGTTAACTTTGATCAGGATGGAGTTACCGATTCCTTTTTCAATACCTTCTGCAAGTTTACGTGTATTGGTAACAAATAAATCATCACCAACTAATTGAACTTTTTTACCAAGGCGTTCAGTTAATAGCTTGTGACCTTCCCAGTCATTTTCATCTAAACCGTCTTCGATTGAAACGATTGGGTATTTAGATGAAAGTTCTTCGTACCAATCAACCATTTCTGCAGAAGTCTTCACAACACCTTCGCCAGCAAGATGGTATTTTCCATCTTCCTTGTTGTAAAACTCAGAAGATGCTGCATCCATAGCAAGCATAACTTCTTCACCTGGCTTGTAGCCAGCTTTTTCGATTGCTTCAACAATGGTTTGAAGAGCTTCTTCGTTTGATCCTAGGTTTGGAGCAAAACCGCCTTCGTCACCAACAGCAGTGTTAAGGCCTTTGCCTTTAAGAACAGACTTTAACGTATGAAAAATTTCTGCACCCATACGAAGTGCTTCTTTAAAGTTTGGAGCACCAACAGGCATAATCATGAATTCTTGAATATCTACGTTGTTATCAGCATGCTCTCCGCCGTTAACGATGTTCATCATTGGCACTGGAAGCTGCTTAGAATTGAATCCGCCAAGGTATTGATATAAAGGAATGTCTAAGTAATTAGCTGCTGCATGAGCAACCGCCATGGATACACCTAGGATTGCGTTGGCGCCTAGTTTACCTTTATTTTCTGTTCCATCAAGTTCGATTAAAGCTTGGTCAACAGAAACTTGGTCAAGAACGCTGAATTCTTCGCCAACAAGATGTGGAGCGATAATTTCGTTTACGTTGTCCACTGCCTTTAGTACACCTTTACCAAGGTAACGTTCTTTGTCTCCGTCACGTAGTTCGACGGCTTCATATTCACCAGTAGAAGCTCCACTTGGAACCATCGCGCGTCCAAACGCACCTGATTCAGTAAATACTTCAACCTCAACAGTAGGGTTACCACGGGAATCTAATACTTCACGAGCGTATACGTCTGCAATAAATGGCATTTAAAAATCTCTCCTTAAAAATAAAATTGTTTTTTCGTTTACTTTATTAATGATGTCCCAGTCATTTCGGCTGGCTTTTCAAGACCTAATAAGTCTAACATAGTTGGCGCCAAATCCCCAAGGATACCGCCATCTCGCAATTGAATTCCTTGTTTTGTCACAATTACCGGCACTGGATTTGTCGTATGTGCTGTCATTGGCTCGCCTTCAGGTGTGATCACTTCATCAGCATTCCCATGGTCAGCAGTGATAATCACAGATCCGCCTTTTTCAAGAATTAAATCAACGATTTTTCCTAAACATTCATCGACGGTTTCAATCGCTTTAATCGTTGGCTCAAGCATGCCTGAATGCCCCACCATGTCTGGATTCGCGAAATTAAGTAAAATAGCATCAAACTTGTCCGCCTGAATTTCTTTTAGGAGTGCGTCAGTCACTTCGTAAGCACTCATTTCAGGTTGAAGATCATAGGTAGCCACCTTCGGAGAGTTGATTAAGATCCGCTCTTCACCAGGGAACTTTTCTTCACGTCCGCCGCTCATAAAGAACGTGACATGCGGGTATTTCTCGGTTTCGGCAATTCTTAATTGCTTCATATTATTTTGCGATAAGACTTCACCAATGGTGTTGTCTAAGTTCGTCGGTTTAAAGGCGACATAGCCATCCACTGATTCACTGAAGTGGGTTAAGCACACGAAGAATAAATCTTTCGGATGCTTCGGCCCACGGTCAAAGGAGCGGAAGTCTTCATTTGTAAATGTATTAGATATCTGAATTGCCCGGTCCGGACGGAAGTTATAGAAAATAACAGCATCATTGTCCTTAATCGTTGCAACCGGCTGGCCATCTTCTTTTGTGATGACAGATGGGATGACGAATTCGTCAAAAATTCCATGAGAATAAGAATCCTCAACCACTTCTAATGGATTCGTATAGGTAGGGCCATCACCGTAGACCATGGAACGGTAAGATTTCTCGACACGCTCCCAGCGCTTATCACGGTCCATAGAGTAGTATCTCCCTGAAATCGTAGCAAATTCACCCACACCGTATTCCTTCATTTTATCCAGTGTCTGTTGAATAAATTTAGCTGCTGTTTTCTGACCGACATCGCGGCCGTCAAGGAATGCATGCACGTATACCTTTTCGACGCCTTCTTCTTTTGCCAGTTTCAGCAGAGCAAACATATGTTGAATATGGCTGTGAACACCGCCGTCTGACAATAAACCGAATAAATGAAGGGCTGTTCCATTTTTCTTCACGTGCTCCATAGCACCTGTAAAGGTTTCATTTTTTTCAAATTCACCTTCACGAATGGCAATATTCACTCGTGTTAAGCTTTGGTAAACAATTCGACCGGCACCAATGTTCAAGTGACCAACCTCTGAGTTACCCATTTGACCTTCTGGAAGACCGACTGCCTCACCTGAAGCTGTTAAATGAGAATGTGGATACTCGCTCCAAAACCGATCAAAATTAGGTTTTTTCGATTGTGCGACCGCATTCCCTTTTGTTTCGCCTCTGCATCCAAAACCATCAAGGATGATGAGAGCAACTGGAGATTTACTCATAGCTGCCTGCCTCCAGTAATTGTAAGAAGGATTGTGCTTCAAGGCTGGCTCCGCCTACTAATGCACCATCAATATCTGGTTGTGCCATGTATTCTTTAATATTTTCTGGTTTGACACTGCCGCCATATTGAATTCTTACCGCATCGGCAACGTCTTGTGAGAATTGTTGTGCAACTACTTGACGGATATGGGCACAAACTTCATTTGCATCGGCTGAAGTGGAAGATTTACCAGTTCCAATCGCCCAAATCGGTTCGTAGGCAATAACCGTTTGCTTCACTTGATCATCTGTTAAACCAGTTAATGCTTTCGCAACTTGGTCTCCAACTAATTGGTTCGTTTCACCTTTTTCACGCTGTTCTAGTGTTTCACCACAGCATACGATCGGAGTTAAATTATATTTAAAGGCTGCGAGAGCTTTCTTGTTTACAGATTCATCTGTTTCATTGAACATTTCCCGGCGTTCTGAGTGTCCGATAATAATATATTGAACTTCAAGGTCAGCAAGTGCTTTCGGGCTGATTTCACCTGTAAATGCTCCGCTTTCTTCAAAGTGCATGTTTTGAGCTCCAATTTTCACATTGCTGCCTTGTGTGACTTCGACAAGACTTTGTAAAAATAAAGCAGGCGCACAAATAACGGATTCCATTTTTTCTGGAGCAGGTACAAGTCCTTTTACTTCCTCTGCAAAGGTTTTTGCTTCAGCAAGTGTTTTGTTCATTTTCCAGTTACCTGCAATGATTGGTTTACGCATACTGGCACATCCTTTCATAATTAAAGCGCAAGCGCCCGTTTAGCGGCGTATGGACTGGAGCGCTTCGACTGAGATAAAGAAACACGGAGAGCGACTGCGATCCGATGTTGACTTATCGTAGGAAGAAGAGCGAAGTCCACTAGACACTCGGTGCTGGAGCTAGATAGTATTCTTCGTTCAAAAACTTATACTTTCTTTCTAAAAAAATTATTTATCGTTTAAAGCTACGACTCCTGGCAGTGCTTTACCTTCCATAAATTCAAGGGAAGCGCCGCCTCCTGTGGAGATGTGGCTCATTTTGTCTGCTAAATTGAATTTTTCAACAGCTGCTGCTGAGTCTCCGCCGCCAATAACTGAATATGTACCTTCTGCTTCAGCAAGTGCTTCGGCAACGGCTTTTGTGCCGTTAGCAAATTTATCAATTTCAAATACACCCATTGGTCCATTCCAAATGACTAGTTTTGATTTTTGAATGACGTCACGATAAATCTCGGCTGTTTTCGGTCCAATGTCAAGTGCTTCCCAATCAGCAGGAATTTCCTCAATTGCAACTACTTTGGAATTAGCGTCTGCTGAGAAATCATCTGCAACGATAGCATCTACAGGCATATAGAAATTAACACCTTTTGCCTTAGCTTTTTCAATAAACGATTTTGCCAGATCAATTTTGTCTGCTTCAAGCAGTGATTTACCCACTTCATGGCCCTGTGCTTTGACAAATGTATAAGCAAGACCGCCGCCAATAATTAAGTTATCGACTAATTCTAAAAGATTTTCAATAACACCAATCTTATCCTTTACTTTGGCTCCACCGATAATCGCTGTAAATGGGCGTTCAGGATTAGAAAGTGCTTTACCAAGTACATCGAGTTCTTTTTCCATCAAAAGACCTGAAACAGCTGGCAGAATATGAGCAATACCTTCAGTTGAAGCATGGGCACGGTGTGCTGCACCAAATGCATCGTTTACATAAACATCAGCTAACTCGGCAAATGATTTCGCCAACTCAGGATCATTCTTTTCCTCGCCAGGATAGAAACGGACATTTTCAAGCAGTAGGACATCGCCTTCCGTCATTGTTTCAATCAACGCGTTTACAGAATCACCATAGGCTTCATCTGCCTTCTTTACGTCTTTACCAAGCAGTTCAGATAGTCTGACACCGGCTGGAGTTAAGCGCATTTCTTCGACTACTTTTCCTTTTGGACGGCCGAAGTGGCTGGCTAAAATCACTTTCGCACCTTGTTCCACTAAGTATTGAATCGTTGGCAATGCCGCACGAATCCGCGTGTCGTCCGTAATTTCACCATCCTGCATAGGAACGTTAAAATCCACTCGGCAAAATACGCGTTTACCTTTTACATCGACATCTTTGAGAGTTTTCTTATTCATAAAGGACCTCCGAAAGTTTGGTATGAAGAAAATGAATTATCTAAAATCAGTAAAAAAAGGGGAGGGGGGCATATACTCCCCGCTCCCCTTTGGAAAACCTTTGTAATGATCAACTTCTTATGATTGAAAACCAATCATCGTCCGTTCCAATATATTAAAGTCCTTTTTGTGCAAGGTAGTCAACAAGGTCAACAACGCGGTTAGAGTAACCAACTTCGTTATCGTACCAAGATAATACTTTTACCATGTTGCCTTCAAGAACCATTGTTGATAATGCATCGATTGTCGAAGAAACTTTAGCTCCGTTGTAATCAGTTGAAACTAATGGAAGTTCGCTGTATGCTAGAATACCTTTTAATGGGCCTTCAGCAGCTGCTTTTAATGCAGAGTTAACTTCATCAGCTGTTACTTCTCTGTCTAATTCTGCTACTAAGTCAACGACAGAAACGTTCGGTGTTGGAACGCGAATAGCCATACCGTTTAATTTACCCTTAAGCTCTGGTAAAACAAGAGCAACTGCTTTTGCAGCACCAGTTGAAGTTGGAATCATGTTTTCAGCTGCTGCACGTGCACGACGGTAGTCTTTGTGCGGCAAGTCAAGAATCTGTTGGTCATTTGTGTATGAGTGAATAGTTGTCATCATACCGCGTTTGATTCCAAAAGTATCATTTAATACTTTTGCAAACGGAGCAAGACAGTTTGTAGTACAAGAAGCGTTTGAAATAACATGGTGGTTATTTGCATCATATTTGTCTTCATTAACACCCATAACGATTGTGATATCTTCGTTAGATGCTGGTGCAGAGATAATTACTTTTTTAGCGCCTGCTTCAAGATGTTTCGCAGCATCTTCACGTTTTGTGAAACGACCAGTTGATTCAACAACTACGTCCACGCCAAGATCGCCCCAGCCTAATTGTGCAGGATCGCGTTCTGCAAGAACTTTCACTTTGTGCCCGCCAACTACTAGGTATTCGCCATCAACAGTAACATCTTCTTGTAGAGTCCCGTGAACAGTGTCATATTTTAGAAGATGTGCAAGCATATTTGCATCAGTTAAGTCATTAATTGCAACGATTTCCACATTGCTATTTCCTAAAGCCGCACGAAATACGTTACGACCGATACGTCCAAATCCATTAATACCAACTTTTACTGACATGATAAATTTCCTCCTTTAATTGGGTAAGGATGTTTTTTATTTTTAAAAAGGATTTACCCTTTTAATAACTTTCTCGCTGCACCTTCATCTGTGATTAAAATCGTCGATGCTGGTGCTTGTTTTAAGTATGCCTTGATGGCCTTAGCCTTGGAAGTCCCGCCTGCAACCGCGATGACATTTGGAATGCCAACTAGATCTTCTAACTGCAGGCCAATCGTTAATACCTTGTGAACAATTTCGCCTTGTTCATTAAAATAATAACCAAAAGCTTCACCCACAGCCTTGCTGCTTTCAAGCATACTTAGAATCTCAGGGTTGGTTTTTCGCCGTTCAGCCATTGTGATAGCATCTCCAATTCCATGAAGAACCATGCTAGCTGATTTAATTAGTTTTAATACTTCATGGATGTCAGGTTCTCTGATAAGCGATTCGTAGATATCTGTACTGACCTGATCAGGAACATAGAACACTCGATGTTTGGATTGGGTGTTTCTGGACATAATCGAACAAATCGTATTTGCCTGATTTTGAACATCCTCGCCTACTCCGCCTCTTGCTGGTACAAACAGTAATTCCTTTTGGGTAAGCTCTGGTGATAGTCTTTCTGCGACAGCAGCCATCGTTGAACCGCCAGTTACAGCAATGATATTTTTTCCGCTGAGAAGCTTTTTCATGCAAATAGCACTTGCCTTGCCAAGCTCACCTTTTACCATCGGCGATTCATCACTATTGCCAGGTACAATGATGACCTTTTTAATGCCCAGCTTGTGCTTCAATTCCAACTCCATCACATCAATACCCTTTAACTCACGCATAAAGCCTTCCAAGTCTTCAAGCAAATTTTTCCCTTCAGGTGTTAAACTCATTCCCACATTATTCGTGTAAATTAAATCTTGCTCCCTTAGGAAATCAACTTCACCACGAAGGACTCTTTCGGTATACCCGAGACTGACTGCTAAACTCCGTCTTCCTACCGGCTGCATAAAACCAATGTACCTTAGGATAGAATATCTCTTCTGTAGGACCTGCAGGAGGTCGGGTAATAATCTTTTTTGGATATCGATTAATGACTGCATGAATCTCATGCTCCTTTATTATATGTAGTTGGTCTCAAAATGTCCACCATAGACAAATTATGTCCCACTACATTCAAAAAAAATCACCCCTGCTACGTTTTTTATTGTAACAGGAGTGAAAATCTATTTCAACTATTAAAATTGGTTTTTTTTTCATGCAAACGGTTACTTATGTCAAATTTGTTAATTACACCGAATCCTGCTTCTACTCCGTCAATATAAACAACTGGAATCATTAAACCGTATTGTTCGGTTAATTCATCACTGGATTCAATATCAATTTCTTCTAAGGCAAACTCCCAGTCTTTGTTTAGCTCTAGAAGAGTAGACTTTGCCTTGTCACATAGCGGGCAGCTTTTCCTTGTATATAATGTGATTGTTGTTTGCTCCATCGTTTTTGTTCCTTTCATTCAAACCTTTTTCTTTTCGAAGAGGAGGGAATTCCCAATTGATCCCGGTACTTCGCGATCGTCCTTCTTGAAACCACCATACCTTCCTCTATTTTTAAATGTTCGACAATTTCTTGATCAGATAGCGGTTTTTGTTTATTCTCTTTTTCTATTAAAGTCGCAATTTTCTTCTTTACCTGTGTGGAAGATGTATTTTCATCATCTGAAACGGTTTGTATGGTACTTGTAAAAAATGTTTTCAACGCGAACGTCCCAATCGGTGTTTGCACATACTTTTCCCTGACTGCTCTGCTGACGGTGGATTCATGGATATCAAGTTCTCCAGCAACTTCCTTCATCGTCATCGGCACTAAGTATTGTGACCCTTTTTGGAAAAATGAAGCCTGTTTTTCAATGATTTTTGCTACAACCCTTGTCAGCGTCTCTTTACGCTGTTCAATGCTTTTTTGGATCCACTGGTAATCTTGGAGTTTATCCTGTAGAAAGCGGCTTACCTGTTGGTCTTGGTCTTTGAATTTATGATAATACTGCTCATTGAGGCTAATCCTTGGCAGCGATTCATCAGACATCCGTACGGTTAGTCCCTCGCTTGATTGCTCAACGATTGCATCTGGGATAATATACGTGGTTGCTTCTTTTCCTAAAATGGCCCCAGGCTTAGGATTCAATGTTTGAATTTGATCGTAAACATCTTGTATATCCTTAAGGGTTACCTTCAGTTCTTTAGCAATTTTCTTCCACTTCTTTTCGGCGAATGGAATGAAATGATCGCCGATTATGTTTTGCGCGAGTTCGTTATCTGGATTTAGATAATATATTTGCATCAATAGGCACTCTTGAAGGTTTCTTGCCCCGATGCCTGCTGGCTCCAGTGTTTGGATAATGGCCAAGCATTCTTCAACTGAATCTTCCATTACCCTTAGGTTTTTGGCGATTTCACTAAGGTCTCCCATAAAGTAACCGTTTTCATCTAAATTTTGGATAAGATGGCGTATCACACTTAATTGTTCCACCGATAAGTTCGTTATTTTTAATTGAGACAGTAAATAATCTTCAAGCGAAAATGGTTTGTCAGCTATTTGATCAATCCAGTCCTTTTCCGCTTTTTGGTGTTTGCGACGATTACGGTCAATGAGCGGATTCATTGGCTTGATATTGCCATTTTCAACCTGCAATAGGGGATTTTCAAGTGCCTTATCTTCTAAAAAAGCAGTTAACTCATGGGCAGAGTACTGCAACAATGCAATGGCCTGTGATAGCTCCTGTGTCATCGCCAATTTTAATGTTTGCTGCTGCCATAAACCGGCCTTCAAGTTCATTCGTATCCCCCCTGTTTTCTATTTTACACGATAGAGGGAATTTCGGGAATGAAAAATGATATTCGAGGATGGAAGTAACCCTTTTTGAGGCATAAAGCGAAGTGGTTTTGGGATGAAGTTTTGGTTTTGTGTCGATTTCCGGTGGTTTTGTGCCGATTTTCCGTTTTATGTGTCATTTTTGAAAGGTTTTGTGCCATTTTGGAAGTGTTTTGTGCATTTAACCTTTTATTGGAAAATCAGAACCTTTTTTCAAAATAAAAAACCCCCTGTTTAAAAAAACAGGAGGCTTTCATGATGCGCTCGGCGAGAATCGAACTCACATTTTAAGCTTCGGAGGCTTACGTGCTATCCGTTGCACCACGAGCGCTAAATTGTTGCGACTTACATATTATATGCCAGGTTCCTTCACATTGCAAGCAAAGAATTGGTTTAAAATAGTCAGAAATGGTTATGCTGGATTAGGGAAAGTTGTCGAACATTTTTAAAGAGGTATTGTTTGACCTTTATTGACCATCAGTGTATGATAACTATACATATTATTTTTATCTTTACAATCAAAGGAGGAAGAAAAATGAATTTGATCCCTACAGTTATTGAACAAACAAACCGGGGCGAGCGTGCTTATGACATTTATTCCCGTCTGTTAAAAGACCGGATTATTATGCTTGGTAGTGCGATCGATGACCATGTGGCGAACAGCATTGTAGCACAATTATTATTCCTTGAAGCGGATAACCCTGAAAAAGATATTTCTTTATATATCAACAGCCCAGGCGGCAGCATCACCGCAGGTATGGCTATTTTTGATACAATGCAATTCATCAAACCAAAGGTACAAACTATTTGTATCGGTATGGCTGCATCCATGGGTGCATTCTTGCTAGCAGCAGGTGAAAAAGGCAAGCGTTATGCGCTTCCAAATGCTGAAGTCATGATTCACCAGCCACTAGGCGGTGCACAAGGACAAGCAACTGAAATCGAAATTGCTGCAAAGCGTATCCTTTTCCTTCGCGAAAAATTAAATGGAATTTTAGCAGAACGGACTGGACAGTCGCTTGAAGTAATCAGCAAAGATACAGACCGCGACAACTTCATGACAGCAGAACGTGCAAAAGAATACGGTCTGATCGACCATATCATCACTCGTAATTTAATCGAAGATGAGAAAAATAAAAACAAATAAGTACAAAGAAGCAATCGGCATCCAGCCGGTTGTTTTTTTTATTAAAAACAAAAAAGACCGGTTCCAATTGGCTCCGGTCCTCTTTCAGATCAATGTTCTTTTTGGATAAAATCAGCTAACGCTTCAATAGCAGATGCTTCATCATCGCCATCTGCTACAATATCAATCATGACACCTGAACCAACAGCCAAGCTCATTAAGCCCATTATGCTCTTTGCATTTACTTTCTTGCCATCCTTCTCTAGGAAAATATCCGCAGAAAATCGGTTGGCTTCCTGAACAAAAAGAGCCGCAGGTCGTGCTTGAAGACCCGTTTTTAATTTTACTTCCACTTGTTTCACTAACATTACACAATTCCTCCTCTAGGTTTTTTACTCTATTTTTCTTGGAGCTTTGTACATAATTATTATCTTCAGGTTAGTCTTTACTCGATACATGTTATGTTTTTCACATGTTATCTTGTTATTGTACTAAAGGATTATCTACCCTCGAGTAACCATATCCCCTGCGCGCAATTTCTCAGCAATCGCATCAATTTTTCTCAAGCGATGATTAATCCCTGATTTACTGATCGCACCACCGGAAACCATTTCCCCCAATTCCTTAAGGGTCACATCGGTATAATTCAAACGGAGTTCGGCAATTTCTCTCAACTTTTCTGGTAAAATTTGCAGCCCGACCGTTGCATTAATATAGCGGATATTCTCTACCTGCCGAATCGAAGCACCGATCGTTTTATTAAGATTGGCGGTCTCACAGTTTACAAGGCGATTGACTGAATTCCGCATATCTCGAACAATCCTTACGTCTTCGAAGCGGAGAAGGGCGTTATGGGCACCTGCAACATTTAAAAACTCGGTAATCTTTTCCGCTTCTTTTAAATAGGTGATATACCCTTTTTTGCGCTCGAGAGTTTTGCTATTTAGTCCAAATGTATTCATCAATTCGCATAAAGAGTCATTATGTTCTTTATAGAGCGAAAAAATTTCCAAATGATACGAAGATGTTTCCGGGTTATTGACGGAACCGCCAGCTAGAAATGCACCGCGTAGATAAGAACGCTTACAACATTTCTTTTTTACAAGTTCTGGTGAAATATCATGGATGATGGTAAAACCCTCACCAATAATTTTTGTATCCTCGAGAATTTCTTTAGCCTGATGGGATAATCGGACAATATAGACGTTGTTCTTTTTCAGACGCATCTTTTTCCGAACAAGCAATTCTACTTGGACATCGTAACTCTTTTTTAATAATGTGTAGATTCTTCTGGCAATCGCAGCATTTTCGGTTTGAATATCAACAACTAACTTACGATTTGAGAATGAAAGGGAACCATTCATCCGGATTAAAGCGGATAGTTCCGCTTGAATGCAGCATGTTTTCACTTCCAAGTTAGTTAATTCTTTTTTCGTTTCCGAAGCGAAAGACATCCCTTCACCCCCCTAAAAAAAACAAAGCGTTTTTAGTAAGTACTATATTTACGTTTCATAACGCTTTTTGGTTTCAATTAAAAGCAAATTATATAAAATTTTTGCAACCTTTTTCGGATCATGTCTTAGCGCACCATTTTCCTGATAAGCGATGTCTGCATGAACGACTTCTAGTCCTAATTCAAAAAGGCGCGGCAGATCATATAGAACAGGGTCAGCCAGTTCTTCATTATATCGTAGCTGAATATCCTGTGGTATCTCTTCATTATTTACAAGAATCGTATTAATAAAAGCACAGCTCATATGATCATATAAGGCCTTTACATGATCACTCGCAGTAAAGCCATGGGTTTCCCCAGCCTGGGTCATCAAATTACAAATATACACCTTTTTAGCGTGTGACCGGCACAACTCCTCCCCGATTCTTGGAACTAGGAGGTTTGGCAGAATACTTGTATATAGGCTCCCTGGCCCAATGATGATTAAATCAGCCTGACGGATGGCTTGAATGGTCTCTGGTAAGGGACGAATATTTTCCGGCGTCATAAACACTTTTTTAATTCTCTTACCCGAGTATGGAATTTTCGATTCCCCTGAGACAATCGTTCCGTCTTCCATTTCAGCATGAAGGACGACACTCTGATTTGCTGCAGGCAGGACTTTACCATGAACATTTAAGATCTTACTCATTTCCTGAATCGCGTGAACAAAATTACCCGTGATTGAGGTCATTGCCGCCAAGATTAAATTTCCAAGCGAGTGTCCGGAAAGCTCATTCGATGTTTTAAACCGATGTTGAAACATTTCTTCAACGAGCGGTTCGACGTCTGATAAGGATGCTAACACATTGCGAATATCTCCAGGAGGTGGAATATGCAAGTCCTCACGCAAGCGTCCTGAACTGCCGCCGTCATCCGCGACTGTCACAATGGCGGTAATATCCACAGGAAACTGTTTTAATCCACGCAATAAAACTGGCAATCCTGTTCCCCCGCCAATGACGACAATTCGAGGCTGTCCGTAAATGCTCATGTTGTTTTTTCCTTTCTCCTCTCAATGTCACGATGGGATATACATGTCTTATAGTCTTGTTGGAAAAATTTACCAAGATGTTCAGCAAGCGTCACTGAACGGTGCTGTCCGCCTGTACAGCCAATTGCAATCACTAACTGCGCTTTTCCTTCTCTTTTATAATGAGGCAGCATAAAAGAAAGCAGGTCGGTTACTTTTTCCAAAAACTTATGCGTTTCATTCCACTTTAATACATAACCGGAAACATCCTCATCAAGCCCCGTTTTAGGTCTCATATGCTCAATATAATGAGGATTTGGTAAGAAACGCACATCAAACACAAGGTCCGCATCAATAGGAATTCCATACTTAAAGCCAAATGACATGACATTGACAGTAAAGAGTGATTGTTTATTCGCCGTAAATTCCGTTAATATTTTCTCACGAAGTTCCCGCGGTTTCATCTGGGAAGTATTGTAAATTAATTGGGCCCTGCCTTTAAGTTCTTCAAGAAGTTCACGCTCAAGTGTAATTCCTTCAAGTGGCAGACCTGTCGGTGCTAACGGATGCGACCGCCTCGTCTCTTTATATCTGCGCACTAATGTTGAATCATCCGCATCTAAAAATAAGATCTTCGGGGCCACCCATGAAGTTTCTGCCAGTTCATCCAATGCTTTAAATAGATGATCAAAGAATTCTCTTCCTCGCAGGTCCATAACAAGGGCAACTTTATTCATCTTATTCCCGGATTCCTTCATAAGTTCGAGGAATTTTGGAAGCAATGTTGGAGGCAAATTATCGACACAAAAGAAACCTAAATCTTCAAAACTTTGAATGGCTACAGTTTTTCCTGCACCAGACATTCCTGTAATAATCACCATTTGAATGTCACTTGCAGCACCGGTACTCATTATTAATTCCCCCTATTAGTTAGCTTGGATCTAATCGATAACTGATTAGTTGAAAGTCTTTTGTATAAGTAAAAGTACCGTAAATAATTCCTTTTCCATGAATCATATAATCAAGAATATGATAATCGCCAGCAGCCATTGGCAAATTTTTCAATTGATCAATCATTTGCCATTCAAGCTTACCTTCCTCAGATTCGTCTAAATCGATGCCGTCCGCATCAGTTGCTACAAACGTAAACATCATCCACTCGGAAAGAAGCTGGTCGTTTTCCTTCATAATCATTGTAAAAATCCCTTTTAGCTGTGGATTTTTCAAATAGATTCCCGTTTCTTCACGATATTCCCTGATGCAAGAGTCTCGAACCGATTCGCCCGGCTCCATTTTCCCACCAGGAGCAACCCACCAGCCACGGCGTGGTTTTTGCAGCAGCAATATTTTTTCGTCTCTTATCAATACACAATTGGTGACACGCTGCACAACACTCACCCTCTTAATAAAGCATACATGTTTTTAGCAGTCTTCGAAAAAGCATTCGCTTGTCCCTTTTGAAAAAGGACCTTTCAAAGTTTACTCGAAATACCAAAGAACCCTCTATAACTTTAAATTCATTCCTTTTATTATACTATTTTTAGGATACAGTCACAATGAATACAAATTTGATATTTCTATAATTATTATTATAGTTTGTCACTATTGCTAACATACTTTTTATAAATATACTTACGTGCAGATCAGACTAAAAAAATAGCACAGGCTACGGGCCTGTGCATGAAAG
The DNA here is from genome assembly GCF_002584635.1 of Bacillus sp. AFS031507. Classification (NCBI taxonomy): domain Bacteria; kingdom Bacillati; phylum Bacillota; class Bacilli; order Caryophanales; family Bacillaceae; genus Bacillus; species Bacillus sp. AFS031507. The sequence goes on from NZ_NUOW01000002.1 coordinate 307,697, forward strand.
GTATATATTTTTAAAGGGGGTCAATTACTGCTTTTATCATACCCTAACAATATTTCACTACTGTTACAAGAGAATTAAAACAGAGTTACGGTTTTGTAAAAAATAACGGAAGATTTTTTAGCTTCTGCTTTTTTGTTTTAATTCTTCTTTAAGCTCCTCAACAAAATGCTGGGCACTTTGTGCGGCAATACTGCCATCTCCCGTTGCAGTCACAATCTGGCGTAACGTTTTTTCCCGAATATCACCAGCTGCATAAATTCCCGGTACCTTCGTTTCCATGCGGTCATTTGTTTCGATATAACCATTTTCATTGGTAATTCCTAGGCTAGTAAATGGTTTGGATAATGGCACCATGCCGATATAAATAAAGACTCCGTCAGCCGGTAATACTTGCTCTTCGCCATTTTCTGTGGAAACCAATGTCACACTTCCAACTTTGCCATCTTTGTCATTAATCGACTTAATCGTGTGATTCCAAATAAAATCCACTTTCTCATTGGCAAAAGCTCGGTCTTGAAGAATTTTTTGAGCACGAAGCTCAGCACGGCGATGAACGATAGTTACTTTGGAAGCGAAACGGGTTAAATAAACCCCTTCTTCAACGGCAGAGTCCCCGCCGCCAATCACATAAAGCTCTTTTCCTTTAAAGAAGGCCCCATCACATACAGCACAATACGATACACCGCGGCCGCCCAGTTCTTTTTCACCTGGAACACCAATTTTCTTATACTCTGCACCCGTTGTAATGATAACCGCGTAAGCTTTATATTGTTTTGACCCAGCAACGACGATTTTATAGTCACCGTGATCAATGATTTCCTTAATATCGCCATAAGCGTATTCAGCGCCAAACTTTTTAGCATGCTCGAACATCTTTGTTGATAAATCCGGACCTAAAATACTTTCAAAGCCAGGATAATTTTCAACGTCCTCGGTATTGGCCATTTGGCCGCCCGGCATCCCGCGCTCAATCATTAGTGTCGAAAGGTTTGCACGAGATGTATAAACAGCCGCTGTCATCCCCGCAGGGCCAGCCCCAGCAATAATGACGTCATAAATTTTTTCTTCAGACATATTTTGTCACTCCTTAATAGAAAAGCGGAAGCGCCTTGGTCAGGGGCGACAAGCATAAGACGAGCCGGCGGGAAGGTTGTTCTTTACCTTCCCGTCGGATTGGCTTATGACCTCGAGCCCCTAGGCGCTGCAGCTAGACAGTAATAAAAAAAATACGATTAAGTATATTGTTCCCTTACTTAATCGTATATAACAATCGTTTTATCGTCCACCAATATGCTTAATTCAAATAGTTGTTCACTATTTTTACATATTTGCCAATCGTTGCTGAGGAAATCCCATAGCGCTCAGCAACTTCCTGCTGGGATACCTTTTCACTGCGCAGCTTGTGCCACATATACTCAACTGCGCCAGCCCAGGCACGTTTATTTTTCAAACGAAGCTTAGCTTTGGAAACCTCGACATACACGGAAAACCACATGAGGTATAAACCAGCCTCAATGGTGCCAATTGGTTGATGGGTTTCATAAAAAAGCTCGGCAATTTCTTGTGCATCTGAAGTTTTGGATGGTTTTCCGGATCTGATTAACGAGATATAATCCTTTTCCAAGGCCGTAAATTTTTGGTTTTTAAAAAGCCGTTTAGAGGTGATAATTTCCTCTTTTTTGCTTGAAACGGTCGTTAGGAAAAGGGCAAATAAGCGCTCTTCTACATAGTCACTTTCAAGCTTTTGAAAAATAGATCCGGAAAGGTCCTCAAAACCATTAGCTGATGCGTTTTCTTTATTCCATGGTTCAGAGCCTTCTTTGTCAGGATTAAGGTCCAGCACCTTTTTCCAAATGCTTTTTGCAAAATTTTCATGGCCTGTGTAATAGGCCGAATAAGAAAGCCAATAATAATACGGGCCATCGCCATCAAAGCCATGTTTATATAATTTTTTCAGCCATAAATAGGCAAGTTCATATTCACCAACCAAAGCAAACGAGGCACCCAGCTTAAATTGCTGTTCACTAAGAAGCGGTTGAATTTTCTTCAATGTTGCACTCAACCCAGCCACATTCTTTGATTGGCCCTGATAATGAGCAAATACAAGTCTGTTACAAAGAGCATGGAGATTTCCCGGATTTCGCTCCAATACATCGTCTAAGATGGATTCCGCCTTTTCTGTTTTGCCTAGATAGAAATAAGCGAGTGCCAAGTTATTGTAAGCCGACCAGTACTCTGGATAATCTTTGACCACATCATTTAACAGCTCAATTGCTTTTGGAAAGTAACCTGACTCCAGCAGGTCACGAGCTTGTTCTTGTTTGACTATCAGGTCATCCTGCGGATAGAGTTCATCCTCAAGATCCTCTGACTCAAATGTTAGTACATCAAGCAAATCCTCTGTATCTTCGCTAAAATCACCATCCGGATCTAGCTGTAAATACAGCTTGGCGTGGTGATAAGCATCTTTAAAAAATCCCAAATGGGCATAATTATTCGCCAAAAAGTAATGGCATTCCACCATTTCTTGATCTAGTTCTTCAAGGATGAGGTGCAAGAGCCGGTTGGAATTTTCAAACTCGCCAAGTTCTGTTGACACGATCGCCAACTGGCATATAATCATCGGTTCACCCGGCTCAAGCTGCATCGCTCGCCCAAGATATTTTTTTGCTTTTATAAAATCACGTCGATGGAATGCCTTTAAACCCTTCGTGAAATAATATTCCCCCGTAGGAACAAATGAAAGTAATTTTCCCATATGCATTCTTGCTTTCGCGTCTTTACCCATGAAGTCCTCCACATTTTTAACATAACTAAGGTAGTATACCACATCATGGAGTTGTTCGAGAAGGGATTGAGGTTTTTGACTAAGATATATACAAAAATTTAACTTTATCTATAAATCAACGCAAAAAACCGGTCTTTTTACGACCGGTCCTTGTGTCTTTCCTCTAATGTTCTCAAAATATCTTTGAATGGGAGGCCTTGTTCCACCAGTAATACCTGCAAGTGATAAAGCAAATCAGCCGCTTCCCACCTTAGCTCCTCGGGGTCACGGTTTTTAGCAGCGATAATCACTTCAGCCGCTTCTTCGCCGACTTTCTTCAAAATCTTATCGACGCCTTTTTCAAAAAGATAGGTTGTGTATGCCCCTTCTGGACGCTCACGTTCACGTTCAACGATCACTTTTTCAAGCGATTGTAGGATCTGATAGTCGGCCAAGCTCGAAGTCCCCTTAAAGCCCCGTTCAGAAAAACAACTCACCGCACCCGTATGGCAGGCAGGACCTTTGGGATAGACAAGCACTAATAATGCATCTTGATCACAGTCATAGTTAATGCTGACAACCGTTTGCGTATTGCCGCTTGTCGCTCCTTTATGCCATAATTCTTGACGAGAACGGCTGAAAAACCAGGTTTCTCCCGTTTCAATTGTTTTCGCGAGTGATTCCTCGTTCATATATGCGAGCGTTAATACTTCTTTCGTTCCAGCATCCTGGATAATGGCCGGCACTAACCCTTTTTCATCAAACCGTACATTCATCGAACCGTCACTCCTTTTTCCCGTAAATAGCTTTTCACTTCATGAACTGATGTCTCTTTATAGTGAAAGATAGATGCAGCAAGGGCAGCATCTGCCTTTCCTGCTAAAAATGCTTCTTCGAAGTGTTCCGAATTCCCTGCTCCTCCCGAAGCGATGACCGGAATCGGAACGGCTTCACTAACTGCTTTCGTTAGTTCTAGATCAAATCCATTTTTCTCGCCGTCACTGTCCATACTGGTTAATAGAATTTCACCTGCTCCAAGCTCGGCTGCTTCCTTTGCCCACTCAACCACTAGTTTGTCTGTAGGAGTCCGGCCGCCGTGCGTAAACACACGCCAAGTCCCGATTTCTTCATCAAATTTTGCATCAATCGCAACGACGATACATTGCGAACCGAAGTAACTGGCGCCTTCCTTAATGACCTCCGGATTCAAGACGGCAGCTGTGTTCAGTGACACTTTATCTGCCCCGGCTCGAAGAATTCTCTTCATATCTTCCAAGGCATTGATTCCCCCGCCAACCGTAAACGGAATCGCCAGCTCGGAAGCGACAGCCTTGACTACTTCCACCATCGTTTTTCTGCCTTCAACTGATGCTGAGATATCTAGGAAAACGAGCTCGTCTGCACCTTGCTCATCGTAAAATCGTGCCAATTCAACCGGGTCCCCCGCGTCCCGCAGCTGGACAAATTGAATGCCTTTTACCACTCGACCGTCCTTTACATCAAGGCAGGGAATGATTCGTTTTGTTAATGTCATATACTCTCACCTTCCAATGCCTCTTTTTGCAGGGAATACTATGTAAACTCCTGTGTTATACTACTGCCAGTTCCAATGCTTCCTTCAGGGTAAAACGATTTTCGTATAGCGCCTTACCTACAATTGCACCGCTTATCCCGTTTTTTGCTATCGCCTTTAAATCTGCAAGACTGCTTACTCCGCCAGAGGCAATAACATTTTTTCCAGTCACTTTTGCCATTTCACAAACTGCAGCAATATTAGGACCTGCAAGTGTCCCATCAGTGGCAATATCGGTAAAAATAAACGTCTCAGCACCTGCTTCTGCAAAGCGCTTGCCAAGATCGACCGCCTTTAGTTCTGAGGTATCCAGCCATCCGTGTGTGGCGACATAGCCATTTTTCGCATCAATGCCAACCGCAATTTTTCCACCGTATTTCTTAATCATCTCAATTGCAAACTCCGGATTCGATACAGCAATGCTTCCAATGATGACACGATCCACCCCATTTTCAAGGTAGTGAACGATGTCCTCTTCCGAACGAATCCCGCCGCCAATTTGAATTTTTACATCAAGTTTGTTGGCCGCTTCAATCACAAACCGGTCATTGACCCGCTTGCCATCCTTTGCCCCGTCAAGGTCCACCATGTGGATCCAATCTGCGCCGTCAGCGGCAAAACTCTTGGCCATATCAAACGGTGAGTTCCCGTAAATCGTTTCTTGATCATAGTCCCCTTGGAGGAGACGGACGCAATTGCCGCCACGCATATCAATTGCCGGATATATTGTTAAACTCATCGGACTGCCTTCCTTTCCTCCACCATTTGTAAAAAGTTATCAAGAAGGGACATCCCAAGCTTGCTGCTTTTTTCAGGATGAAATTGCATCCCCATCACATTGTCTCTGCCAACAACCGCCGAAACTTGTTCGTGGTAATCCGCCTTTGCCAGTAAAACATCGCTGTTTTTTGCATCCACATAATAGGAATGGACGAAATACACATAATCCTCTTCTACATTTTTCAAAAGAGGTGAGTTGTTAACAAATTCAAGCCGGTTCCAACCCATGTGAGGAACCTTGTAAGTCGCTCCCTCTGGTGTTCTGCCTGGAAAACGGCGAACACTTCCTGGTAACAATCCTAAACCTTTCGTTGGGCCATTTTCCTCACTTTGCTCAAACAACAGCTGCATCCCAAGGCAGATACCGAGGAGCGGTTTCCCCGTTGCCACAAATTCCTTGATCGTCTTCACTGGCAAGCGTTCCATCGCATCACGAAAGGAACCAACCCCAGGAAGAATCAATCCATCAGCTTGAAGCAATTCCTTCTTATTGGCGGAAATGAAATAATCAGCGCCCAGTCGCTCAAGTGCTTTACTCACGCTAAACAAATTCCCCATCCCATAATCAACAATGCCAATCATCGAAAACATCCCTTTCCTGGTGCCTTTTCATGGTGCCTGACACCAACCAATTTTGTCATCCACATGGTGCCTGACACCAAGGTTTTTATAACATCCCTTTTGTCGATGGCACGCCTTTGATGCGCGGGTCGATGGTCGTTGCTTCGTCTAGGGCACGTCCGAGTGCTTTAAAGACGGCTTCGATCATATGGTGTGTATTTTGTCCGTAATGTACGATAACATGAAGATTCATCCGAGCCTCTAATGCCAGCTTCCATAAAAATTCATGAACAAGCTCGGTGTCAAAGGTGCCAACTTTTTGTCCTGGAAACTCGGCACGCATTTCGAGATGCGGACGATTACTGAGATCGACGACTACCTGTGCCAAAGCTTCATCCATCGGTACAAAGGCATTCCCGTAGCGCTTAATGCCGCGCTTGTCCCCTAGTGCTTCACGAAGCGCCTGCCCTAAACAAATGCCAATATCTTCTGTTGTATGGTGGTCATCCACTTCGGTATCACCTTTGGCATCCACGGTAAGGTTGAATTGCCCGTGCTTTGTGAATAAATCAAGCATATGCGTCATGAATGGGACACCCGTTTCAAGATTGGACTGTCCGTCACCATCTACTTCTAATTTCAATTGTATTTGCGTTTCATTTGTATTTCGTTCAACACTTGCGATTCTTTCCACGAACGGGACCTCCTTATTTTATGAAAGCTATAACTTTCCGTCATTTTTTAAACGAATTTCCACTGCTCTGGCATGGGCCTCGAGCCCTTCCATCCGGGCAAACTCGGCAATTTTTGCGCCATTCTCGGTTAAAGCCTTTTCACTATAGATAATCACGCTCGATTTCTTTTGAAAATCGTCCACATTCAGTGGACTGGAAAAGCGAGCGGTTCCGTTTGTCGGCAGGACATGGTTGGGACCTGCAAAATAGTCTCCCACGGGTTCAGAGCTGTAACGACCAATAAAGATTGCTCCTGCGTGACGAATTTTCCCAAGCAACTCAATCGCATTTTCTGTGATGACTTCTAAGTGTTCGGGTGCTAACTGGTTTACGGTTTCGACCGCTTCGTCCATATCTGATGTTACGTAAATCGCACCATAGTCGGCAATCGAGCGGGCGGCGATGTCTTTTCGCGGCAGAAGTTCCAGCTGCTTTTCGACTTCCAAAGCAACTGCTTCGGCTAGAGTTATCGATGGAGTCACGAGAACACTGCAGGCCCGCGGGTCGTGCTCCGCTTGTGATAGCAGGTCAGCCGCCAATTCGTCCGCTCTTGCCGTTTCATCTGCCAAAATGGCAATCTCACTTGGACCGGCGATCATGTCGATGTCCACATCCCCGAAAACCTCTCGTTTTGCCAGCGCCACAAAGATATTTCCCGGACCGGTAATTTTATCGACGGAGCGAATCGATTCTGTTCCATAGGCGAGTGCCGCAATCGCCTGAGCCCCGCCAACCTTATAGATTTCTTCGACGCCTGCTTCCTTTGCAGCCACAAGTACCGCTGCTGGCAATTGACCTTGGTCGTCTGGAGGTGACACCATCACAATCCGTTTCACACCAGCCACTTTTGCCGGAATCACATTCATTAGGACGGATGATGGATAGGCAGCCGTTCCACCTGGCACATACACGCCAACCGAATCAAGCGGCGTTATTTTTTGACCAAGAACGGTTCCATTTTCTTCGGTGGTCATCCATGATGGCCGGAGCTGCTTTTCATGAAATGCTCGAATATTTTCCGCTGCTTCCTGGACGATCGAGATAAAATGCTGATCGATCCGCTGATAGGCTGCCTCGATTTCTTTATCTGTTACGGAAAAAGAAGATAAGTTCACACGGTCGAACTTTTCGGTATACTCTCTTAACGCTTCGTCACCGCGAGTGCGAATCTCCGCAATAATTTTTTTGACAACATCCTGCTGTTCTGAGGTACCCGCTTCAATCGAACGTTTAATCGAAATCAGTTCACTCACTTTTAGTATTTTCATGTTAATAATCCCCCACTGAAACTACTTCACTAAGTCGTGTCACTAAATCGTCGATCTGATTGTCTTTGATCCGATAGCTGACAGGATTGACAATCAGTCGCGATGTTACATCGACAATTCTCTCGTACTCGACGAGACCGTTTTCCCTCATCGTCCGTCCAGTCGACACAATATCGACGATTCGATCTGATAAACCAATGATTGGGGCCAGTTCGATCGAACCATTTAATTTAATAATCTCGACCTGCTCCCCCTGCTCACGAAAATAAGCCTCGGCCACATTCGGATATTTAGTGGCCACTCTCGGTGCAACATCATTCATTTTCGTACCGGGAAGACCCGCTACTGCCAAATAGCAGGCGCTGATACGTAAATCGAGGAGTTCGTAAACATCGCGCTCTTCCTCAAGCAATACATCCTTGCCAGCAATACCAATATCAGCAACGCCATGCTCGACATAGGTAGGAACATCTGTCGGTTTCGCTAAGATAAACCTTAGACCCTCATTTTCAACCTCTATAATTAATTTTCGTGAATCATCGAATTCCGGTGGAAGCTGATAACCAGCTTTTCTAAGCAGTTCGGCCGCTTCTTCAAAAATCCGCCCCTTCGGCATCGCAATCGTTAGTATATTATTCATCGGCACGCCCTCCTAATAAGTAGGTAGTATCCGCAAATTTCTTTGTATAGGCATCCAGATTTTTGACACCATTGATATCCTGAAGCACTGTCCTCTTACCTTGTTGATGCATTTTTTCGGCTAATTGAAAGGCTTCTCTTCGTTGCTCCTGGCTGAAAAAGATGCAGGTCACTGTGTTTTCGATATCATAGCTTCCGAGTGCCTCTAAAAGCCGATCAAGGTGAACCCCAAACCCGGTTGCACTTGCTTTTTTTCCAAATTTCTCCATTAAGCTGTATCGACCGCCATTCCCAATTGGAAAGCCAACATTCCCTGCGTAAACTTCAAATAAAATACCAGAATAGTAGCTCATATGGCTGACGATGGTTAAATCAAATTTGACTTGATCCTGTACACCATAATCATTTATACAATCCCATAATTCCTTTAGTTGTAAAATAGCTTGCTTGCCTTTTTCATTTTCTATTAGGTCGAGTGCTGTTCCAATTATTTCTACCCCGCCCCTAAGATCAAGGAACTGCAGAAGTCTTTGCTTATCAATCGATGATAGCGATAGGGAGTTCACATGCTCGCGGTAGCCGACATAATTTTTTTCATAGAGAAATCTTCTTAACGAATCGGCTCGCTCATCTGTGCCGAGGATTTGTAAAAATAATTCCTGGGCAAAGCCAATATGGCCGATAGATACTTGGAACTCCGATAATCCTGCTTTTTTCAATGAAGAAATAAGTAATGATATGACCTCTCCATCACAAGAAACCGTTTCGTCATTCAAGCATTCTACACCGATTTGCTCAAACTCAGCAGGGCGGCCGCCTTCACGTTGCTGCGCCCGGAAAACGTTCGCAGAGTATGCTAACCGAAGCGGCATGTCATCCTGCAATAGTTTCGATGCTGCTACTCTGGCAATCGGTGCTGTCATGTCAGGCCTCAAAACGAGCGTATGCCCCTCTTTGTCAAGCAATCTAAAAAGCTGGGCATCCTGAATGGCTGATGCGGTTCCAACGGTTTCATAGTATTCCAGTGTAGGTGTTTCAATAAATTGGCAGCCCCAAAGTTTGATCGTATCCTCCATTAAGGTCCGAACACGATGTTTCTTTTCATATAACTCCGGCAGCGTGTCTCTCATGCCTAAAGGCTTTTCAAACATAAACAAGCGACTCATCCTGCTCATCCTTTATCGTTAGATTACTTTGTTTTTATATTGCATATTGCATATTTTCTAAATGCTTTAGTCTGCTAATGTGATAATGAATTAAAGTATTTTTAGTTTACCCTTAGTGAAACTATTCGTCAATGAAATTTTGAAGGAATGGACCAAATCTAGATAGTTTTCCGCCAAACTCTGATTGAATTCCGCCAAAACTCAGAAAATTATTGCTATAGCTTTGGAATTTGATTTGACTCGGAGGAGATTCCCGCCAAAGTTTGAGGGATTTCCGCCAAACTTGGATAGGATTCCGCCAAACTTTAGTGGATTTCCGCCAACAAGACCATGAATTCCGCCAATTTCCTGATTTATTCCGCGAAAGAGTAATTTAATAGTAAGTTTACTACAAAAAAAGCCTGGTTGCGAAAACCAGACTTCAATATTTCATCCTATTTATTTTTCGACCATAATAAAGAAGCGCCTCTGACAAGTTTCAGAGGCGCTTCAGATTACTACGCTAGTTTTTTACCAAAACTTTGAATTGCTTTTAACAAGAGTAACGGAAGTAGCGTTGCTTGTATTCACAGCTGCATCCGTTGCTGTGAAGGTTAGGACTTTCCCATGTGTTTGTGCTGATTTAAATGAAATAGTGAATACTCCGTTTTTATCAGCTACCGCACTGCCTAGCATTGTTTCTCCTTCAAAAACTTTAACCGTTGAACCAGCCTCTGCTTTTCCTGTAACGTTCTTAGCAGGGGCAATGATTTGTCCAACCTGCGGCGCGTTAGGTGCCACATTATCAATCATAATTCTACCTTCAATTTTTGCTGAAATTGATCCGGTAAAGGATTTTACGTAATCAATAAACGCGTCTATATCAGTCATCCTAGTAACGCGCTCTGTTCCTTGTTTCAGAACAACAAAGCCATCGCCGCCGTCAGCCATGAAGTTATTAACCGTAACAGAATAAACTTTATTTGGATCAATTTTCGAACCATTTGGCAGGTAAATATCGAGCACCTTTTGCCCAAGCGGTAAATTATTGGTCCAAGTATACTTTAAGCCTGAAATTTGCATGATACGGTTTCTGTCTGCTGCAAACTGTTGATTTAATAATGTTCTTACTTGCTCACCAGTAAGGTTCATTGTCACGATATCATTTCCGAATGGCTGGATGGCGAATAGATCGCCCCAAGTGATTGGACCCGCCTTTTTAATTTCATCACGGATACCGCCAACGTTCATAAAGGCAAAATCGGTGTTTGTAGCTGCTTTCATTCCATCAGCAATCAGGTTACCAAGTGCCGTTTCTCCGTCTGCATTTGCAGTCCGAGAAATCGGAGCAGCCGCTTCCCCAACTACTTGGCCTGTGATTGGGGCAATATCTGCCTGGTATTCATTAAGTTCTGCTTTGATTTGTGCATCAGGAGTAATGGCATCTCTGAAGGTGGATGCAACCTCAGCATGTTTCTCGACAATGTCTTGTGTGACTGGGTCAATGGTCAAATCAACATCAGAAAAAGCTGTACCATAAGAATAGGATTGAACTAACAATTTACCATCAACTGTTGAATTCAAATACTTATGGTCGTGGGCACCATAGATAACGTCAACTTCATCATCAATTGCTTTGGCCATATCGACAACTTTACCTGTTGGATTGTCCCCATTTGTTGCTGAAGTTCCAGGATCATGGGCAAGAACCACGATAGATTCTACACCTTTGCCTTTTAACTCAGCCGCATATTTATTGACTGCTTCAACTTCATCTGTGAATTTAACGCCTGCGACACCGCTTGCCGTAACGATACTTGGTGTTTCTGTTGTAACGACACCGATGAAGCCAATCTTTACCCCATCCACTTCTTTGATTGCATATGGAGGTAAAATTAATTCGCCTGTTTTTTCATCCTCCACGTTGGCAACAACATATTGGAAGTCGGCTCCTTCAAATTCACCATACTTTTCAACCGTTTTTGGATGGGCACCACCATTGATTAAACGCTTCATTTCTGTTACGCCTTCATCAAATTCATGGTTACCGATGGTACCAATGTCCATCCCGATTTCGTTCATAAAACGGATGGTTGGCTCATCTTGTAATAGCGCAGAAACTGGACGGCTTGCCCCTACTAAGTCTCCAGCTTGTACCATTAAGGTATTAGCGGGGTTAGTTGCTTCTCTTTGTTTTAGGTAAGCAGCTAAGTATTCAATTCCGCCGACATCACGGCCAGAAACCTTAGTGGAATAGTCCAATTGACCGTGGAAGTCATTGATTCCTAATAATTGAACATGAACGTTTTGGTCTAATTCAAATAACTCGTATCCTGCTTTAGTTGTTGATGCTCCGAGGTCTTTTACCTCCGGTTGTTGCCCAAGGTATGCCGTAGCATCCGGAGCAGAGTGGAATACTACTTTGGCAATACCGCCAACCGGTGCGATCTTCCAGTTGTTGTCTGCAACAGGGTTAATTGTACCTTTAGTCGAAATATAGTCCATTAAAATTTGACGGTTTTCGAATGGAGAATCAACTACCACTTTAGCATTCTTCAATTCAGCTAGACCGCCGCTTCCACCCGCACGGTAGTTATTCGTCGCAACGATGAATTTTTGGTCCATCTGAACAGGTGTCCCATCCATCATTGTTAAATTAACAACGCGCTCTCCTTTTGGCTTGGTTACATCAATTTGATACTTAACACCGTCAATGACATCATAATTGTATGGACGGAAATCGTAATCAAGTAAATCTTGATTTCCTGCTTTATTAGGATCAATCGTATTGAATTGTTTAGCTGATTCTTCAAGCCATCTTTTTACTTGATCACCTGTTACTTCAACCGCTTTTAAGGTGTTATCGAATAAGTACAAATCAGCTGCACTTTTGATAGTTACATCGCCTTTTGCAATGTTTGTGTAGTCAGCTACACCGCCGCGGCCGCCCTTAAACGGTGCTGCCGCAGATAAGACTGGATAATTCTTATATTCTGTATTCGCAATCGCTTTTTTCACGTAATCCATTTGCGCATTGTTAACAATTTGTGTGGAAGCATCATCCATTACACGTGTGAAGAAGCTGTGCATTGGAATCTCCGTCGTACCGATTTTTCCACGTACATACGCAAGTGTTTGGTCATGAATAGCTTGTGTATCCCTAACAATTGTCGCGTCTGAAGCAGTATCAGCCGTAACGGCACGGTTAACCGATTTAGAATTAGCCTTATCAACAGTCCACTTGCCATTTGGATCCTGTACAAGCGCTAAGTCAAGCACACCAAGGTTATTGCCCCAGAAGCCTGCTTCAACAGCTTGAACACCATTAATTGTTCCATTTGTGTTATCGATTCCAGTCTTGCCGTTAAATGATGCATCGCCAGGGAAGTTTACGTGAGCGTGTCCGAACAGCATGGCATCAATGCCAGGTACTTTTGTTAAATCGTACACGGCATTCTCTGCTGCTTCTTGGCCTTCCGCAGCGATATCACAGCCAGAGTGTGCTATGGCAACAATTACATCTGCTCCATCCGCCTTCATTTGCGGGATAAATTTATTAGCTTGGGCAACAATATCTTTTGTAATGACATGACCTGTTAGGTTATCTTTATCCCACTGCATGATTTGCGGTGGAGCGAAACCGATGACCCCAACCTTAATGGTTGATACATTACCAGCGCTATCCTTAATCGTTTTATCAATAATTTGATATGGAGTAAAATAGTTTACATCATTATCAGGGTTGGAATCATGATCATCTTCATAGATATTTGCGTTTACAATCGGAAATTGTACTTCTTCCTGAACATCTTTTAAGTAATCTAAACCATAATTAAATTCATGGTTACCCACAATACCCGCATCATATTTTAAATAGTTCATTGCCTTGTAAATAGGATGGGTATCATTTGGTCCAAGTTTATTTACTTTTGCTACATAACTTGCTAGTGGATTTCCTTGAATCGTATCACCCGCATCGAATAGCATGGAGTTGTCAACTTCAGTTCTAGCTTGTTGGATTAATGTCGCTGTTTTAGCTAATCCATAATTCGTAACTGGTGCATCTTTGAAATAATCATATGGTAAAACATTAGAATGTAGGTCAGTAGTTTCTAAGATTCGTAGAGTAGCTTTGTTTCCGGAAGCAGCCTTTACATTATAAGGTAATGCGGGTGAGACAATAGTACTAAGTATCAAAGCTGTGGCAGCCAATTTGCTTAATCTACTAATATATTTCTTTTTCTTCATATGCTTTATCACCTATCCCTTTGGATTATTCTTTCTACTAAGAACACAGACCACGAGATTATGTAAAGGTAATCCTCCCCTTTTCAAAAGATCCCGACAAAAAACGGCAAATTTTTAATAGAAATGTAAACTATTAAAAAATTGCCGATACCTATTCTATGAAACGGGACTGAATCTTTTCGTATAGATGCACTACTATTATAAGGTTCTGCATCAAGAACAAAAATGTGCCTTAAAAACTGTTTTTTTGAAGTATTTTAAAAATATCAAAAAAAACCTAGTCAAAATTGACCAGGTTCATCTACTTTCTATAAATCGGGTCTTCTGCCCAACGCTTTTCTAGTTCTTCTTTCGTGTAAATAAGTCGCATCGGATTTCCACCAACAAAACATCCAGGAGGAACATCCTTATGAACTAAAGTTCCCGCCGAGACAATCGCCCCATCACCAATCGTCACGCCTGGAAGTATTGTCGAATTTGCACCGATCATCACTTCACTGCCAATAACTACCGGACCCAGCCGGTATTCTTTAATTAAATACTCATGCGCAAGAATGGTCGTGTTATAGCCGATGACGGTATTGCGGCCGACGCTGATTTTTTCTGGGAACATGACATCCAGCATAACCATTAAGGCAAAGGAGGTCTGCTCACCCACTTTAAGGCCCAGAAAAACACGATAGAGCCAATTCTTCATCCCCAAGAATGGCGTATAGCGTGCCAGTTGGATCACAATAAAATTTCTGACAACCTTCCAAAAAGGCACAGTCTTGTAGACGTGCCATAAGGAATTTGCCCCTTCAACGGGATAGCGGATCGTATTTCTCACTCATTTCACTCCCCGAGAATGGTTAATAAGTCGGCCATGTTCTCTAGAATATAATCTGGTTCGTACTTTGCAATATACTCTCTACCTTTAATCGACCACGCACAGCCAGCCGTTACAGTCCCAGCATTTTTGCCTGCTAAAATATCGTGGTAATTATCGCCGACCATCATCGTCTCTTCAGGCGAAGAATCCAGCTGTTCTAATGCTTTAACTATCGGTTCTGGATCAGGCTTGGTCTTGCTGACATGTTCGTAAGCAACAATTACCTCAAAAAATGATTCAAGGTTCATCAGACGCAGACCCTTCAATGTCACATCATGACGTTTCGTCGTTACAACTCCGAGCTTATACCCTTTTTCTTTTAAGGATCGAACCGTTTCCGAGACACCGATAAATTCCTTCACTAGCCTATCATGATTAGCAATGTTAAAGGTGCGGTATTCCAAAATCATTTCCTCGACCTGATCAGGGTCGATACTGCCAAACGCCTCGTGCAGCGTAGGTCCGAGAAATGGCAGCACATCCTCACGCTGGTACTTGCTTGGGTAGTATTTTTCCAGTGTATGCAGGTAGGTCGTAATAATTAATTCATTCGTGTCAATTAATGTTCCGTCTAAATCAAATAGAATCGTGGTAATTTTGTTAGTCATAGGTTGCTTCCTTTCTTTTCACAAGCCCCGAGCGTTTCCAAATCGTACCGACAATTAAGGTTAACACAATTGCAACCCCGATCCGGATGAGAAACAACGGCAATACCGGAATACCAAGCGGAATAAAGATTAACGTATCCTCAACAACCGCATGGCAGGCCATTAGAAAAATAAACGCCAAGGTAATATCCTTTTTGCTGACTCCATCTTCTTTAACTGCCTGAATCATCACACCCGCACCATAGGCTAAGCCGAACAATAGGCCGGCTGCCATCGTGGTCGAAGTGTTCTCCTGCATGCCCAAGGTTTTGGTAACCGGAGCCATCGTTTTTGAAAACTTATTTAACCATTGTAAGTCTTTTAAGATTTGAATCACGATCATAAGCGGAATGACAATCATGGCCAACTGCAATATACCCAGCCCTGCTTTTTGAATGGCTTCAAGGAGAATTCCGCCGACTCCCACTGCAGGTTCAGCACTCTGCTCAATAAATCCATATTTAGCAGTTTCTCCGCCGCCATGCCAGACAAGATTAATCACTGCTGCGGAAAGCAAGGCAAGACCTGGTCTTGTGACGAGAACAATCCACAGCTTTACACCGGCTTTCATGGCAACGCCTGATTCAATAAATAAATTATGTGAAAATGACAGCATTACTGCTAAAATAAACACTTCTTTTACCGAAAAATCAAGCGTTAAAATTGCTCCAATCGCCGCATAAAGGTTGAGAAAATTCCCAAGTACAAGCGGAATGGCCGCATCCCCTGACAAGCCGATCAGCTTCATAAGCGGGGAAATCACTTTAATGATCCATGGCAGTACGGGTGTATACTGCAGTACGGCCACGATCAGGGTCACAGGAAAGATAACTTTTCCCAATGTCCATGTTGTCTTAAAGCCAACCAGCAACCCCTTTTTCAATGAATTAAATAGCATTTCCCCCATACTCTCCTTTAAGAATTCCTGTTAGAGATTCTCTTGATCTAAATAACGTCTCCCCGAAATTTGCTTTGTTCGACGATAAATGAGAATGGCTAGTGCACCAATCACTAATGCAATCGAAATCGTTTGCGCCATCCGAAGACTTCCAAGCATTAAACTATCGGTCCGTAAACCTTCGATAAAAAAGCGGCCGATCGAATACCAAATCACATAGGTTAGGAACAGTTCCCCGCGCCGGAAATTGACTCGACGTAAGAAAATTAATAGGAAAAAGCCTGCAAAGTCCCAGAGAGATTCATAAAGGAACGTTGGATGATAGTAGGTTCCGTTAATATACATTTGATCAATAATAAATGTAGGCAAGTGTAAGTTTTCTAGGAAGGTTCTTGTTACTTCTCCGCCATGGGCTTCCTGGTTCATGAAATTACCCCAGCGGCCAATTGCCTGTCCGAGAATAATACTTGGTGCGGCAATGTCAGCAATCTTCCAGAAAGAAAGGCCGCGTTTTTTGGAAAACACATAGGCGGTCAGGACGGAGCCAATTAATGCACCGTGAATGGCGATGCCTCCATTCCAAATTTGCGGGATATCCGCCGGATGTTTGACATAATAATCCCATTCAAAAATAACGTAATAAATTCGGGCCGAAATAATCGCAATCGGAATGGCCCATAGCATTAAATCTGCAAACGTGTCTTTATCAAGTCCCCGCAGATTACCTTCCCTTATGGCAAGGTACAAGGCAAGTGCCAGACCTGATCCAATAATAATCCCATACCAATGCACCGATATAGGCCCAAGTGTAAAGGCAATCGGATTTAGCGGTTGAATTGTTTCGTTCATCTGTCTATCTCCTCTTCCCCTTTAAATCTCTTCATGGTCACCGTCTTCAATGACATCAGACAAGCGCTCGGTAAATTGTTGCGCAGCATTCACGCCCATTCGTTTCAGACGGAAATTCATGGCCGCTACTTCAATAATAACCGCGAGATTTCGTCCCGGACGAACGGGGATGGTTAACTTAGGTACATCCGTGTCGATAATTTTCATTGTCTCTTCATCCAAACCAAGACGGTCATACTGTTTTTTGGAGTCCCAAATTTCTAAATTCATAACGAGCGTGATGCGTTTATTACTGCGGACTGCACCTGCACCGAACAGAGTCATCACATTGATAATCCCTAAACCGCGGATTTCTAGTAAATGCTCGATTAAATCCGGAGACGTTCCAACTAAGGTATCCTGGTCTTCCTGACGAATTTCCACGCAATCGTCCGCGATGAGACGATGACCGCGCTTGACTAATTCTAATGCGGTTTCACTTTTACCAACACCGCTTTTTCCTGTAATTAACACACCAATCCCATAAACATCCACTAAGACACCATGGACAGCCGTCGTTGGCGCCAGCTTGCTCTCTAAGTAATTGGTTAGGCGGCTGGAGAAACGGGTCGTTTTCATGCCCACACGTAGAACAGGAACTGATTCACGCTCTGATGCTTCAATCAGCTCTTTGGGTACCTCAATATCTCGGGTGACAATAATCGCTGGAGTGATATCGGTACATAAACGTTCCATTCTTGAAATCCGTTCGTTTTCGGAAAGCATTTCAAAAAATGATAGTTCTGTTTTTCCTAAGAGTTGAATACGTTCCGCGGGATAAAATTCAAAATATCCAGCAATTTCAATTCCTGGACGGGAGATGTCACTCATAGTAATCGGGCGGTTAATTCCTTCTTCACCGCTGACCAATTCAAGATTAAATTTCTCTACTATATCTTTGGTACGAACTTTCGGCATGGAAACATCCTCCTTTACTAGAAAAGCGTAAGGCGCCTGCCTATCGGCGATATAGGGAGACTTTTCGATGGCAAGCATAGCGTTGCCAGAGAATTAGTCTCCCTTACTGCGTACATAAAGCGTTAGCTTTATGTAGCCAAGCATAAGACGAGCCGGCATGAAGGTTGCTCTTTAACCTTCTTGACGGATTGGCGTATGACCTCGAGCCGATGGCGCCTGGAGCTAGACAGCAATAAATTTTGAAAACATAAAAATTCCATTTCCATTCATTTTAGCATTTTTTAATGAATAACCATACTTTCCTGTCTAAAAAATTGATTTGGATATTTTTTTCAAAAAAAGAGTGCACACCTATTAATTAGGTGAACACCCTTCCCATTAATCCTTCGATTTTCTTGATGGTTGCAGAAGCGTTTTTTGAATAATCAAGTTTACAAGTGACATAAGTAGAGCGAAAAAGAATGCCATGCCAAAACTAGAAATCTCAAAGGCATCACCCATCAAATAATCCGTCAGTTCAAGCGTAATGGCATTGATGACAAATAGAAACAACCCTAAGGTTAAAACTGTTACTGGCAAAGTAAATAAAACCAGGAGCGGGCGCACCAAAACATTTAATATAGACAATAAAATGCTTGCCTGAAGTGCGGCGCTAAATCCAGTTAATTGAAAGCTTTCGTGAAAATAACCCGCAAGTGCCATAAATAAAACCGCATTAATTAAACATCCAATCAGCCATCTCATTTTCGGCTCTCCTAGTTATACATCTTGTGATTTATGAATCGCGATGGAACCAGTTTTTGTGTCAGCATAGATTTTCACCATTTTATCAGGATGATTAATAGATTGGAAGCGGAGCAATTTCTGAATCATCTCGCTTTTCTCCTCCAGTACCTGCACACCGACTAGGTGCAAATTAAAACCGCCAAGATTGGTCTTTAGCTCTCCATTTACTGGCAACCCTTCAGGAACGAATAGGTCGATCCCGCCAGTGGTCGCTTTTACTTGTATTACTTCTGCGCGATTTCCGTTTACATTATAGCTGATGTTTCCATTAAAGGATTGCGTTTCAACTTTTTTGAAATCACCATCAAGTTTGATTCCCCCGTGAATGGTCTCTGCCTCAAGATCATCAATTTGACTGTTGATAATCTTGATTTTTCCGTTCGCTGTTTCAACCTCTGCTTTTTTTCCTTTTATCCGTTCAAGGTTTATTTTCCCATTTGCGGTTTTCACCCTTAGGTCAGCTACATTCATTTCTTCCCCTAATATTGTGCCATTAAACATCCTAATACGCACGCGCTCATACTCAGATTTTGGCACATAAATAACGGAATCAACTTTCATCCACTTTTGCTGTGTCATAAAACGTAATCTCTGATTCTCAACAGAAAAAACGACATCTCTTAAAAAGTTCTGCCTCGCTTGGTCTGAGTTTTCAACCCTAAATACCTTCGCCTGGCACTCAATTCGTACATCCGGCTGGTCCCATGCAGCAATCTTTATGGACCCATTAGCTACATCAATGTCCATATTTGTCAGGTCGACATCACCTTGGTGGAAAATATGAGAGATTTCAATGGATTGGCCAAAGTTCAAATCAAAATCAAAATCTTTGATTTTTTTTAATGCTGAATCGACAAAATCAAAAATCTTCTCCTTTGTCGATTGGTATTTCGCCTGTAAGGGGTCTTCCTTTTTCGTTTCTTCAAAATTCACAGCTGTCGAGAGTTCATTCACTATTTGCTCTTGCTTCTGCTCCATCGTCTGCTGGGCCTGTTCGAGTTCATCAAGCAATGTTACAGCTTCATCAACGGTCAACTTGCCTTCTTCAACCATTTTTAAGATCCGCTTTTTTTCTTCTTTCATCTTTTCCACCCCAGAATCATAAATTTGTCTCACTTTATACTTATTCAGAAACTAAGACCTTTACGCCTTTGATAATGTTCCATATGACGACAACAAGCCAGATAATCAAAAGGACAACCATACTTATAATGGTAAAAGCAGGCACTCTGTCTTGAATAGTGGCGAAATCATAGTAGATACCGAAAACAATAAATGGTGTTGGAATAAGTGGAATTAAATGAGATAGTAGTGACTTTTTGGCATGTCTTTTTGTGACTTCATCTCCCGTCGCGATAAACACGATCAGCGGAAAAATAAACCCAGCGAAAAAAATACTAAAATAGCACAAGCTTGAAAGAACCTTTCTCGTTTCCATTTTTGAGCCCAACTCCTTTATCGTTTATTTACGAAATGGGAGAGGAGAAAGTTTCGTATATTTTTAGAAAAAGTGGGTGCCTTCTTGGTTGGCGTTTGAATTAGGCAGCTTTTTGGTTTGGAATCTGCCAACTTGATCCGGATTTCTGCCAAACTTTGAATTTATTCCGCCCACCTCACTATTTATTCCGCGAACTCTCAAACTTATTCCGCCGATTCCAGCGATGATTCCGCCAAACCCACATTTACGGCTCCAGCTTCTAAATAAGTTTATAAAAAAGAACCGAATTAAGAAGGCATCCCCTCCGAATTTCGGCTCTTCTATACTACCTATGCTTTTATGGTACTCTTATCTTGAATTTCCTGTTTCATTCGTAACCGGTCACGTTCAAGAATTGGTTTTAAGTACTTGCCCGTATATGATTCAGGAACTTCGGCTATCTTTTCAGGTGTTCCGGTTGCCACAATCGTTCCGCCCTTGTCGCCGCCCTCAGGTCCAAGATCGACAAGGTAATCGGCTGCCTTAATGACATCGAGATTGTGCTCGATCACTAACACAGTATCGCCATTATCAACCAAGCGCTGCAGCACAACGAGCAAACGTGAAATGTCATCGACATGAAGACCTGTTGTCGGCTCATCTAAAATGTAAAAGGATTTCCCTTGCGAGCGACGGTGCAGTTCAGAAGCGAGCTTGACGCGCTGCGCTTCTCCTCCAGATAAAGTTGTCGCCGGCTGCCCTAATTTAATGTATCCGAGGCCAACATCATAAATGGTTTGCAGCTTGCGGCTGATTTTTGGAATATTTTCAAAAAATTCAACTCCAGCTTCCACGGTCATATCGAGGATATCTGAAATGTTTTTTCCTTTGTACTTTACTTCTAAGGTTTCACGATTATATCGCTTGCCGTGGCAGACTTCGCAAGGTACATACACATCGGGTAAAAAGTGCATTTCAATTTTGATAATCCCATCACCGCGGCACGCTTCGCAGCGTCCGCCCTTCACATTAAAGCTGAAGCGGCCCTTTTTATAACCACGGACTTTCGCTTCATTTGTGTTCGAAAACACATCACGGACGTCATCGAAAACCCCGGTATAGGTGGCAGGATTCGAACGGGGTGTTCGGCCGATTGGCGACTGATCGATATCGATGACTTTTTCTAGATACTCAATTCCTTTAATGCTTTTATGTTCACCAGGTTTTGTTTTTGCACGGTGCAGCTTTTGTGAAAGTGATTTATGGAGAATCTCGTTGATAAGGGTACTTTTCCCCGAACCCGATACACCTGTTACTGCAATAAACATACCAAGCGGAAGCTTCACATTGACATTTTTTAAGTTATTTTCAGAAGCACCCTTGATTTCAATAAAACGTCCATCCGGTTTGCGGCGCTCGAGTGGCAGTGGAATAAACTTCTTCCCTGATAGATATTGACCTGTCAGTGAATTCGGGTCAGCCATCACCTCAGCAGGTGTACCAGCCGAGATGATTTCACCGCCATGCACCCCGGCACCTGGGCCGATATCAATCAAATAATCGGCAGCAAGCATGGTGTCCTCATCATGCTCGACGACAATCAAGGTGTTGCCGATATCCCGCATGTTTTGCAATGCTCCGATTAAGCGGTCATTATCCCGCTGATGCAGTCCGATTGACGGTTCATCCAAGATATATAGGACACCCGTTAAACGCGAACCGATTTGTGTGGCCAAGCGAATCCGCTGGGCTTCCCCGCCTGAAAGCGTACCAGCTGTCCGGCTCAGTGTTAAATAATCGAGACCGACATTAATTAAGAAACCTAGCCGTTCACTAATTTCACGGAAAATTAATTTGGCAATTTGCATTTCTTTTTCTGATAGCTTCAATTCTGCAAAAAATTGATTCGCTTCTTCAATCGAAAGGTCGGTAACATGGGCAATATGACGTCCATTAATTAGGACAGCCAAGGTTTCCTTTTTTAAACGATATCCTTTACAAGTTGGACATGCCTGCTCGCCCATGTATTTTTCCATTTGCTCACGGATGTAATCTGAGCTTGTCTCTTTGTATCGGCGCTCAACATTTCGGATGACACCTTCAAATTCAATATTGCCCTCACGAATCTGGCCAAAATCATTTTCATAGCGGAAATAAATCTTTTCACGACCACCCCCATAGAGGACTTTTTCCAACAAGTGTTCAGGGATTTCCTTAACAGGGGTATTCATATCCACACCGAAATGATTGCATACGGCCTCAAGCAACTGCGGATAATATTGAGAACTTGTTGGCTCCCACGGGGCAATCGCATGCTCTTTTAGTGTCAAATCACGATTAGGAATAACCAGATCGAGATCGACTTCAAGCTTAGAGCCAAGCCCATCACATTCTGAGCAGGCGCCAAACGGACTGTTGAAGGAAAACATCCGAGGTTCTAGTTCTCCAATTGAAAAACCACAGTGCGGACAGGCATGATTTTCACTAAATAACAGTTCTTCTTGTCCGATAACGTCAACAATAACCTTACCTTCGCCCAGTTTCAGCGCTGTCTCGAGTGAATCGGCAATCCTTGCCGATACCCCTTCCTTGACAACGATCCGGTCGATAATAACCTCAATCGAATGCTTTTTGTTTTTTTCAAGTTCGATGTCATCACCAAGGTCAATCATTTCCCCATCCACACGGACACGGACAAATCCTTGTTTCTTGATATCCTCGAACACCTTCACATGTGATCCTTTACGGCCTGAAATAACAGGGGCAAGGATTTGCATTTTGGTCCGTTCCGGGTATTCTAAAATACGGTCGACCATTTGCTCAATCGTTTGCGAGGAAATTTCAATTCCATGAATTGGACAGGTTGGGTGTCCGACCCTCGCAAATAATAACCGTAAATAATCATAGATTTCTGTCACCGTACCGACCGTTGAACGAGGGTTCCGGCTTGTTGTTTTTTGATCGATGGAGATGGCCGGAGAGAGACCCTCAATCGCATCCACATCCGGTTTATCCAACTGTCCAAGGAATTGCCGCGCATAGGCAGACAGGGATTCGACATAGCGCCTTTGTCCTTCTGCATAAATCGTATCAAAGGCAAGCGAGGACTTTCCTGAGCCGGAAAGTCCCGTCAGTACAACAAGCTTATCTCTCGGAATGGTGACATCTATATTTTTCAAATTGTGGGCTCTGGCGCCTTTCACAATCAGTTTTTCCATTGCCATTGTAACGTCATCCTTCCGCCTTAAGTTCCAATATTAAATCACGAAGCTCAGCTGCGCGTTCAAAATTTAGCGCCTTGGCTTCGACCTTCATTTCTTTTTCCATCGTGGCAATTAGTTTTTCTTTTTCTTTCTTCGACATTTTACTAAATGATGCCGCTGGTTTGTAATCTTCCTGATCTTCTGCTGCATGGGTGGCACGGATGACATCGCGAATATCTTTCTGAATCGTCATTGGCGTGATTCCATGCTTGCGATTATATTCTTCCTGGATGGCACGACGGCGTTTCGTTTCACTTATTGCTAATTCCATCGAGTTTGTGATTTTGTCTGCATACATTATGACGTGTCCATGGGCATTCCGGGCGGCACGGCCAATCGTTTGGATTAACGACCGTTCGGAACGAAGGAATCCTTCCTTGTCGGCATCCAGAATCGCGATGAGCGAAACCTCTGGTATATCCAGTCCTTCTCGGAGCAGGTTAATTCCGATGAGAACGTCATATTTGCCGAGACGTAGTTCTCGGATAATTTCAATTCGTTCGAGTGTCTTAACCTCCGAATGTAAATATTGAACTTTGATACCGATTTCCTTTAGATAATCGGTTAGGTCCTCGGACATTTTTTTCGTCAAAGTGGTAACCAGGACACGTTCATTTTTCCTAACCCGTTCGTGAATTTCACCAATCAAGTCATCGATTTGCCCCTCAATTGGACGGACCTCAAGTGTTGGATCCAAAAGTCCTGTCGGGCGGATAATCTGCGAAACCATTTCCGGCGTATGCTCAAGCTCGTATGGTCCAGGTGTAGCCGAAACAAAAATGATATTCTCGATATGCTTTTCAAACTCATCAAACATTAACGGCCGGTTATCAAGCGCCGATGGCAGACGGAAGCCATGATCAACAAGCACTTGTTTCCGCGCTTTATCCCCGTTAAACATCCCTCTCACTTGCGGTAAGGTAACATGCGACTCATCAATCACCATCAAAAAGTCCTTTGGAAAATAATCAAGCAGTGTATAAGGTGTCGAGCCCGCATCCCTTAAGGTTAAATGGCGCGAGTAATTTTCAATCCCAGAGCAAAAACCCATTTCACGCATCATTTCCAGGTCATAGCGGGTGCGCTGTTCAAGTCGCTGTGCTTCGAGCAATTTATTATCATCTCGCAGTTCTTCCAGACGACCTTCCAGTTCTTTTTCAATATTTTCAATCGCAATTTTCAGCTTTTCTTCCCTTGTAACGAAGTGGGATGCTGGAAAAATCGCTACATGTTCTCGTTCCCCAATGATTTCTCCGGTTAATGCATCGACCTCTCGAATCCGATCAATTTCATCACCAAAAAACTCGACACGCATGCAGTGCTCATCACGAGAAACAGGGAAAATCTCAACAACATCGCCACGGACACGGAAAGTTCCGCGCTTGAAATCGATATCGTTTCGGTCGTATTGGATATCGACTAATCGGCGCAATAGTTGATTGCGTTCCACTTCCATTCCCGTTCTGAGCGATAACACCATTTCACTATATTCTTCAGGAGAACCTAATCCATAAATACAGGAAACAGACGCAATCACAATCACATCTTTCCGTTCGAATAGGGAAGATGTCGCTGAGTGCCGCAGTTTATCAATTTCATCGTTGATACTAGCATCTTTTTCAATGAAGGTATCGGTCTGTGGGACGTAAGCCTCTGGCTGAAAGTAATCATAATAACTGACAAAATACTCGACTGCGTTGTTTGGGAAAAATTCTTTAAACTCACTGTAGAGCTGTCCAGCTAGTGTTTTGTTGTGGGCGATGACAAGGGTAGGTTTATTTACTTCTTTAATCACGTTGGAAATCGTAAATGTTTTACCCGTACCTGTAGCGCCAAGCAGCGTCTGCTGGCGTTTATTGTTTCGAATACCCTCGACTAATTGTCTGATTGCCTCGGGCTGATCCCCTTGTGGCGAGTACTTTGAAACTAATTCAAATTGGTCTTTCACAAATATTCCCCCTCCCGAAATATCAATCACTTTTCAGCATATGTACCTTGTTATGGACCGGGATGGTTGCTTTCAAGTGTATCCATAAAATTCATATTAACATTTTACCACATTCCCCTAAAAACAAACCAATAATATGCGAACGAATATTCGTTTTTTTAAAATTTCAACACAAAAAGCCTGCCAGTTTCCTGACAGACTCACTAAAACTTCGAATGTATTAACTCTTATTAATGACCCTCTGCTTCATTTTTTCAGCCATCCAAAACCCTGCTGTTAACGAAAAGGCATCCACTACAATGAGCATAAATGTATTGGTATACCCTTTATATACAGAAGTAGCAATCAGGGCAACGGTTAAAATTAGCCCGATGACCCGGTTGTAAGTAACCCTTGTAAAAAGCAAGACCAGCAGCCCTGGAAGAATAAGTGCTGAAAAATATCGAATAACGGTTTCCAATGAGTACACCTCATTCATACATTAATCTCTGTTAATTCATTCTAGAAATTATTGCACATAATTGCAACAAAAATGATACATGAACTGCCTTCCGAAGCGTATTGGCTTATTTTTCCATTCTAACATTGATTATACCTTCGTTTTGCTGTGTAAATAAACTAGTTACCACGAATCCCAGGAGAGAAAGCAGAATAGGGAGGACCACCGTATGAAACCCAAATGCATTTGGATAAAATTGATCTAATAAAATATAAGACCCCATCCCTAAAACCATCGAAGTGATTGCTCCATATTTATTGCCCTTACTCCAATATAATCCTAAAATAACCGGCCAAATAAAGACCGACTCGAGTCCCCCAAAAGAAAACAGATTCAACCAAACGATTAAATCAGGTGGACTTAACGAGAACAGAATGACTACAATTCCAATAATCGCCGTCACGCTGAAACTAACCTTTTTCACAAGGTCGTTCCCTGCATCCGGCTTAATGTAATTTAAATAGACATCTTTTACAATAGCAGAGCTAACCAAAATTAATAGAGCGTCCACCGTCGACATGATGGCTGCCATCGGTGCAGCGAGAACGATGCCCGCAGCATAGGGCGGCAGTACTTTCATCGATAACAAAGGCATAACAGTATCGCCGATTTTCACACCTGGCAGAACCGGTCTTGCGAACACGCCAATGAGATGCATACCCAGCATGATAAAACCGACGACAATAGTTCCAATAATAATCGCACTATGCATGGCCTTTGAATTTTTATAAGACATCGCTCTGACAGCAATTTGCGGCAAGCCGACGACGCCAATTCCTACTAAAATCCAAAAAGAAGAGACAAAGGATGGCGTTAAACTACGTTCTGCACCATAGGGACTGATTAAATTAGGATTTTCCGCTGCTAAATCTGATATGATCTTCGGAATTCCACCGCCTGCTTTAATCGTTGCAATGAGAAGGATTAACGTTCCCCCAAACATGACTACACCTTGGATGGTGTCTGTGATCGCAACCGCACGAAAGCCGCCTACAATAACAAAGACGAGGACTGAAAAAGCAAAGATTAATAAAGCAGTCGTATATGGCAAACCTGTTAAACTTTCTACCAAACGTGCTCCGCCAATCCATTGGGCGGTCATCGATGAAAACAGAAAGATGATAATACTTGCGGCTGAGAATAACACAACCGCTTTACTTTTATAGCGCTCTTTTAGAAAGTCAATTAAGGTGATTGCCTTGTACTGACGGGATATAATCGCAAATTTCTTCCCCAATACCATTAATGTAAAATAACCGGTTGCTAACTGGGCCATAGCAAGCAGGACCCAGCCTAATCCTTGCGTATAAGCAACCCCGGGCCCTCCGATAAAGCTGCTGGCACTTCCATACGTCGCAACCATCGTCATTGCCAGGATGAATCCGCCCATTTGACGTTCCCCTAAAAAGTACTCCTCCAAGAAAGAATTGGATTTAATAACAAATTTGTTTGACCACATCCCAACAGCGAAGATAATCAATAAGAAAATAAGTAATGGTGTAATGACGGCCCAGTTCACTTGATTTCCCCCTCTTCCACTTCAAAGGGAACATCCTTGAATAAAACTCTTACGGCAAAAATAACGAGTATAACCATAACAATAAAGCCAAGAATACAGCTGTAAAAAAACCATGCTGGCAAACCATATATGTACGAATATTGTTCTACTTTGGCCGAACCAAGCCCATACGCAAAACCGTACCACCAGATAAAATTAATCAAAACAAGAATAATTCCAATTAGGGCTTCTCTGTGAGCGATCTTGAAACGCTTGTCCAGTGGATTGCTGCTTTTTTTCATTTGATTCCTCCAGGGTGAAAATTCTCTCTAACATCATCAAGTTATTTTACCCAATAATGAAAAAATAACCAATTGAAAACAATCAAAATATCATATAATAATCTATCCCCTTGCGTAAAGTTTCCGTCCTATTAGAAAATAAGGGATGCCATAGGTAAATTTGGGAATGATGCAACAATCCTAAATAGTAATAAACTTCTTTATTTAATAATACTTACAAAACAAAAAAACAACGATTCTCATTCGTTGTTTTTTGTTTTGTATCAGGGTTATAAAGACCAATAAGTTAATGTAACAAAGAATAGTAGAAACATAGTCGGACAGAATGCTAGTGAAAAACTAAATCCTAACATAAAAGAACCGAATGGATTTTCACAGCTGTTTTGGCTTAGTCGTTATATTGTACCTTCAGGTTGCAAGGAACAACTATAAGTTCCTTTTTCAATTTGAATAGTGGCATGTTCAATGCCGAATTGGTCATGCAATTCCTTTGTTAATTTTTGAAGCAGCTCATCATTATCATCTATTTCAGATCGAATTATATGAACGGTTAGGGCAGCCTCTGTCGTACTCATTCCCCAAACATGCAGGTCATGAATTTCCAAAATCGTTGGTAAACCCCTTAAGTAATCCTTAATTTTACTAATATCAATGCCTTCTGGTACGGCATCAAGTGATAAGTTAATGGATTCCTTTAATAATCCCCAAGTTCCAAATAGAATGACAATGGAAATTAAAAGACTTACTAGAGGGTCAAGCCATTGCCATCCTGACCAAAGAATTATAAACCCTGCGATCACTACACCAAGTGAAACTAATGCATCTGCAGCCATGTGCATGAAAGCCCCACGGATATTTAAATCGTTTTTTCTTCCTGACATAAAAAGTAAAGCTGTAATAGTGTTAATCACAATGCCAATGATTGCTACGATGATAACCGTTTTTCCAGCAACTGGTTCTGGAGAAGAAAATCGTTGGATAGCCTCCCAGGCAATAGCACCAATTGCTACTAATAAAAAAACAGCATTGAATAGCGCAGCTAAGATGGAACTTCTTTTATATCCATAAGTCCGCTTTTTAGTAGGTGCTTTTTTTCCTAACCAAACGGCAATCCAAGCAATAATTAAACCTAGAACGTCACTTATGTTATGTCCTGCATCCGCAAGCAGTGCTAAAGAATCCCCTAGGATACCGTATATAATTTCAACAATAATAAAAATGGTATTTAAAATAATCCCAAATCCAAATGCAAAGCCATAGTTGGCTGGTGCATGACTATGGCTATGTCCATGACCGTGACTGTGACCATGGTTATGACCATGGCTATGATTATGTCCCATTCCGATCTCTCCTACTTAAATTTTATTATGACAAGCATGCTCAATTGCTTGTTGTACCCTTCCATTAAGAGGCTTCCCACTTGAGGAAGCCCAATTTTATTTGTCTTTTACTCGGAGAAGTCGTAAACCATTAAGAGTCACAATAAGAGTTGCTCCCATGTCTGCAAATATCGCAATCCACAGGGTTAACCAACCTGGAATCACTAATAATAATGCTAAAAGTTTAATTCCTAATGAGAAAGTGATATTTTGCTTGATGATAAATAATGCTTTCCTGCTTAGTTTTAACGTAAATGGTAGTTTCCCTAAATCATCTGCCATTAAAGCTATATCAGCTGTTTCTATAGCTGTATCCGTTCCAGCCCCACCCATCGCTATTCCGACTGTCGATGCAGCTAAAGCTGGTGCATCATTTACACCGTCTCCGACCATTGCCACACGGTCAAATTTGGTTCTGAGTTCTTTAATAAGTGTTAATTTATCTTGAGGTAAAAGATCCGCTTGTATATCAGAAACCCCTACCTGCTTTCCTATCGCATTGGCGGTCCCTTTGTTATCACCCGTTAACATGATGGTTTTTTGAATACCTAATGAGTGAAGTTTCTGTATCACTGATTTACTGTTCCCTCTCACTCCGTCTGCAACTGCGAGTAGTCCCAATATTTCAGTTGAAGTACCTGCAACCATCACTGTTTTACCTTTATTTTGCAAGTCAGAAATGGTTGCTTTTAGATTCGATGGAATTTTATTTGATAGGATTTCATCGAATAAATTAGGGCTTCCTACATAATACATTTTACCGCTGACCCTACCTTTGATGCCTTTACCTGTAATGGAAGTAAAGTCTTCAATCACTAAATCTTGATAAGGTAAGTTTACCGACTCTGCTTTCTTCATGATTGCTGAAGCCAAAGGATGCTGAGAACCCTTTTCTAAAGCTGCGATAATGGAAAGAAGTTCATTCGAATTTGCATTTGGTTGAGGTAGATAATCCGTTACAACAGGTATTCCTTCTGTTAAGGTACCCGTTTTGTCAAAGGCAATGGCTTTAATGGCTCCCATTTCCTCTAAATGAATCCCACCTTTGATCAGAACACCGTTTCGTGCAGCATTACCGATCGCAGTAACTATGGACACTGGAGTGGAAATGACAAGAGCACAAGGACAACCAACCACTAATACAGCAAGACCCTGATAAACCCATTTGCTCCAGTCCCCATCAAATAAAAGTGGTGGAAGTACGGCCACTAACAGCGATATGAACATGATTACAGGTGTATAATACTTAGCAAAGCGATCGACAAATGCTTGAGATGGAGCCCTTTCTGCTTGAGCTTCCTCTACAAGGTGAATAATTTTTGCAATAGTCGTATCGTCCACATGTTTAGTAACTTTTACTTCAAGCAATCCTTCTTCATTTAGTGTTCCTGCGAACACTTCATCATCTATGGTTTTCGAAACTGGAACAGATTCACCTGTAATCGCAGCTTGATTCACAGCGGATAATCCTTTAACTACTTTTCCATCCATGGCAATTTTTTGTCCTGGTTTTACAATTAAAATATCCCCAATCCGAATATCGTCCACTTCTACTGTAAATTCTTGATTACCTCTTCGTATTAAGGCCTCTTTTGGAGCAATATCCATTAGGGAACGTATCGATTGTCTGGCTTTATCCATTGAATAGGATTCTAGAACCTCACTAATGGCAAACAGGATGACAACCGTTGCTCCTTCTCCCCACTCACCGATAATTGCTGCTCCAATAACGGCGATCGTCATCAAGGTTCTCATATCAAACTCTAATTGGAATAAGTTCTTCAATCCTGTCGTAAACAGTCGATGACCGCCTACTAAAATAGAAGCCCCAAACGCTAAAATCGATGAGGTACTCTCTTCACCATACATTTGTCCTGACATCCAGCCAATGATCAAGAAAACCAATGAGGCGATAACAGATGAATGTTTTTTCAAAAACGGCTCTTTTTTCTCTTCAAATTTTTGTTTTTCAGGTATGACTTTTATCTTTTCAAAGGCCCCTGCTTTCTCTATTTCCTCTATAGTCGTTTCACCATAAACTGTAAGTTTAGAAGCACCGAAATTTACACTTGCATTAGCAACACCATCCAGGTGTTGTACGTTCTTTTCGAACTTTGTCGCACAGCCCGCTCAGGTGAATCCCTGTACACGGTAAACGGTTTTTTCATTGGTTTGTTCTAAAGCGTTACTCATGAGATTTCACCTCCTGTTGATGTTCAAATGCAGTCTTAATCAATTGTTTTACATGATCATCATCCAATGAATAGAAAACTAATTTGCCCTCTTTTCGATATTTCGCTAATCCTAAATTTCGAAGAAGTCGTAAATGGTGGGAAGCAGTAGCCGTTGAACTTCCTACAATGTTTGCCACGTCACATACACATAATTCATCTTCTTCACTTAAGGCAAAGGCAATTTTAATTCTAGTATCATCAGATAAGGCTTTGAATATTTGTGATACAGACAGAGTATCTTGCTGTGAAATAGAACCTTTTAAACGTTTTACTTTGTCTTCATCCACGCAGGTTACTTCACATACATCATCGTGCTTCATTTTTTCACCGCCCATTATTCAAATGTCTATTTGATTATTAGTATATGTTGGTTCAAAAAAATGGTCAAATGATTATTTGAATGTTTTTTAGTCTATTCAAGGAATTTCCTCAATTAAAAGGAATTTCAATTTTCATATTATTTATAATGCTATTGTATTAAATAATATTATAGCGTTATAATATGGCAGTGTGATAATTCGTTAACGTACTAAAGGGAATTAAAATAAATTGCTAAGGTGGTAGTTCTATTATGAAACGGTTAATACCTATGATTCTAGTAATAGCAGCACTATTCTCGATCCTTACAGGATGTTCGTCTAAATCATCAGGAGCAAAGGACAACACGCTCGTGATTGGGATTGATGATAAATTTGCCCCGATGGGTTTTCGCGATGAGAACAATAAAATTGTTGGTTTTGACATTGACTACGCGAATGCTGCTGCTAAAAAGATGGGGAAAAAGGTCAAGTTTCAACCAATTGATTGGAGCACAAAAGAAGCGGAATTAAGCAGTGGACGGATTGACCTAATTTGGAACGGATACACTATTACGGATGAACGTAAAAAGAAAGTTCTTTTCACGAAGCCATATTTAAAAAATGCACAAGTGGTTGTTACATTGGCTGATTCACAGCTTACTAAATTAGATGATTTAAACGGGAAGGTTGTTGGACTGCAAACACTATCTTCTGCAGCTGATGCTTTGGATGCCGCACCTATTAAAACTAAAATTAAGACGGTTACCGAATTTGCAGATAATGTCCAGGCCTTAACTGACTTAAAAAGCGGTCGTTTGGATGCAGTAGTAATTGATGAAGTTGTTATCGATTATTATATGAAAAAGGAAAAAGAGTCTTTTAAAGTACTTCAAGAATCACTTGCTCCCGAAGAATACGGAATTGGAGTTAAAAAAGGGAATGAAGCATTACTTGAAAAGCTGCAAAAAGCACTCGATGAGATGAATGAGGATGGCACAGCAGCAGGTATCTCTGAAAAGTGGTTTGGCGAAAATAAAGTATTAAACTAATACCGAATATAAGGCGAACAGGATTTCCATTGGGAACCCTGTTTTGCTTTTGGAGGAACTTATATGTCTTTTGATTATCTGATTTCCATACTTAAACCAATGCTCGAAGGCGCCCAGATGACAGTCCTCTTGTTTGTCATTGCGATTGTGGTTTCGATTCCACTTGGGTTTATATTAACGCTAGCTGTCGGCAGCCGTTTTAAGCCTGTGTCCCTGCTTGCACAAGGATATATTTACGTGATGCGCGGTACACCGCTCTTGCTTCAGCTGTTATTTATCTGTTTCGGGCTGCCGATGATACCAGTAGTTGGAGAATACTTAGTTTTGGACCGCTTTGTCGCTGCCTGTTTAGGTTTTATCTTGAACTATGCTGCCTATTTCGCAGAAATCTTTCGCGGCGGGCTTCTTGCGATTGATAAAGGTCAATTTGAGGCATCGCAAGTGCTCGGCCTGAATAAATGGCAGACGTTAACAAAGGTCATCCTTCCGCAGATGTTCCGGATCGCCCTTCCCGCTGTCGCGAACGAATCCGTGACATTGGTCAAAGATACCGCACTGCTCTATGCGGTTGCCGTACCGGAATTGTTACATTTTGCGCAGACAGCTGTAAACCGCGACTTTACCATCGTTCCTTTCTTCGTCGCCGGTATTATTTACTTGATCATGACGCTCCTCTTAACGATGGTGTTTAAATGGCTCGAAAAACGGTTCAAATTTGAATAAGAAGGAGTGGTAACTATGCCTATCATGGAAATAGCTAACCTCAAAAAATCGTATGGGAATTTGGATGTCCTAAAACAGATTAGCTTTGATGTAAATAAAAATGATGTGGTAGCCGTCATTGGTCCCTCTGGTTCCGGGAAAAGTACGATGCTCCGCAGTTTGGTCCATCTTGAAAAAATAGACGGTGGCACGATTTGTGTCTCCGGTAAGCATTTAGTAAAGGACGGCGTCTATGCAAAACCCCTGGAGATAAAAGAGATCAATGCAAAAATGGGGATGGTCTTTCAGCATTTTAACCTCTTTCCGCATCTTACGGTGAAAGAAAATTTGGAACTTGCTCCAAAAATGCTGAAGAAGGAAGCGCCCGCTAAAATTCAGCAACGAAGTAATGAACTACTCGAGAAAATCGGGCTTACTGACCGGGCATCAGCCTATCCAGCCAATCTCTCAGGCGGGCAAAAACAACGAGTCGCCATTGCCAGAGCGCTCATGTTAAACCCAGAAATTCTGCTTTTTGATGAGCCTACTTCTGCATTGGACCCCGAATTAACTGGTGAGGTATTACAAGTGATGAAGGATCTGGCCGAAGAACACATGACGATGATTGTTGTGACACATGAGATGGGCTTCGCCAAGGAAGTAGCAAACCGGGTTATTTTTATGGACAATGGGGAGATTGTGGAATCTGGTTCGCCCGCCGAGTTGTTTACAAACCCTAAGAATGAACGAACGAAGGCTTTCTTGAAGCGTAGCTTATAAGAGTATGATTGGATAATAAATGCGGGTTTCGGAGTTCATCGAAGCTTCATGAGGACAATCTTCACTTTTCCATGCTGAGTTTTGTCCTCATGAACACTCCATGAGGACAGTTTTTACTTTTTCATCCTTAGTATTGTCCTTATGAACACTCCATACCGATCTTGCAGTCAGTTGTTATTTATCCACAGAATCATCTTTCGGAGCTATCCAGAACGCCACTACAATCGTCACAATCATCACAAGAAACGGGGCATAAAAGAGTAAGAAATCATCCACGTTCATCCCCCCTATGCATGTTCATCATTTCGATTCCCTTGTACATATTCCTTGTTAAACAGAAACAATTTTAGCAGTAGATACAGCGATGGCAGGAGTAATCCTAACCCTGCAATGAAGGCAACAATCAGGGCAATCGCCATCGATTGATTTGTAAAACTATCATATAAGGTGAGATAGGGATACAACAAATAGGGATAATGGGAAGCACCATAGGCCAAAAAGGCAACCGCAAATTGCCCGACTAATAACCAGAAAGCAAGACCGTATGAACGCCGCTTCCAGATCAAATAAACGGTTCCAACAAAGAAAACGACGGACAATCCGAACAACCACCAAAGGTCGAGTAAGCGCTGATAATGTTCCGGATTGTGCGTCCTCATTTCTATGATAATACCCGCAGCTGTGATAATGGCAGGTCCTGCCCAACTAAGCGCATATTTACGTAGAAGGTTCGTTGCAGCTTCATCCTTTGCATGATGGGCATACCATGTCAAGAAAACAGCGGAGATATATAATACGGCAGTCAGACTAAGGACCACAATACTCCACGATAAAGGACTGGTAAACAAAGCCCAATAATCAAGCACAGGCGCAGAACTTTCCATTGACACAAAGCCGCCTTCTGAAATCGTCAAGACACTCGACAGCGATGCTGGAATAAATAATCCCGTCAACCCATACAAGATAGTATAGCGCTTATGTTTGAGTCCTCCGTAGGTTGTAAAGGCATAATAAGCTCCCCGAATCGCTAGCAAAATAATCGCAATGCTTGCCGGCACAAGTAAAGTTGTGCCGAAGTAATAAGCCGTTTTTGGAAAAAAACCAACCATCCCGACGAAGAAAAATACTAAAAAGACATTGGTGACTTCCCAAACTGGCGATAAATAGCGTTGAATAATCTTCGTCAAAATATGCTGTTTCCCGGTTAATGTACTAAACGCGTTAAAAAATCCTGCCCCAAAATCAATGGACGCAATGATAATATATCCAAAGAGAAACACCCCCAATGCGCTTATTCCGACGATTTCCAGTGTCATAGCACATCACCCGCTTTCTCGGAGGCTCTATCGGCCAATTCCTGTTCCACTGTGTTCTTCCGGAACATTCGCCAGAGTACAACTGCACTGCCAACCCCGAGGACAAGATAAAGCCCCGCAAATAAAACCAACATGATATCCACTTGACCGCTTGTCGTCGCTGCATCTTTAGTTCGTAAAATTCCACGCAGAACCCATGGCTGACGGCCGACCTCGTCCAACCACCACCCCGCCTCAATCGCAAGAATGGAGAGAGGGCCGCCGAGCACAAGCAGCCAACGAAACCATTTGGATAAAACGAAACGCCAGTGGCGCCAGGTACCTATTACATATACCAAGGACAAAACGGTCATCCACATCCCAATCGTCACCATCGTATCGAATAAATAGTGGATATACAGGGGCGGCACTTCATCCTTCGGAAACTGATCAAGTCCTATCACTTCTGCATTAGGAACTTCATGAGCCAGAATGCTGAGTGCAAAGGGAATTTTCAGTGCATATTTTACTTCGCCATTATCAAGGACACCGTATAAGACAAGCGGTACACCTTTCCCTGTTTCAAAGTGCCACTCAGCAGCAGCTAATTTTTCTGGTTGATATTCGGCCAAATACTTTCCTGAGAAATCTCCTAAAAGAGCGGTTGCTACGGAAAAGACGAATCCAAGTTTCATTGTTAAAAACAAAGCTTTTTTATGATACGCATGGTTTGACCCTTTAAGTAAACGAAAGGCACCAATCGCAGCCAGGACAAACGCTGACGTCATATAGGCGGTGACAACCACATGGGCTACCTTTGTCGGCATCGCCGGATTAAACATGGCTACAATTGGACTGACATTCACTAATTGGCCATTAACGACATCAAAGCCCTGGGGCGCATTCATAAATGCATTGACAATGGTAATAAAAACGGCTGAAAAAGAGGCTCCCAACGCAACTGGAATCAGCAGGAGCAGATGTTTTTTCTGGTCCTTAAACCGATCCCAAGTATATATGTAAATACCTAAAAAAATCGCTTCAAAGAAAAACGCAAATGTCTCCATAAATAACGGCAGGGCAATCACATTTCCCGCTAACTGCATAAAATTGGGCCATAGGAGTGAGAGTTGTAACCCTATCGCGGTTCCGGTCACAACGCCAACTGCCACGGTAATCACAAATCCCCTTGTCCACCTTCGAGCTAATAAAATATAGTGTTCATCCTGTTTCTTTATCCCAACCCATTGAGCAATCATAATCATTAGTGGAATCCCAACACCAATGGTTGCGTAAATGATGTGAAAAGACAAGGTCAATTCTGTTAGGACACGACTAAAAAATACTGCTTCCTCATTACCCATTTAACTCCCCCCTTTCTTATCCTGAAAAAAGCCGTCCAATGATTGACAGTCCCATTATGGATGCAACAATAAAAGCCAGCCAAATGAGCTTTCGCTCTTGTTTTTTGTAAATAAAAACCCCACCTAACTTTTGGCTAATTTAATTAATTAAGCACACTTCTTACATACCATTCCCAAAATTATGGCGGAATATATTTAACTGCACTGGAAAGTATCCGCACACAGAAAAAATAGTGAGAAGTGGTGGTCAGTCAACAATCCCCACCACATTCCCACTATTCATTTTTTTACCAAGACGAACGGTCAAGGTTAATCCAAATTTATGCATTCCCAACATTAGGATTCCCGCAAACAATTGATCAAGTCTTGTATTAAATGGTGATGGCAGTATATTGAGAGAACTTAATTGGGAAGGTGAGATACAAAGGTTTGCGGTTAGTTGTGTAAGAAGAGGATTATTCATTCCACCAATAAAGGCAGTTAATATGAAAAGCAAACAGGCAGGCATTAATACAAGCCCGCTCAAAAATAGATAACGTTTATTCTTCTCCTTTGAACCATACTTCTTCGAGTCAGGAGTTGCTATTGGCCCCCACATCCTAAAAGATAGGACAAACAGCACAAATAGGTACCCATTATGGACAAACGAATTTTGAGAGAGAGTCGTTAAAACAACTGGAAAATGGTACATCAAGAACATTGCTCCAAAAGCATAAAGCGCAGCAATTGGCGGTAAGAAAAACTTGCTTACTCTTACAAAGAGGGAGAGATGACGAATTTGCTGTAGAAATGCATCTGGAATTCCTAGTAAAAATAGAGGTGGGATGATAAAGTATAAAATGCTCATTTGCAGCATGTGCAAACTATACGACAAGTGACTTATGGTTTCAAATGGACTGCCAAAAGTTCCGTACATAATGATTAAACTGAGGAAAAAAAGCAGGGTTTTTTTTTGATGAAGCTTTATTTTTGTAAAAGAAAGTACTAAGACTACATATACAACCGCTATACAAATGAGGCAAGCTAGTAATGGGGTATTCCACAACGATTGACCTTCCAACCACATCGCATAAAACATGAAATCCTCCTTCCACTCAGGACACTTAGACTTCAGAAAATAACCCTTACAGCCAATGAAACTAACTTTAGATTTTATGTCAAAATGTGTGAATTATTACAAAAAAGAATCCCACCTGAATTCCCTGGAAAGGTAGACAGGCAATAGGAGAGAAACATTTATCACTCCCTCCCGTCCGTTTAGTTGCCTATCTTTTTCTGACTAGATTGGTCTTTTTTAAAAGATTACTCTCAATTTTCTCATAGTACTCAATTAACCAAAGGATTACTTTGTTTATTTCCTCGAATCGAACTAGTAAGAAATGGATGGCAAAAGCTACACTTGTCCCTATGAGCATTCCTGCTACCACATCTAACGGATAATGGACTCCTGTCCAAACACGGGACAGAGCAATGCCTGCTGCTAAGACCAACCACATCCAGCCGTCACGTTTTTTCCAAATCCAAATGGCCGTCGCGATTACGAATGCGGCAGTCGCGTGGTCACTTGGAAACGAGGCATTTTTCACATGAGGGATTAACCAGTTTACATGATGGGTGACAAAAGGACGATTCCGGTAAAAAAAGTGACCTATTTCTCCATTTATACTTAGCGCCACGCACGCGGCCAGGATTGCTTCAATAACCATTTTTCGGTTTTGTGATTTATGATAAAACCAATAAAAAATGATTCCCGCAAAAAATAAATACTCTGCTTTTTCTGCTAAAAATATCATTAATGGGTTTAAAAATCGCTCACTTATTGCAAGGTGATTGATTATTTGAAAGATACCATAGTCTATGTGAGACATCTTAACTAACCTCCAGATTCATGTGTTTCAACCATCTTAAATTCTCAAAGGAGAAGAAAATCTAACCAATCCCGACTGCCTGCTGCTCGTCTTTTGGTCAAGGAGTGTTTCTATCAACTCCACGATTTTTTCCGGCTTCTCTAACTCAATTTCCTGCTGGTAAGCATCAATAGCATCCTCCCAGCCTTTCATTTTTTTCTGGTTCGTTAAAACACTAAGCAGCTGTTTTTCCAATGGAGTGCTCTGGTCGAGCTCATATACTAGCTCTTTCCGTTTTAAATATTGGAGATTTATTTTCTCCTGCCCTGGAAGTGCAGAATGAACAAAGATTGGAAGTCTTTTTCGGATCGCTTCACTTATAGTGACTCCACCCGGTTTTGAGATAATCGCATCCACTTCTTCATAAAGTAAATTCATTTCTGATCTTGAAGAAAGATAGGTTAATGGTTTGATATGATCTAAATCCCACGAATGAATTTCATCATAAAGCTTCTTGTTATTACCACACAATACTAAGAAGTCTAAGTTCGAGGAGAGCTTTAACTCTTCCGCTAGTTTCAAAATCCCGCCCAAACCGCTATTTCCTCCAGATAATAAGATTTTGGGACGCTCATTATCCTGTTTCCGATGAAGGGTTTTTGTAATTCCTTCATGAACAGGAATACCAGTGACCATCATCTGTTGGTTCGTGGCTTGATATTTTCTGCCGAGTTTTCGTTTGATCTCTTGGCTAGGGAGAAAATGGAGATCAATCCCCTCTCTTCCCCAAACACTATTAATAAAGAAATCTGTGTAAACGTTAATAATCGGTATGTCGCATTTTCCCTTCATTTTTAACTTACTAAGAAGATAAGAAGGGAACCCATGTGTACAAACAAGTAAATCTGGTTTTTCCTCCGCTAACAATTGCTCCATTTTCTTCAAAAAGAGCGGTTGATACCATTTAAAGGAATGTTTTTTAGTTGGTGATACGTAAAAAAAGCTTTTATAGGCAAGATTATAAGTTTCTGGCGCATAGCGAATCCAATTGAGATAGCCACTTGTTATCACTTTTTCTAACGATTTATTTGTATAACTTAACAAGTCGATTTTTTTAAATGTAAGATCATCTGTATGATTTTTTAACAGATCCATTAATGCCTCAGCGACTTGATGATGTCCCGATTGCATTTGTAAGAGTGGTAAAAACAAAATCTTCTTCACTTATTCCATCTCCTGTTCTACTAGAAATCGAACTTTGAAAATGACGAATTCTAAATTACCCTTTCAATGTATCACTCATTTCTTGAAAAACTCGTTTTTTAATGGATTTTTAATCTTAACTTTAACCTTTTTTTAGCTGGGTCTAAAAACAAAAACCTGAAAAGATGCCTTTTCAGGTTTTGTATTATTTCTCCTATTCAGCTGATGCTGTTTTTTTCCTTTTTATATACTTACGTATAACAAATAGCAGAAAAAGAATGAAAAATACCATTCCTAAATATGGAATATAGTCTGGATTTATATGAAATACCTTTCCTGCATAATAGCCTCCCACAATAAAAGGGATGGTCCAGAGAAGAGTGCCCAGCAGGGAAAAAAGGATAAACCTCCGAAATGGAATGTTTGTAATCCCAGCAAAATACGGACTTATCTGCCTAATACCTGGCAGATAAAAACCGATAACGATTGTTTTACGTACATTTTTGGTATATATACGACTTACTTTTTCCCAACGGTCATCGCTAATCCCGACATACTTTCCGAATTTTTTTATAAAAGGGGATCCTGCATATTTTCCAATCGAATAGGCTGTTTGCATTCCTATAAACGCTCCGAGAATGGAACTTAATATGGCTAGCCCTATTGAGAGCTTATGATGATAACTCAGCACGCCGATTAAAAATAGCAGCGATTCTTCAGGAGCAGGAATACCCACAATACCAAAGAATAAAAAGAGAAAAATGACTAGGTAACCATATATATTAATATAATTAATAATTGTCTCTACATTCATAGCAGCCTCTAAAAGTTCACTTCTTTTAATGTGATAAATTTTGTGCCCCTATTTACCTTTTCCTGTAAATAGATTTCTAAGCACTTTAGCATATAACGGGGCGCTAGCCTATCGGCACCCAAGGTTTCCCCACAATCATGAAGCAACAATACAGAGCCTGCTTCTGTCGTTTGGAGCAACTCTTCAAGCAGGCCGTTTTTACCCTTCGCTACCTTCCAATCACCGAAGATATGCGACCACATAATCACTTTATATCGCTTGCTCAAATATAGGCTGGCACTATTAAAGCTCCCCCATGGCGGCCGGTAAAAGGTTACTTTTTCATTGGTGCATTCTTTGATTGCCTGTTCTGTCATTTGCAGTTGTTTTTTTAAGCGAAGGGGGGAAAGAATCCAACTTGAAATATGGTCATAATGATGAATTCCAATCGTATGTCCCTCCTGACTCATCCGTTTAATAATGGCAGGATAGGCTTTCACTTTACTGCCGACCACAAAAAAGGATGCCTTTACACCGTACTTTTTCAAAAGGTCAAGTAATTGTGGTGTGTATTCAGGATTGGGACCATCATCAAACGTTAATGCAATAGCCGGTGCATGGATTGTTTTGATGATTCCCCGCCCGCTCCTACGAATGAGGATGGTGGGCAATATGGCATAGATAAGAAAAAAAATGAATAAAAGAATAACACTTACTATCAATATTTTAATCACTCGAAAAACATTTCCTTTCCAACTTTCCGTTTGGGTAAGAACAACTCTACCTCTGTTCCCACTCCCTCCGTACTTTTTACGATAATTTCTCCTTGATGCTGTTTCATAATATTTTTGGCAATCGACAAGCCTAACCCTGTCCCGCCTGTCTCCCTGCTTCGTGCCTTGTCCACCCGGTAAAACCGTTCAAAGACATTCTCTATTTCACACTCTGGGATCCCAATTCCGTAATCTTTTACGGTAATAATCGTCAATTGTTCTTTATCCTGTAAGTACACATCTATTTTATCTGTACTATATTTAATTGCGTTATCGATTAAGATTATCATTGCCTGCTTTAGCTTGACTTCATCCGCGATAACCTTAATGGCTGGTTCATGGTAATGGAGGTTAATTTCCCTTTTATAGGCACTTTTAAGCTGCTTGAAGATATCTTCGCACAAGGAAACTAAATTGATTACTTTTGGTTCTAAAAGAATACCTGATTCTGTATCGGCTAAATCCAGAAACCTTTCTGTCATTTTTTGAATTCTTGTTGCTTCTGAATGAATCGATTCAATCGCATCATGGGCAACCTCTTCATTTTTTAACCCCCGTCTAAGCAGTAGGTCTGCATAACTTTTGATCACAGTAAGCGGGGTTTTTAATTCATGTGAAGCATCCGAAATAAATTGCCGCTGTTTTTCGAGATTTGCCTCTAATCTGCCAATCATCCGATTAAACGTAACGGCCAATTTTTGCAATTCATCCTTTGTCTCATGTTGGATGATAATCTTTTTCGGGATCCCACTTTTTTCAATATCCTCCATGGTGTTAATCATATTGGAGATAGGTTTCATAATCAGATTGGACAACCATCTACCACCGAGCAGTGATAATACCGCACCTAAAATGGTACAAAAGGCAAGAATGGAGAGTAATAAGTCTTTTCCTGTTTCCAATCCTACTAATTTCTCCCCAAACTCTAGTGTTCCTACTACATGACCATTTGATTGGATTGGCACCCTGACAATGGCAATTTGTTCTTCCTGATGATTAAGTCTAATGGTCCGCCTTTGCGTCCCTTTTTCAGTAGTGAATTGCGGTTTTATTTTAGCAGCTAATTTCGGATCATTCGTTACTTGATTAACTATTTTCGAATCTGGCTGAACGATCCTTATAAAAGACTGGTTCGTTAGGTATGGGGTTAATTTTTCTTTAATAACCGCTAGAGAATCTTCCTTGTTGATTTCGTTTATCAAATAATCAGCCTTTTGAAGTAGTTCACCATCTTCCATATTGACAGTAATCTTCATAAATGAAAAAAAGACAACCGCATTCACAGCAAGTAACATACATAAAATCCAAGCCGTAGTAATAAGATTGATTTTTGTGGTAATCTTCATTGTTAATTCTCCCTTACGGTATAACCAATGCCCCTTACCGTCTGAATAATCGTTGGGTCAGAAAAACCTTCTTCAATTTTCTTTCGTAAATGTCTGATAAACACATCAATGACATTGGTTTCCCCTTCATATTCATAGCCCCAAACATGAAGGAGGATGCTCTCCCTCGTGACAATTCGATTTTTATTGGATAGCAAATAAACGAGTAAGTCGAATTCCTTGGGAGTTAACGTGATGGAAGTCTCTCCCCTGGTGACCTCTCTTGTATCCAGATTAACAGTTAAATCCCT
This sequence comes from Bacillus sp. AFS031507, assembly GCF_002584635.1. Lineage (NCBI taxonomy): Bacteria > Bacillati > Bacillota > Bacilli > Caryophanales > Bacillaceae > Bacillus > Bacillus sp. AFS031507. The sequence goes on from NZ_NUOW01000002.1 coordinate 350,701, forward strand.
TATTTCTAATAAGGAGTCATTCGATTGTGAAGCCATGACTGCAATGGTACTTTGCCGGAGACAAGAGCGAATTCTTGCTAATAATTCCTCAATTTCAAATGGCTTGGTGATATAATCATTCGCCCCTTGATCGAGTCCTGCTACCTTGTCCATGGTCATATTTCGGGCTGTTAATAAAATAACAGGGATAAAGTTATTCTCTTTTCGTATTTTTCTTAAAACCTCAATGCCATTCATTTCAGGCAACATAACATCCAATAAAATTAAATCCAATTTTTCATATAGGGCTGCCTGCAATCCCGATTTCCCATCATAAGCAACATTTACTTCGTATCCCTCATACTCCAGTTCGATCTTTAATATCTTGGCGATTTGTTTTTCATCTTCTACAACCAAAATCCGCTGTTTCATCGTCAGCCCTCCTTTTTATTGCCTTAACATAGGTCGCAAATCTAAGTGTTTTATTAAACCCATCTTCTTTTTCTAGGAATGATCTACTTCAATTTAGCATGATTTCTGCTTAGTTTTCTTTTTTTCATTGAATTTTAATCTTTTATTCAGATCAAACTTGCCACAATCATTCGTCGATTCTATTAAAACATCAAATCTTTGCCCAAATTCATCATCCATGGCCATGTATTATGATTGACCTATACAAGCCAAAAACTCCTTCTTTTTAGTTGAAGGAGTTTTTTATGGTATTGGGGTGTCAGGCACCCTATTGGATTGGATTGGTTGGCTCATCGGTAATAAGGTCCTGCAATGAATGTTTCCGGATGGCTAATACAAGATCGGCAAGGAAGTATAATCCTACTGCAGACCAGACCCAGGCCCAATATGGTTCAATTGCTCCGTACATTGTTGCTACCGCAGGATGGATCCATTTTATGCAAAGAAGGGAGAGGATACTCCAGCAGGCCGAGAAAGGCAAACAAATATGGCCATGAAGCTGCATGGGTGAATCGGAATAATCCCACCATTTTTGGTTAAAAAGTTTCTGCAGCAATGCTCCGGTCACATATTCCACTAAGGTTGGAATCATGAAGCAAAGGAGAATAACGACTAACCAATTGGTTTCTGGTGAAATTAGATAAACCAAGAGCACAGGGGTAAAGCCGTACATCGGTTTAAATGGCCCAAAAAGAAAATTCGGCTTAAAAAACTCCCGTTTCGTGAAGAAGTTATAACTGTTTTCGAGCAGCCAGCCTAACCATGAGTAGACTGTAAAATAAAAAACGATTGTTGCTGCTCCTTCAAGATTAAAAAAATCCGGATTTTGAAACTCAATACCATTCAACAAGTTAATGATCATGGCTAAACCACCTTTCATGGATAAGAATTTCCCACTTTAGGTTTAACAGCCATGCATCCAAATATACAAAAAAATTCCTACTTAATTACAATCAGCTTTTCGTTTTAAGGCAGACTCTCGGAATGAGGATTCCGCCTACTTGGGCCGGGATTCCGCCAACTATCGGATTGATTTCCGCCAAACTGTGAGTTTTTCCGCCAAACTCCGAACTTATTCCGCCGAATCTCCTCGGGATTCCGCCAAACCCCTTTTTGTTACCATTTTTAATGGTTCTCGTTTTCATATATCCGTTCTATTTGGCACTTTTTACGCCAAATCATTTCATGAATGTCCCCACTGTTTACCGATGAATTTAATTAGACACATTGTTGATTATTATTCACGATGTATATTATAATTCGTTAAACAATATACAGTTATACAAAGGGAGGGATTTAACATGTCGGAAAAATCAACAGATAGGCGAATCTTACGGACGAAGCGGTTAATTCGTGATGCTCTAACAGAGCTAATGGAGGAAAAAGGCTTTGAAGGAATTACGGTTCGTGATTTAACGAAAAAAGCGGATATTAATCGGGGTACCTTCTATCTCCACTATCGTGATAAATATGATTTATTGGAGCAGAGCGAAGCTGAGATATTAAATGAAATTGAAAAAATGACCCTTGAGATAAATCCAAATGATTTCTTGAACTTTAATAGTGAAAATGATCCATTTCCCTTCATCATTAACCTATTTGAATTTTTCCATGAGAATTCAAGTTTTATGAAAGTGATTTTGGGTCCCAAAGGTGACGCATCCTTTCAAGGAAAATTGCGAGATATCATTAAAAAGACCTTTTTCCAACATGTTACGTCAAAGATAAAAGGGGAAGAAATGCTTGTCCCAGTTGAATATCTATTTTCCTATGTCAGCTCTGCCCACCTCGGTGTGATTCAGCACTGGCTAGAAAGCGGGATGGATAAACCGCCGCGGGAAATGGCGATGATCTTATCGCGGATCACATTGTTAGGACCTAGGCATGTTACCGGGTTGATAAAAAATTAGGATAACATTTTTCATGGCAGCACTTTTTTCAAAAGTAAATGAACACTTTGTTAACTAGTGGACTATAATCAACACATTGTTGTTTTTTGTTTATTGCTTATCTCTCACTGAGTTGTAAAATAAAATCATAACCGCGTCAACAATCCTAGGGGGAATGATTGATGGATTCAACCATAAAAGTAGAAGAAGTCAGCAAAAGCTTTGGAAAAAAAACCGTTTTAAATGACGTCAACTTATCCATTGAGAAAGGGCAATTATTTGGGTTGATTGGACCTTCAGGGGCCGGGAAAACGACCCTTGTTAAAATGATTGTTGGCATGGATAAGGCGGATACCGGATCGATTCATGTATTAGATAAGAAAATGCCAAATCTTGCTTTACTTCAGGAAATTGGTTATATGGCCCAAGCCGACGCCTTGTATGGAGAATTAACAGGTGAAGAAAATCTGAAGTTTTTCGCTGCGCTATTCGGGTTAAATAAAGAAGCACAGAAAAAGCGAATCACTTATGTTTCTAACTTAGTAAACCTGACAGATGACCTAAAGAAACGGGTAGCTGCTTATTCTGGGGGGATGAAACGGCGCTTATCCCTAGCGATTGCCTTAATTCAGGACCCTAAAATATTAATCTTAGATGAACCAACTGTCGGCATTGATCCCGAATTAAAGTTGTCTATTTGGAAAGAATTCTTACGTTTGAAAAATGAAGAGCAAAAAACAATCATTGTCACCACTCATGTTATGGATGAAGCGGTGAAATGCGATTATGTTGCTATGGTCCGCGACGGCCGCATTTTAACGAGTGGAACGCCCGCAGAATTAAAGGCGTTCTACGGGACAGACGATTTTGATGAGGTATTTTTGAAGGCAGGGGTGAAACAATCATGAGAGTACTTGCGCTAATTAAAAGAATTTGTCAGCAGATGTTTCGGGACAAACGCACCTTAGCCTTGTTATTTGTGGCACCACTACTGATTCTGACCCTGATGTACTTTTTATTCAATGGCAACACCGTCGATCCAAAATTAGGTGTCACGGGCGTTGATAGTGGGTTAATAACCGCCTTTAAAAAGGCAGACATTAACGTTAAAGAATACAAGTCAGTAACAAACCATACCATTCTAGATGACGACCTTGACGGACTGCTGCAGCAGGAGAATGGAAAAATAAAGCTGATACTTCGGAATGACGATCCTACAAAAGCGAAAGCGCTGCAAATGAAGGTAAACCAAGTAATCTCGGCACAGTTCCAAGCACAGATTATGATGCAAAGCTCCGGAAAGGCGCCAGCGATGACACCGAAAAGTATCGATATAACCTACGTTTATGGTGATTCAGACACCGTCTTTTTTGATGTGTTAAGTCCGATCTTAGTTGGTTTCTTTGTCTTCTTTTTCGTCTTTATTATTTCAGGAATTGGATTATTACGCGAGCGGACAACGGGCACATTGGAACGGCTGATGTCTACTCCAATTCGGAGATGGGAAATCGTTACCGCCTACTTGGTTGGCTATGGACTATTCGCGGTGATTCAAACAATTATTGTTGTATTCTATGCTATCAATGTGTTAGATATCGTCCTTGTCGGGTCGATATGGAATGTGCTCCTCATTAATTTAGTCTTAGCTTTGGTGGCACTCTCGCTTGGAATCCTGTTATCGACCTTCGCAGCCTCAGAATTCCAAATGATTCAGTTTATCCCGATTGCAGTTATACCACAAATATTTTTTGCGGGAATTTTTCCGCTTGAAGGGATGGCCGATTGGTTACAGGCAGTTGCGAAGGTAATGCCAATGTACTACGCAGGTGACGCATTAAAAGGTGTGATGTATAAAGGGTTTAGTTTGAGTGATATAAGCGGGGACCTTCTTGCTTTAGTAATCTTTGCCGCTATTTTCATTGTTTTGAATATCTTTTCATTGAAAAAATATCGATCCTTATGAGTATCCCCATAGCTAAAGCTAGGGGTTTTACGTTGCTTTTTGATAATCAGTTGACAGCCAAAGGACGCACATCCTTTGGTTTTTTTATGTAAAAAAGTATCTCCCTACAAGGTTTCAGAATAACGGATGAGCCGTTTGTTCATTCTAAACAATGAAGTATAAATCTAATTAAAGGAGACTATCATGGATCAAACACAGACACAAATACCTATTCCGAATCCGCCGCGAGCGATTACAACGAAAGACCTAATGTATTTAAAAGATGCGTTATCGTGGGAGCTTCTGGCGTTTAAAAAGTTCCATTCCCTAGCACAAAACGCCGAAAATCCAACCTTCAAGCAGGCGCTTGATAAGGCCGGGAGGATGCACCAGAATCATTTTAATCGATTGCTTCCTCACCTGCAAGTGAACAATAATCAAGCAATGGCGAACATACCAAGTCCTTCACAAGTCAACTAAACACCATCATGAGGAGGTACAACCGTGCAAAACCAACAAGCGCAAAACAATAATCAAATCGCTAATCCGCAAACCGGACAATTGCCAAAAGTTAAAGGACCTAATATGAATGACCGTGACTACTTGAATGATGGGCTCAGTACTTGTAAATATTTAACGGATAGCTTGAACATTGCCGTTCGTGAAGCAAGTCATGAACAACTTCATGCTGATATCCTACAAATTTTAAACGAGACGCACCAAAGCTGCCGCGAGCTGTATACCCTGATGTTCCAAAATGGCTGGTACAAACTTGAAGCCGAAGACCAGCAAAAGCTTGACCAGGCTTATCAACAATTTAGCAATTATTCAACCCAATTTCCTTATTAACGCATCCTGGCATCCTTGATGCCAGGTTCTTCCCTATTCAACTGTTTTCAAAATACAACAAAGGGGGGATGATTCATCATCCCCCCTCTTTGTTATTTTCGAATTGTTTTTAATGCTCCGCTCCAACTATTCACTTCGTCAAGCATATTATTTACATTTGTAAGGTGTAATTCAGCTGGCTTGAATACACTGCCGTTTTCAAAGTCTGTAAATAATGACAAGGTTGGGTGTGTACGAACATCCGCCACTTTCAATTCGCCTAGAATTCCACGTAAATGTTCAGCTGCACGAGCTCCGCCTGTTGAACCATAACTTACGATTCCAGCAGCTTTGTCATTCCATGCTTCACGTGCAAAATCAAGGGCATTTTTTAATGCACCAGTGATGCTGTGGTTATATTCTTGAACAATGAATACAAAACCATCTAAATTAGCAAGTTTTCCATTCCATTCAGCGATCCCAGGTTCTGAACCGTCAGTTGTACCTAAGAATGGTAAATTGAAGTCCGCGATATCAACGATTTCATAGTTTGCATCGCCGCGTTTGTCGGCAATCCCTTTCACCCATTCCCCTACTTGTGGGCTTACTCGTCCTTGACGTGTGCTACCTAAAATAATACCTATGTTTAATTTTGTCATTGTTTTTTCCTCCTTTGTTGTTGAATCACCAAATAGTCTACCTAAAAAACCCAACTTCAACACCACCATAAAAATTTTTTATCTAAAGAGTTACGTAGTGTTCATGAATAAACAAAACACTTATAGGCAGGATATTATCCTACTCAATATTACAGAGTAATCTCGAATTGGATTATTATCAATTAATATATCTCTAATTCAAAGTAATTTTATAATATAAAATACATATTGTCAATGAAATAATCTTATTTGTTTTTTATGCAATTAGATTACCCAATAAAGAACGTAAAAAACCACTTAGCAATTTTTGGCTAAGTGGTTTTTTGAATTTGGTGTCAGGCACCATCGTTATCCTATTTTCTCATCATACTTGCGCTCGTCCTGAACAAAGAGGATGCCCAGTTCGTGGTGGTCACCTTCGTAAAGGGCACGTTGGAGTAAGCGAATCTCTCCATTGGTATCGAGAACCTCTAGCTTACAGTGCGCACGGTTTTTTTGCAGGGCTTCGTAGAACACCTTTTCATCACGAACCAGCACTCCATTTGCTTTTGAGATGATTTCACCAACCTGCAGACCCATTTTACTTGCAGGTGACTCGGGAATGACACCAATAATCATCAAGCCTTGATTTTTTTTTGAAAAATAAAAAGGGAGATTATCATCCTTCATCATTGTCATTAATGTAATCAATTCACGGCCAAGGACAGCCAGAGCCGCTACCACGATCGAACTGAGCGGTAACCAATAGCCAGCGACAGAAAGTAATGTAACGAAAACCCCAAGGTCGATTACCCGGCGTCCGTGAAGCTGAATAGCAACTTTGGGCAGCATCCCTTTGACTTTCTGATGAAAGCCAATCGCAAATGGCACCAGCATTAGTGAGTACTCTTGTGATCCCAGATGAAAGACTGGCCACCAATCGAATGGAAGTTGCAGTGCATTACCTGGTATAAGTAAGAACAATGGAAGCATCCAGAGGCGCTTTCCTTCATGCAATCCTACGTTTTGACCGCGTTTGCTTTTGGCAAGTTTAGGTGAGGTCCCTTTTCCGCCATTTTTAAAAATTAGGATTCCTTCTGCAATTAACATCAGTCCTAGCACAACGACAACAGAAGGATAAACCTTGTCACCCAGTGATAGAAAGGACTTCGTAAAGAGCGGGATTGACCAATTATTTTCTGCAATCAATATAATCGCGAAAAAGGCAGCCCCAATTGTATATGCAGGCGATATCCATCGAACATTTGTAGTCAGTGACCACAAAAACGTAAAGACAGCAATCAGTAGAATTGTTGCAAATGGAACGGCGATGCCAGCTGCGACAATAATAATAGAAAGAACCAGTCCGATCAGTACTCCCTGCGGAAATAACTGGCGGAGTTCAAAATAGGCATCATGTGCCCGAATATGAAAGTTTTTTCGCTCACGCTTCACTCTTGTAACGCCTAAAATCCCTGTTAGGAAAACAAGATAGTATAAAACAGGATGAAGAAATAACTTGCCTGTCCCTTTTAGAAGTTCCACAAGCCATGTTTCCACCATTTCCTGCCACCTGCCTCTATTAATTCTAGTAATTTATCATAAAAAAATCTCTTAAAGATTATTTTACCAAATTAGAACCCTAAAACATATTGCTAGTTTTTAGAAAACGGCAAAAATGTTGTAACAGTTACTACCCAAAAAGAAAAACAGAGGCTAAAGCCCCTGCTTTCCTATTTGGTAATTAATCTCAATGCCGTTTGCAGCTGGAGATCGTTTTTCTCTTTTTTCATTTCAACAATCGCAGCTTCTTCAAGTTTAGCAGCTGTTTTGGGGCCGATTTTTCCTGTCGGATTCATGTTAACATGGAGTTGGAAGCCTTTTACGGCTATGGTCGTTTCCTTGCTGAAGTATCCATCCGTCCGACCAGGGGCAAATCCTAAACCGGCCAACACTTCTTGAGCATTCTTAACCTGCTCATTGTTCATATCTTCTTCCAGTGGTTTTTCTACTTGAATGGGATGGGTGGCGAATATGGCCGGTTGCTTAACGGCCACATCTGGCTGGATTCCTTTTTTATGGATCCAATTTCCATCTGGGGTCAGCCATTTAAATAACGTTAACTTGATATTGCTGCCATCCCCCATTGGGATAGCTTGTTGAACAGTGCCTTTTCCAAACGTTGTTTCCCCGATGAGCTGGTAACCTACCGCCTCTTGCAGTGAACCTGCGAGAATTTCCGATGCGGAGGCACTGCCTTTGTTGACAAGGACAAGCACTGGATACTCCTTTTTCTTCGATAGCGTCGAGAAGTAACGTTTTTTCTTACCGTCCCGCTGTTGGATTTGGACGTAAGGCTTATCCTTTGGTACAAATTCTTTTAAAATCTCACCGACACTATCCAGAAGGCCACCAGGGTTTCCACGTACATCAATAATTAACCCTTTAATATTATCGTTTTCAAGGGCTGATAATTCCTTTTCAAAATCAGCGGCCGTATCCTCAGAGAATGAGGTTAATTCAATATAGCCAATCTTTTTGCCATCCTGCTTCTTAATGGAAGCATGTACGGTCTCAAGTGGAATTTCATCACGTGTGACATCAATGGCTAGTGGATCTTTTAACCCTTTTCTCGCAATCATTAATTGAACCGTTGTGCCTTTTTTGCCGCGAATTTTTAGTGTTGCTTTATTCAAATCAAGTCCTTCCACACTTTTTCCATTTACCTTTAATATTTGATCATTCGGCTTGATGCCTGCTTTTTCAGCCGGGGAATTTTTGAATGGTGAGACGATCACTATTTTCCCATCAACCATTCCAACTTCGGCTCCAATCCCTTCGAATGAGGATTCCAAAGTTTGTGTGAATTGTTGGGCTGTTTCCTTGTCCATATAGACGGAATACGGATCCTTTAAGACAGAAAGCATCCCTTGGATCGCGCCCTCTACTAATTTATCCTGATCCACTTTTTCAACATACCTGCTTAAAATAAGATCATAGGCCTGCTCTACTTTTTCAAGATCAGCTGTATTTTCTTCGGAAATTATTTGATTATCTTTTGGTGAATGCGCTAACTCAAGCTTCTTGTTCCCGATGTTATGATCTAATAACTGCATTCCTGCATATGTGCCCCCCGCTCCTGTCAGAAGCGAACCCGTCATCAACAGGGCAATCCATCTACGATTCATTTCAATCCTCCTCGAGTTAAAAATGCATGTCCTATCTATTTTTATAACAAGGCTCCAAATTCCTGCCCGATTATTAACTTATATGTTAGGAGTGGACGAGTTATGATTACATAAAAAAATGGAAGAAGTAAGAACTTCTCCCATTCCATTATTATAGTGGCACAATGCCCGATGGATTGATTGCCGCATGATATTGCCAACGACCTTTGTATAGTTCAAAGTGTAAGTGCTGACCTCTGGAATCACCAGTGTTACCCATAACACCGATTTGTTGTCCTTTTTTCACGGTTGTACCTGCTCCCACCAAACTTCTCCTCATATGTGCGTAAACGGTTGTATACGTTTGACCATTAATGTTATGCAAAATATAAACAACGTTTCCATAACTTGATGAGAAATGCGAAACATATACTTCACCATCTGCAGCAGCGACTATTGGTACATTATCACCCGGTTTTGCGATATCAAATCCATAGTGGAATGATCCACCGCGCCCTCCAAAGCCCGAAGTAATTACCCCAGGTGCTGGTCTTGTGAAGCTGCCACTTGAAACCTTTGGTGCAGAAGATGATGCACTGCTTCCACTTGATGCAGAAGAAGAGCCACTGTTTCCACTCTTAGTTCTATTACTCTTAGCTTGAGCCGCTTCTCTTGTCTGGCGCTCTTGCTCATTTTTGATTGACCTTTTAATTGCTGCCTCTTGAGCTATAAGGATTTGCTCTCTCTCTTGCATATCCATCATGCCTTCATGCTCTTCTTCTTCCTGATGTTTAAGGCTAGCTAAGAGTATATCTTTTTCTTTCTTTTGTGCACTTAATTGCTGGTTCATATTTTTTAAGTCTACAAGCATCTTCTCAAGGTTTGCAAGATTATCTTCTACTTGAGTTTGTTTCTCGAGAAGTTCCTTTTTGTCAGCCTCATGCTGCATTAAAATATCCTGGTCCGCCTGCACGATGGTTGCCACTGCGTTTGCACGGTCAATGAAATCATTAAAGCTGGTCGATCCCATTAACACATCCAAATAACTAACCATCCCGCCATTCTCTTGGTAACTGCGGGCCCGTTCCTTCAAAAGCACATTACGCTTTTGAATTCGTTCCTTGATGACTTTTGTTTCAGCTTGGAGCTTAGCTACCTCGGCTTTGGTATCACTGATTTTTTCAGTTTTATCAGTTATTTTAGCAGTCGTATCATCTATCGCAAATTCTATGCGCTTCATTTCAGTCTTAACATCAGCCTGCTGACTTTGTAATGTGTTAATCTTATCGTTTGCTGAATTTATATCGGCTTTTAAATTGGAACGTTGGTCCTGAATTTTAGTTTGTTCACCTTTCAATCCGGAAATCGTTTCGGCCTCTGTTTTAACTGTTACTCCGCCAAAAATTGTTCCTAGCCCGACCGTCGTAGCAACGGCAATAGTAATTACTGATTTCTTCATTTCCGATTTTTCCTCCCATTCGCTCTATGTACAGGTTAAATCGTTCTTTATCTTTGTGTGAACGAATGTTGTTGTGTACGAAACTTTTGATGGTTCTTATGCGTTTATTCTAGTAATCTGCTTGTTCATAATAAATCAGGAAGGACATGAAGACTGCCCTTCCTGATCTAATCAAATGCACTAAACCGGTGCTCTCGTTTATCTAGTTAAACTTTCAAGAATTTTCTAACGGACATCAAACTGCCCCAAACGCCGATTAATGCGCCCATTAATAACAGAATGCCAGAAACTTGATAGACAAATGGGTCAAACGGCAAAATTTTGATAAAAGTACCCTCGAGTTTAGGGCCAATGTAATCATAGGCACGATAGTAGGCAATCGCAATCAGGATAATGGGCAGAATGGACCCAAGAAAACCGAGCCATAATCCTTCCAAAAAGAACGGCCAGCGAATAAACGTATTCGTCGCTCCTACTAATCTCATAATCTTAATTTCTCTCCGTCTTGCAATAATCGTAATTTTAATCGTATTAGAGATTAAGAAAATGGCTGTAAAGAATAAGCCGATGATTAAAACAACCCCGACGTTGCGGCTCGCTTTAATAAACTTAAATAACTTTTCAACCTTGCCCTGGCCATACTTTACCTTGGCAACAAAATTGGATTTTTTGATTTGATTCGCAACTTCCATCGTATCGGTCGGTTTTTTCGTTTTTACGATAAATACATCGTTTAAGGGATTGTCCTGTTCAAAAAGTTTAAAGGACTTGCCTTCCTCACCAAGACTGCTTACTAAATTATCTAGTTCATTCTTTTTAGAGGAGAATGTTACACTTTTCACTTCAGGCATTCTTTCAATCTCACTTTTTAAGGCTTGCTGATCTTTTGGGGTTGCAGCAACATCGATGTGAACGCGAATTTGCACATCATCTTCAATGGTTTGTGCTACTCTATTAAGATTCATCATAATAACGAAAAAGACACCAACTAAAATCAAGGTAACGGTAACAGCACTAACGGATGCAAAAGTCATCCAGCCATTTCTACTTATATTTTTAAAACTATCTCGAGCGTGACGGCCAATTGTTCTAATTTTCATAACCGTATTCACCTCTTTCATCATCACGTACTATTTTTCCACCTTCAATGGCAATAACACGATGCTGCAATGTATTTACAATCTCCCGGTTATGTGTTGCCATAACAATAGTGGTTCCTCGTGCATTAATTTCTTCAAAAATTTTCATGATTTCCCATGATGTTTCCGGGTCAAGGTTTCCAGTAGGCTCATCCGCAATGACCACTTTCGGTGAATTGACAATCGAGCGGGCAATAGAAACACGCTGTTGCTCACCACCAGAAAGCTCTGTTGGCAGCATTTTTATCTTATGCTTTAAATTTACAAGATCGAGAACTTCCATCACTCTTTTTTTAATGACTTTCGGCTGCGCTTCAATAACCTCTAAGGCAAATGCTACATTTTCATAGACTGTTAACCGTGGTAACAGCTTGAAATCCTGAAAGACAACGCCAAGATTCCGGCGGAAAATGGGTACCTTTTTCATCTTTAATTTTGCGAGGTTGACACCATTCATTGTGATGGTCCCTGAAGTCGGAACTTCCTCACGATACATCATTTTAATGAATGTCGATTTTCCGGCACCACTTGGTCCGACAACGTAGACAAATTCGCCCTGGTTTATCCGGACGTCTATCCCATTTATGGCAGAAACCCCATTCGGGTACTTTTTATATACATCTTGTAGTTCTATCATTTTTATCACCTTTATTTAAAGACTTCTCGAATTGTGATTCGACAATAATCTTTATTTATTTGCAAAATGGACTAGGATAACAAAAAATATGTGCATAATTTCGCATAATCCTATTATAACATCATAAATTGCTAAAAAAAGCGGTAAAAATATTACAGTTTCTTTTCAAAGAATTACAAAACCCGACAAAGTTTGCGTTATGAGCAAAAAAAAAACGCTCTATCTTTTCAAATAGAACGTTTTTGTAACCTTTATTTTTTAGCTGCTAGCCATTCAGCAACTTGGTTCGCGTCATCGCCGGTAACTACGTTTGCCGGCATTTGACCTTTACCATTTTTTAAAATACCTAAAATGTCGTCCTTAGAGTACTTTGAGCCAACCTTTGTTAAGTTTGGTCCCATACCACCCGTAAGATCACCGCCATGACAGCCAGAACATTTTTGATCGAAAATCTTTGCTCCGGCATCACTGGTAACAGTGTCCGTTCCCTTGTCCGTTCCCTTGTCGTTATTGCCGCCTCCGCAGGCTGCAAGTCCCATAACTAATGCTGTTCCCATTAACATTGTAAGTAGCTTTTTCTTCATTACCTGTACCCCCTTCTGAAAATATTACCATCAATGCACTATTATACCAATCCTATGCCCGTTTGAAACCCTCTCCCAACACTTCTGCGGCATCCATAACGACCACAAACGCAGATGGATCAAGGGCTTTGACCAATTGTTTCAATTTTGTGAACTCCGTTTGGTCGACAACACACATCAGAACTGGCCGTTCATGGTCCGTAAATCCACCATATGCTGATAGTTTTGTCACACCACGGTCAATTTTATTCAAAATTCCTGCACGAACTTCTTCTTGTTTACTTGTAATGATCATTGCCATTTTTGATCTTCCAAAGCCAACCTGAACAAGGTCAATCGTTTTGCTAGTCACATAAAGGGCTATCAATGCATACAATCCCTTTTCGATATCAAACACGATGGCAGCAGTGAGCACGATTAATCCATCGATTAGGACGACACAACGGCCCAGTGTAAAACCTGTATATTTATTAATAATCTGCGCGGCGAGGTCGGTCCCGCCGGTGGATGCCTTTCCCCTAAAAACAATCCCCAAACCGAGCCCTACGCCAATTCCCCCAAACAAAGCCCCGAGTAGAGCATCATTTGTCCATGGCTCTAAATTTTTGGTAAAAAAAACAATGAACGGTAAAAAAATCGTTCCCACTAGCGTTTTGACGCCAAATTGCTTCCCTAAAAACACGATACCAGCAATGAACAAGGGTATATTAAATGCCCACTGTACATAGGCTGGTTCCCAGCCCAAGACCGTTTTTAGAATCGTACTGATGCCGCTAACTCCACCAGAAGCCACTTGGTTCGGTAGTAGAAAAACGTTAAATGCCAGACCAATAATCGCCGCCCCAATCAGAACAAATAGATAATCTATCGCCATTCTCATTTTTGGATAGGTTAGTGTAAGATTACTTAAAATATTCATAAATCTATTCTCCTCAAAAAATTGATTCTTCAGTTATAATTTCTATCAACCGAGAGTGAGTATAGCACGGGCAAATTTTGGTGTAAATGGCATTAAGTTGACGTGTTAAAGGGTTAAAATTTTTATTAGTATTTGCTAATAACGGGGTTTTGATAAGGAATTTATGATTGAATACGCTGTCATTTGTTTTGCTAAAACATTATCAATAAATGTTATAATATGTTGAAAAGGAGGGGTACCCGATGGAGCAGTTGTTACGACAAATGATGGAACAAATGAATCAACAGTTTGATAAAATTGATCAACGCTTTACCGTAATTGATAAGCGATTTGATGCCATGGATGACCGGTTTGATAAAATTGAACTTAGACTTGATGCTATGGATAAACGTTTCGATAAAATTGAACTTAGGTTAGACACCATGGATCAGCGATTTAATGCTATGGATCAGCGTTTTGATTCCATGGATAATGAATTCATTGGTGTGAAACAACGGTTAGATAAAGTAGAAGCAAGTATTCACTCACTCGAGGATACGGTTAAAAATAATGCCACGGAATTTAGGAGTTATTTCAGACACATCGATAACAAATTGGAACATCATGATAAAATGTTTAAAATGCTTTCTGCAGAAGTGTAGATTCAAAATTTTAGGTAAATCCACTTAAACCACAAAGTAACGATCACACAACCCCACCATGATCGGCAAATATCCCAAAAAATAAGCCTTTGCCGAATGGGTCAGCAAAGGCTTGATACATTTATTTCAAATACTTGTTTAAAAAATTCCCGTGTTACGAAATCCTTGACCTTAGATACGCATCAATAAACTGATCCAAATCCCCGTCCATCACAGCTTGAACATTTCCGCTCTCGGCACTGGTCCGGTGGTCTTTCACCATCGAATACGGATGGAAGACGTAAGAACGGATTTGACTTCCCCAGCCGATCTCCTTCTGTTCGCCACGAATTTCCAGAAGCTCTTGTTCTTGTCGCTCAATTTCCAATTGATATAACTTAGATTTCAGCATTTTCATTGCCGCATCACGGTTTTTAATCTGCGAGCGCTCTGATTGGCAGGTGACGACAACATTCGTTGGCACGTGGGTAATCCGGACGGCGGAATCCGTGGTGTTGATATGCTGTCCACCCGCTCCAGTCGCACGATACGTATCAATTTTTAAATCTTCTGTCCGAACTTCTATTTGAATGTCATCATTTAACTCAGGCATCACTTCACAGGAAACGAACGAAGTATGGCGACGGCCTGAGGAATCAAATGGGGAAATCCTTACCAGACGGTGAACCCCTTTTTCCGCCTTCAGGTAGCCATAGGCATTATGACCTTTGATCGCAAGCGTAACACTCTTAATCCCAGCTTCATCCCCAGGCAAGTAATCGAGTGTCTCGACCTTAAAGCCCTTTTTCTCAGCCCAACGGGTATACATCCGCAAGAGCATCGAGCCCCAGTCCTGTGATTCTGTTCCGCCAGCACCTGGGTGAAGCTCCAAAATCGCATTATTTTTATCATACTCCTCACTCAAGAGAAGCTGCAGTTCAAATTGACTCAAGCGCCCTGTAAGCTGCCCGAGCTCATCTTCCAACTCGGTCCGCAATTCTTCATCATTTTCTTCTTTGACAAGCTCATAAGTTAATTCCAAATTTTCAAAGCTCTCATTAAGCTTGTAAAATTCATGGACCTGGTCCTTCAAACCGTTTGCTTCACTAATGACGGTCTGAGCTGCTTGCTGATCATTCCAAAAGTCAGGATGCAGCATCTCATCATCTAGCTCAGCAATTCTCGCTTCCTTATTTTCAAGGTCAAAGAGACCCCCTAAAGTCCGCTAATTTCTTAGCTGTTCTTTCAAGTTCATTACGAATTTCTGCTAATTCCATTTTCTTCACCTCTATAAAAATTAAAAATATGACCTGTATTGTATTTTATACCGAAAATCAATTGTCAGTTCCTTAACCATTATAGCGTGATAACCGTATAAAATTCAAAGTTTGGTCTTAAAAAAGCACAAACCTGTTGTTAAGGAATGATCGACAAATCTTTATTTGGATCATCCAAGACATAAAATATCATTTCAATCAAATTTCATTAGTATTTTTATATTTCTGACTGTCAAAAATGTTACTATTAAATTAAGTGGAAAGTGGATGAAATCCACTTTATTTCAGCTATTTTATACATAATTCACCTTTTAATATGAATGAACATACTACATCATGCAATTAGTGCGCTGGATAAATAAATAGGGTAATCAAAGGAGCGGAATGAGTTGGAGAAAATAAACCGGAATGGTCCTTGTCCATGCGGAAGTGGGAAAAAGTATAAAAAGTGCTGCGGGGCTAATGAAGCCGTATCGATTACCGATATGATTGATAGTGAAATCGACGTCCTGCAAAAGCATATCCTCCATTATGTTTACTATCACTTTGGGCCAGAAATACAAGAGGATTTCGAAGTCCTTGAAGAAATGATTGAAATCGATAATGAACAGGAACGAGAATTTTATGAGTTGATTCATGCCATTTGGTTTACTCTTTTTGAGGGATTAGATGATGGGGAAACCATTATCGAGAAGTTTATTGCGGCTGAGATTGGGAAAATTAAACGGCCTAAATTAAGAAAGATTTTACAAACATGGACGGAAGCTCGAACGATTGCTGGAAAAGTCCTTGCCGTTGAGAATAATAGAGTAACGGTGGAGGACGGCTTTACCTCTGAAGAATTTGAAGCAATCATTGCGAATGTGCCTATCACGGTTGAAGAAGGTTCCTTCTTCGTAGGAATCTTGGTTCCCTATGACCAAAATTATGTCTTCTTTCCATCTCCCTTTGATTTACCAGACCTAAAACCTGAAGATGCTTTTTCATACATTGAGGTTAGCAGTATCGAAGCAGATTACGACTCACCCCAGGAATACTTGACTGACTTTTTCCTGGAGGTTTTGAGCGAACTTCCGATGGTCGGCAGTTTTTTGGAAATCGATGAAATGGATTGGCCGGCACCAATCTATAAAGAAGTCGCCGAAATCTTTAAGCAACAGTTGGAATCTCTTGATGTACCAGCATCCATAGTCGACACGGGGGTTATTCTCTGGCTGAGTTTTTGCCAGAAAAGGCAAAAGCGAATCCAAAATCCGAATCTGTATGTTGCCGCCCTCCATTACCTAGTGTCAACGATTGCACCGTTGGAAAAAACGTATACGCAAAAGGAGCTCGCCAAGCTGTATAGTGTTTCTACTGGATCTGTTTCCTCCATATTCACAGAGTTGGAAACGGTATTACATCCGGAAATTGCCGAGTTGATTGGAATGGTCTATGGGGTAGATGAAGCGCCGCTACTGCCGCCTTTTGAAAAGGCACCTGTTATTGATTTCCCAAGAAAAAGCGCGCCCGCGGCTGAAGAATCAAGGAAAGCAGAAGCGATTCGGGATTCATCTGTTCAAACACTGACACTTGTCGATACTTCATCTAAAAAAACTAAAAGCCCAGTTCGTAAAGTTTCAAAGCGGGATGAAGAGCGGGCCAGAAATTTAATTTACGACGCCTATCAATCGGACGGCCAGCAGCGTTATAAGCTGGCAGAAGAAGCAATAACGCTGAACCCTAATTGTTCGGATGCCTATGTCATCCTTGCTGAAAAAACAAAAAGTCTTGAAGAAGCCATCTTGCTCTATGAAAAAGGCATCCAGGCGGGGGAACGAGAACTTGGTAAAGCGTTTTTCAAGGAGAACAAAGGGTACTTCTGGGGGTTAATTGAAACCAGACCCTTCATGCGTGCGAAACTACATTATGCAGAGGCCTTGTCTCTGCTCGGAAAAATAAACGAGGCCATCCTCCAATATGAAGAATTGCTAGAACTCAATCCAATGGATAACCAAGGCGTTCGTTACTCGTTGTTTGTAGCCTATCTAGATGCGGGAGACACTAAGAAAGCTAGTGACTTGCTCTACCAATATGAAGAGGAGTCAGCCCAAACTTCATACAATAAGTTGTTGCTTGAGATCCAAGAAAGAGGCTTTACTGCGAAGGCCGCGAAACTGCTGAAGGAAGCAAAAAAAGATAATAAGTATGTGATTAGCTATTTATCAGGCAAAAAACGCCTGCCCGCCTATCCACCTGACTATTACGGGTTTGGTGATGAAAATGAAGCAATTGTGTATGCAGATATGCATTTGCATTTATGGAAGAAGATTGATGGGTTAAAAGAGTGGTTGAAAAGCGTTAAGTAAAATAGAAAAAACGAGCGGAGAGGCCCCCGCTCGTTTTATTTTTTCGATAATTTTCCTGGTGAATGGGCTGCTTCAATAAATGACTTTGATTGACCACCATGACAAGAGGAACAACTTTCGTCCTTATCTTCAATGAGTCTATGACCAATGATATGTTGATCTAGCTCATCCTTCTCTTTAAATAACGCTGTTTTACCATATATCTTTGTGGATTGGTTATGGCATTTCAAACAGAACTCCCGTTCATTCCATGTGTTCCAGTCTTTACCAGATGAGATAAATTTTTTGGAGTCATCTTTAATTTTAATATTTCCTAGCTCAGTTCTTAACATTTTTAGATTCTCGGATCCATGTGTTTCATGACATTCTGCACATGGAAGTTGACCATTTAAAGGACTGCCGCTATCATCAGTGGCTTTAATATTGTGACCAGATTGGCTAATAAGCGTGTCATTTTTATAATATTGTTCTATATTAGAAATTGTTTTTTTGTCACCAGTTTCAACTTTACCATTATGACAACTCATACATAGTGAAAAATCATCTACATTACCTTTTGCTGTACTAGCCTTGTTATACGCTTGAAAGTGACTGCCATTATTGTCTGCAGCGGAAATGCTATGCATACTGTTTGGATTTTCTTTCGTCCCTGGAGTATGTGGATTATGACAGCTTGAACAGGCAACTTCAGTATCAGTGCCATTATGTTCATTTTCATTATCCAATACCTTTGGTGAACCATTTGTTCCATCATGACAAGCCATACACAACTTATTTCCTTCAGCCCCATATTTCCCACCCTCAAGAGTTGGTGTATTTCCTTCATGGGTGCTATGGCAGAGGGCACAAGCATTTGTTACATTAGAAAATGGACCATGGATATAGTCATTGTCCCTGACAACATTCCCTTTGTCAGCTGAAAATTGATAACTGCCATAATTTTCACTGACAGTAGTAAATTTAAGAAATCTAGGAATGATTTCTAAGCCCTGATCATTCGCAAATTTTGGATTTATATAAACTTCATACGTTGTACCCGGTTCAAACTTTTTATCGGGTGTATAGGTATAGATATATGCTTTTATACAATTCGTTAACACGGTTGTTTTTACTAATTTATCCGTACCCGTAATATCTCCAAAAAACGTTATCAAAGGTTGAGATTCATTTAATGATGTATTACTTCTAACATCAATTAGTATTTTATAATCCAACGGTACTCTAGTCATATCTTCAGTAAGAAGATAGTTGCTAGGCGCTTCTTTCCCAGGTTCGTATTCATCCTCAGTACCTTGAGGAATAAGATACATTTTGGCCATATAAGGTCTTTTTCCTGACTCATCAACAGGTGGTGGAGTGGTATCAGTACCTTGGTCTGATGTTGTGCTCGTATCAGTTTCTTGACTCGTGTTAATTTCTTCTGCAGAAGGTTGTACTTGGCTTGTATTTTCATTAACAGTTGTCGCTGTAGTGTCTTCAGTTTGCTCTACACTAGAGGCTGCTACAGTAAAGGATTGATTTACCTTTGCGCTTACCCCCTCCTCATCCGCGACAACAAAAGTTAGGTTATGAACTCCCTCACTGAAATCCTTTGAATAGGAGAAGTCTGCATATTTATCCTGGAAAGTAATCGTAAGTTTACCTTCATCTGTAATTTCGATAGGCTGCTGAGAATCACCTAACTGTTCAAAAACTTTGATTGGAAGTTTGTCAGGCGTTGTTAGATCATCCGAAATGCTTCCAATAAATTCAACCATTGGAACATTAAACACGGCTCCATCATCTGGAGTTAATATCTTTATTTCTGGAACACCTGATGCTGATATATTCATGTTATTAGGAGAATTAAAAAGGAGGGAACTAAGAACAATGCTCCAAATAACAAAGTATGAAATTAGCTTTCGTTTGTAGTTCTTCCTTTTCATGATTTTCATCCTTTTCTTATTACATAATTAAGTATAAAAAGGCTTTTTTATTTATTATATCAACTGAATTAACATTAATTATCATAGTTTAGTAAATCTTTTTGACAATTTGGTAACATCTTAGAATAATAAAACAAGGCAGTAATAACCACTATTACCGCCTTGTTTATCTAATGATTTGGTTAAACCATCTAAAAGTAAACAAATGATAAAACTATTTGACTTCGTTATTTATCTAGTTGGTTTACCAGAGTAGTTTCCACCTTCTACAGGAGGTGTGTCAAGCTTATGAGTGGATTGGTGACATGCCCAACATACAGTCATGTTAGTGTACTTCTTCATTGCAGAACCACCAGCACTTATATCTTTCATATAAGCTTCAGCTTTTGCTTGACTCCAACCAGACTTCACGTAATCAGCAACGGTTTTACCAGCCGTATCTTTAAGAAGCGTAATGTCAGTACCATGAGCGTAGTGACAGCTTGCACAGTTACGTCCAGATTTATAGCTGTTAGTTGTGTGAGAATAGTGATTATCAACACGTTGAGAGCCGCTAGACTTTAAGTAGTCTTCGTGACAAGTTGAACAGAAGTTTGAATATACACGTTGTGGAACACCTGGTAGGTCTGAGTTTACAAATACAGGACCTTTAGATAGATAAATTTTTAAACCATTAGCACCTGTGCTAGCATTAAATGTTGCAAAAGCAGGGTCTTCAACTAATTCAAGATCAATGGCTTTTGTAGAATAAGTTTTACCGTTAACAGTTGTATTTAATAGACGATCGTTTACAGATCCGTGTGGATTATGACAGCTAGAACACTGTAATTCTCCTTCGGTTGGTGTTAAAGCACCTGGAGCTGAACTAATTGCCACTTTACCTACATTGTGCATAGAAGCACTATCATGTGTGCTATTGAAAACACCTGCACCAGAGTTTTTTTCTACGTTATAAAAGCCCAAAGTGCCATCGTGACAAGTTAAACATAAATCAGATTCAGTTTCTTCGAATTTCAATAATGTTGCACTGTCCCCATTGTGCGTGCTGTGACAGTTACCACAAGAGTTTGTGTTGTTTTGAAAATTACCGTGCGTCCTGTGTGTTGCTTCGTTACCATTGTTATCGATTGTGCCAACGTTAATGCCAGGTGCTGGGTTGTTTGGCGTAGGAACAAATGGTTCTTCAGCAGAGGCAAGTGCAGCAAACATGCTTAACATGATAAGAGCAAATAAGGCAGAAAAGCCTATTTTAATCTTACTCATTTTTAAAAACCTCCCAAATTTCTCTCTCTTTCTCTAACTGTTTTCTCTCTTTTTCTCTTTGAAATAATATTGATAGAAAACAAGGTAGTAAACACTATTACTACCTTGTTTCCATTTTAACTTTTAAAGAGCTAACAAATAGTAGTGCTATTTGTTGGCTTTTTATCTAATGTTAGCTTTTTCATTGAATGTAGGGAGCATTTTGTTATATCTTGAGCTCCATACATAGTTCCATAATTGACCAGTACCAGCGTTTGGATCTCCTACTTGTGCAGGCATTGGAGTATCAAGTGGATGACTTGATGTATGACAAGTCCAACATACAGCCATGTTAGTATATTTCTTATTGTGAGAACCACCAGCGCTTACGTCTTTCATGTAAGCTTCAGCTTTTGCTTGACTCCAGCCTTGCGTTACATAATCAGCAATCGTTTTTCCAGCAGCATCTTTTAGAAGCGTAATGTCAGTTCCGTGGGCATAGTGACAGCTTGCACAGTTTCTACCTTGTGAAGAGCTGTTTGTAGTATGTGAGTAGTGACCAAGAGCAGTTTTGGTTCCGCTGCCTGTATCATAAGTATCATGACAAGTAGAACAGAACGCTGCATAGTTCGTTTTGTCAGCATTATCTTTAGGGCCAACTGATTTTGTAATCTTTAATCCAGAATTTGTGGAGCTGCTGTTGATAGCTGCAAAATCTGGATCTTCAGTTAATGCAAGTTTGATTGGTGTTGTAGAATAAGTTACACCAGCAACAGTATTATTTAATAAACGGTCGTTAGTAGATCCATGTGGATTGTGACAGCTAGAACATTGTAATTCGCCAATATCTTTATTGTCGTATGCACCTGGGGCTGAATTAATTTTTACTGTTCCTACATTGTGCATTGAAGCACTATCATGTGTGCTATTGAATACACCTGCACCAGAGGTTGCTTCTACGTTGTAAAAGCCCAAAGTGCCATCATGACAAGTTAAACATAAATCAGACTCAGTTTCTTCAAACTTTAATAAAGTTGAACTGTCCCCATTGTGCGTGCTGTGACAGTTTGCACAAGAGTTTGTGTTATTTTGGAAATTACCATGTGTTCTGTGTTGGTTCACTTCACCATTGTTGTCAATGGTTCCTACATGAATGTCTGGTGCTGGATTGCCTGGTGTTGGAACAAATGGTGCTTCCTCAGCCGAAGCAAATGCAGCAAACATGCTTAAAATAATAAGCGTTAACAATGCTGTAAAGCTCAATTTAATCTTGCTCATTTCTAAAAACCTCCCAAATTTCTTCTCTCTTTTTTTCTCTCTAGTATTCTTTTTACCTCTAAAGCGATAGCTACATCTTTTTTTTCGCATCACCACCCTTAAGGAAGATTCACCTTACTTTTGTGAATGATTTACTGCAGAAAAAAGGAAAACCTTCCTTAATTCCTTGCAGTATTGTAAGCACCTACAAACATCAAATGAGGTTCACGAATGTTTTCCGTGTTACAACAACTGCACGATTTCTGTTAAATTCACCACATTGTAAGAAGAACCTAATTAGTAGAACACTGATACTCTTTGATTGATTGTATCTGTTACAAATATTGCATCTCTGTCATCAATATATAGTCCATTAGGCAAATAAAGCTTACCATTATCTGTTCCCATTCCACCTAACACCCGTACTTCATTTCCGTCCTTGTCATAAGCATAGATGTTATGAGATAGGTTGCTTACAATATAAACTGTACCATTAGAATCAATGGCAACTCCTCGTGGATTCACAAACAATGGTGTGCCTTTTCCACCTTTTGAACCGTTAATTACTTTCAGAAACTTACCATCTTCATCAAAAACTTGGACCCGGTTATTTCCAGAGTCAGTGACATAAATTTGATTATCTTGATCTACAGCAACAGCATTAGGAGCAATGAACTTGCCTTCATCCTGTCCGGCACCGCCTATTTCCATTAGCTTTTTGCCTTCTAAATTAAATACTAATAACTTGTTTGATTTAATATCTGTGACATATAGCTTCTCATCGTAAATGCGCAGACCAGCTGGTGATTGAATTGCTTTATCTATGTCAGGGAAGTATTGGATAAATTCCCCTTCTGAATTAAAGATTGAAATGTTGCCATTATACATATCAGCTACATAGATATTTTCGGATTTATCTCCTGCGATTCCGTACGGAAATTGGAATTCGCCTTTTTTCGTTCCTTTTTTTCCGAACTTTAATACATTATTTCCGGATTGATCAAAAACCTGTATTTGATTGTTTTTTGTATCTGTTACATAAACATTTTCACCAATCTTTGTTAAATCCATTGGCTTATTAAGCGGAGCTTCAAAGCTGCCATAGATAGACAGTCTAAATTCAGGTTCCCCTCCTGCAGGGTTAGCTGCAGCCACAATTGGCTTTAGAGTTGGGGCTAAGTCAAAAAAGGTGATGCCTGAGAATAGGGCTACAGAAAGTACAACCATTGTACTCATCCATATATATACAGTAGTCTTTTTCAATTCTAGTCATCTCCTGTTATTAATTTTTCTTATCATTTGACGCTAATCTAGTTAATGCTTCTGATGCTGGTTTAAAAAGAGGATCGTAACTTAATGCTTTTTTGTAGAGTTCCTCAGCGTCTTTAGTTTTTCCTTGGGCTTCCGCCACTCTTCCAATTTCAAAAATGATATCATTATTTACTGGCATCAATTTATCCGCTTGCTTGAGAGATGCCAAAGCTTCTTTATACATCTTAAGTTCTCGGTAAACCATTCCTTGTAGTAAATGGCCTTTATAATCTCTAGGGGCTAATTCTACTGCTTTTTTAGACTGCATAAGAGCATCGTCATAGCGCTTCTCATCATTATAGACAAGTCCTAAATTAAAATAGGCACTGACATTCTTTTTATCTAAATCAATTGCCACTAACAATTGTTTGGCAGCATCTTCATTCTCACCTTTCAGGTGATAGGAGTAACCTAGGTTAACACGGTGCTCGGGTTTGTTAGGTTCTTTACTTACTAAGCCCTCGTAATAGGCAACTTGTTGGTCTATTCTACCTTGGGCTTCATTTGTCCAAATATATTTGTCACTAATAAAATAACCGCCAATCAAACTGACTAATAACGTACCAATTATTAGTGAGATTCCTTGTAGTTTAGTAAAACGATCATTCCTCTTTTGTGTTCGAGTTTCTTGATTTGTTTCAGGGTTTTCTATTGTTGGGAGTTTTTTTGCCTCCATAAGTATCCTCCTCATGTTCATCATTTATTTTCTGTAGGAATCCTAGAAAATCCATTTTGAGATTGAAACCTACAAAAGCTCTAACTCAGAATGTTCAATTCCATTAAATTACTGACTAGTTTTTGTGACAGTTTGTGCAGGTTTTTTTGACATGGCAGGTATAGCATCGTTCTTCAGGTTTTTTGGTATTTCTGACTGGAATCGGGTGCCCTTCGCGCCAATTGTTAAGATGCTTCATCTGATGACAAGATGAACAATTAACGGTATTGTTACTTGCCGTATTTGTTCTATTTTGATCATGACAGGTATAGCATTTTTCTTCATTTTTGCTAGCTTGTGCTCCATGGCTGCCGATAAACGTTTTGGTATGGATTGTCGGACGCACTTTATGGCAATCTTGGCAAAAAGTATTTTCTTTTGCATACGTGTGTTCATTCTTGTTTGTAAGAGTGCTAGACTGATTCAAATATTTATCAATAGTTGAGGCTTCTTCATAACCTTCCAGCTTTGCAGTGGACATAAATTTATGACAGGAATTACAATCCTTTAATTCCAACCTAGCTTCGAGTCCATGTGTTTTTGTTTTAAAATCAGCTTTTTTATGGCTCTTTGGAACCATCCCTGTTGTATGGCAGGAACTACATTCCGTTGTAATTTTTCTTGCGATATGGCAATCCATACATGTTTCCATCGTTGGACGGGTAAATTTAAGATCTGCCATCGCGGCAGTTCCTACCTCGCTGTCCCATTTTTTATAGTCGGTTTTGAATGTCATATTACGATCGGCAATTTTGCCATGGGCAACACTGCTGTGACATTGTGTACATTTAATTTTTTTATCAGAATGCTGCTGATGGGGAATAACAATATCCCCAGATGGTGAAAATTCACGTGTTGAAATGTTATGACATTTTTCACATGCACTATCAGCTATCTCTTTGGGCATCCGGATAATTGTTGCAGTTGTATCCTCTTCATTTCGTAAATTTCTTATAACTCCGTCTGCTTTATCCTTCGCTATCTGCTTAATCCCAGGGTCTGTATGACAGTTAACACAATCCACTTCACTATGTGTGGAGGCTTTCCACGTATAGACTTCAGGCTTCATTTCGTGACACGATGCACAAAACTCTGAGCTAGAAGTAGCCTTTAGCCCTGTGAACCCAAGTGAGAGGAATACGACTATAAAAAACAGTGCAAGAGTCATAAACTTTATTAACTTATAGCGATAACGAGGAGGGGCCGACTGCATTTCCTTTTCTTCTTCCATAAAAGCGTCCCTCCAGATTATGATTTACTAGTTTTTAACAACATCTTTAAAGCCAGTTCTGTGACAGTATTGGCAATAAACATCTGTAGGGGCTTTGGCCTCGGTTGTTTCAGCTTTTGGTTTTTCACGATCATGGCAGACGAAACATTCTGCTTTCATATCATTTGTTTTTGCTTTGGATGCATGGGAAGTCAACCAATGATCGCTATCGCCATGACTTTCTGGACGATCAGAATGACAGGCACTACAGAATTTATTAGTACGTGCTTGTTCTTTTGCAAGTGTCACGTTTGGTGTGTACTTAACTTTTTGATTGCCCATTTTAAGTATTGAGACGATGTCTTCTTTCGGAATTTCCCTTACCCACTTTGAATCTTGGTGACAATTCACACACTTATCTAGCTGTTGAACAGCAGTGACGCCGTGATTATTGCCCCAATCTACATTTTTATGTGTTTTAGGAATGTCAGTTTGCTTGTGACATGTTGCACATTCCATTGAAATCTTAACATCTTTCTTTTGCTTACCAATTGCTTGTAGAATGATATCTTGAGTCTTTTTATCGTGTGCTGCAGCTACTTCTTTAGTATTTTCGCCTTCTGTTGTTGACTCTGTTGCTCTCTCTTTCGTTGCTTCTTTATCTTTTTCTTCGAGTTTTTTCTCAACTTCTTCCGGATTCACTGGAACATTATAAGCAGCATCTTTCCAAGGCTTTTCGCCATTATTTACTTTGTCATGACAGTCAATACATGTTCCCATGTTAGGTCTTAGATATTTCTTTTCCATCAATTTTTCGGCAGATTCCTTTGTCCATTCGCCGCGAACTTCTTCCACGTTGATGCCGCGAGTTGCCATCTTAGCGTGAACAACACCAGCGTGACAGGTAATACAAGGGATATCTTTTTCGATATGGCCTTTATGGTTAACTTTTAAGTCACCAGAGGCTGTTACAAGACGATTTTTCGAGTGACATTGTAAACAGTTTTCGTTTGAAACAGCTTCTTCTTCGGTTTGAACAATTTGTTCAGGTACACCTGTTACATGGTAATAAACTTCTTTTACCGATTTCATTTTGTGGGTAATCATGTTGGTGAAACCTGGCTTGATATGACACTGTACACAAGATATCTGATTGTGGGCACTGGCAGTAAACGTTGAATATTCTGGTGCCATTTCGTGACAGCTCGCACAGAATGTCGGCGAGTTTGTCATAGTAAGGACCCCGTATCCTCCACCAAAAACAACGATACAACCCACAAGGGAAACAAACAGTAATTTCCACCTGTTCACTGGATTCTTCCAGTCAATCCCTCGAAACTTTCGCCATAATCCGCGAATCAGGCCAGCTTTTTTTCTATCTTCTCTACTTTCGGGATCTTTATCTTTATTTTTTTTCCCCCAAATGG
The DNA here is from genome assembly GCF_002584635.1 of Bacillus sp. AFS031507. Taxonomy (NCBI): domain Bacteria; kingdom Bacillati; phylum Bacillota; class Bacilli; order Caryophanales; family Bacillaceae; genus Bacillus; species Bacillus sp. AFS031507. The sequence continues at coordinate 377,685 of NZ_NUOW01000002.1, forward strand.
CCACTTAACTCACCCTTCCCATTTTGGATTCTTTCTCTATATATTTTCCATATTAACCGCTCTAAAGGTAGTATCTAACATTGTAAGAGTATATTCCAATGTACAATTTGTGAATAATCATTCAATGAAATCAAGCGGTAAGCTTATACCAATAACACCATTTGAACGTTGTTATCAAAGGGTTACATTAACACTACATACGTATTGTTTAATTTGTATAACGGTGTGTTTTTATGCAATTTTTATGTCATTTATACAAAAGTGCTTAAGGATTTAAAGATAGCCTATCTGGTTGAAATGTATTCTCAACAGTTGCCATTAGTCTGTCATATTTGACGATAAATCGAACATAACAAAAGGCCAGCTTAGAAGTTTGACATTAGTTGATTAATTATAGTAGATTGTACGAATCTTGCTTCCCTCTTACATTGTTGTCACTGTATTGAGGAAGTGGTAAGATTATAAGGGAAATTATCGAATATTTTTGACTAGGATTTTTTAAAAAAGAGTGTATTAGTCTCGATATAAAGGAGCGTTCATCAGATGATGGGGATTTTAAATAAAGTATTTGATCTGAACAAGCGTGAGCTGAAGCGGTTAGACAAGCTTGCAACGAAAATTGACGCATTGGCGACGGAAACAGAAAGACTGACCGATGACCAGCTGCGGGAAAAAACAGAGGAGTTCAAGGCCCGCTATCAAAACGGGGAAACACTCGATGATTTGCTCGTTGAAGCGTTTGCCGTTGTCCGTGAAGGCGCCCGCCGTGTACTTGGTTTATATCCGTATCATGTTCAGTTAATGGGGGGTATTTCTCTCCACGAAGGGAACATTTCCGAGATGAAGACTGGTGAAGGTAAAACGTTAACCGCGACCATGCCCGTTTATTTGAATGCTCTTTCTGGTAAAGGTGTTCATGTGGTTACGGTCAATGAATACTTAGCAAGCCGTGACGCCGATGAAATGGGTGAATTGTATCAATTTTTAGGCTTAACGGTCGGCTTAAATTTAAATAGTATGGATAAGGATGAAAAACAGGCAGCCTATGCCGCGGATATTACGTATGGAACAAATAATGAATTTGGTTTCGATTATTTGCGTGATAACATGGTCCTATATAAGGAACAAAAAGTACAACGTCCGCTTTTTTATGGAGTGATTGACGAAGTTGACTCGATCTTAATTGACGAAGCCCGTACCCCATTAATTATTTCAGGTTCAGCTGCAAAGTCCGCTGTCCTTTATATTCAAGCCAATGCCTTTGTCCGTATGCTTAAAAGGGATACAGATTATACGTATGATGAAAAGACAAAGGGCGTTATGCTGACGGAAGAAGGGATTAGCAAGGCCGAGAAAGCCTTTGGGATTGAAAACCTCTTTGACATGGCGCACGTTACCTTAAACCATCATATTAACCAGGCTTTAAAAGCGAATGCCAGCATGCACCTTGATGTGGACTATGTCGTTCAAGATGGCGAAATTGTCATCGTTGACCAGTTCACCGGTCGATTGATGAAGGGCCGCCGTTATAGCGAAGGCTTACACCAGGCTATTGAGGCAAAAGAAGGTCTCGAAGTCCAAAACGAAAGCATGACGATGGCAACGATTACGTTTCAAAACTACTTCCGGATGTATGAAAAATTGGCCGGTATGACAGGTACCGCGAAGACGGAAGAGGAAGAATTCCGTAACATTTATAATATGAATGTTATCGTCATCCCTACTAACAGACCAATTGCCCGTGATGACAGACCTGATTTAATTTACTCTTCAATTGGTGGTAAATTTAGAGCAGTAGTAGAAGATATTGCTGAGCGCAATAAACAGGGTCAGCCTGTCCTCGTTGGTACAGTAGCTATCGAAACTTCTGAGCTTATTTCCGGGCTTTTATTGAAAAAGGGAATTCGCCACAATGTCTTGAACGCGAAAAACCATGAGCGTGAAGCTGAAATCATTGCTGAAGCAGGTCATCGAGGCGCAGTAACAATTGCGACCAACATGGCCGGTCGTGGTACGGATATTAAGCTGGGCGAAGGGGTAATTGAGCTGGGTGGGCTTGCTGTCATTGGGACGGAACGTCATGAAAGCCGACGGATCGATAACCAGCTTCGCGGACGTTCTGGACGTCAAGGGGACCCTGGTATTACTCAGTTCTACTTATCGATGGAAGATGAACTGATGCGCCGTTTCGGTTCTGATAATATGAAATCCATGATGGAACGCCTTGGCATGGATGATTCTCAGCCTATCCAAAGTAAAATGGTATCTAGAGCTGTGGAATCTGCGCAAAAACGCGTCGAGGGTAACAACTTTGATGCCCGTAAACAGCTCTTGCAATATGATGATGTTCTTCGCCAACAGCGTGAGATCATTTACACCCAGCGTGATGAAGTATTAGAATCTGAAAACCTTCGTGACATTGTTCAGAAGATGATTGTGAACTCCATTGAGCGGAATGTAGATGCCCATGCATCTCGTCATGAGGATGAAGAAGAATGGAATCTGCAGGCCATTGTCGATTATGTAAATGCTACTCTACTACATGAAGGTGACATCGCGGCCGATGACCTTAAGGGGAAAGACCCAGAGGAAATCCGCGATACGATTTTTACAAAAGTGAAGGAACGTTACGAGGAGAAAGAAGAACTTCTCTTCCCTGAACAAATGCGCGAATTCGAAAAGGTGGTTACGCTGCGTGCGGTTGACTCCAAGTGGATAGATCACATTGATGCGATGGACCAACTCCGTCAAGGAATCCATTTACGTGCATACGGACAAATCGATCCGCTTCGTGAATATCAGCATGAAGGCTTTGCAATGTTCGAGACGATGATCCATTCGATCGAAGACGAAGCAGCGATGTATATCATGAAAGCGGAGATCCGCAACAACCTTGAGCGCCAAGAAGTAGCAAAAGGCCAAGCGGTTCATCCAAAAGAAGACGGCGAACCGGTTAAGCAAAAGCCGAAAGTGAAGCAAATTGATGTGGGCCGTAATGATCCATGTATTTGTGGAAGCGGCAAGAAATATAAGAACTGCTGCGGGGCAGGGAAATAACGTTAATTTGTAATAGCTTTGATGGCTCAAATTTCGAAGTTATAAATTAGTGAGGGCCAGCGATCGTATTCGCTGGCTCATTTTTGTTGTTTTGGGGATGGATTTTGTGGATATGTTGATAAGTGATGGGGATTTGTTGATATCTTCTGAAAATTCGTAGAAATAATGCATAGTTTTGTAGATATGTGCCTGGGTTTTGTAGATATCCACAAGGGGATATCTTTTTTATATGTTTATATAGAGAAGGTAGCTTGATTTTGTGTGATTTCTCTTCTATGTGACCCATTTATCTATTCTTTACTCTTTTCAGGAACGTAGACACCTTTTACGTGACCCAATCCTCTGTTCCTTACTCTTTTCGGGAACGTAGTCCCTATCCGAGCTCAAAAAAACGCTGCCCCGTTAAGGAGCAGCGTTCGCTTTTCACTTATTTACTTATTGTGCTTCGATTAAACCGTAGCGGCCGTCTCTTCGCTTATAAACAACATTGGTACGATGTGTGTCTGCATTTGTGAATACATAGAAACTATGACCTAGCATGTTCATTTGCAGGATGGCTTCTTCACTGTCCATTGGTTTTAGGTCGAAGCGTTTTGTACGAACTAGTTCTAATTCGTCTTCGTCTAATTCATGAACTTCTGTGTTTTCAGTAGTTGCAAATGTAACAGGAAAGTCGCCTTTTTCGCGAAATTTACGGTTAACCTTTGTTTTGTGTTTACGAATTTGGCGCTCTAATTTGTCAGTAATCAAGTCAATCCCAGCATACATGTCAACATTTGTTTCTTCAGCACGAAGGACTAGTTGCGGTAGTGGGATGGTCACCTCTACTTTAGAAGTTTTATCTTGATTGAATCTTAGATTCACATTTACCTTTGCATCAGGTGCTTCAGTAAAATAGCGTTCCAATTTAGCGATTTTCTTTTCAACATACTCTCTAATTGCTGGAGTTACCTCAATGTTTTCACCACGAACGTTATATTTCATTTGTGGATTCCTCCTTTAGTTAAGGCTATGTAATAACATTTCTATTTTACCCTATGATTATCCTGCTAAATCAGAACAAAAATTTTGTCGATTTATTGACAAAATCAAAGGGAATATAGTGACAATGTTTTGTACGCCTTTGACACAGATAGGTAATATTTAATAAAATGAATGTTGGTTCAAATTTATTGTAATCTTTAGTGGGACAACTTTCCAGCGAATTGCTCAAAGAATAGGTTAAATGGATGTTTTAGCGAAATGGAGTATTTCGAGAATGGAGCAAGAGGATAGAAAATTACTAGCCTGGCATGAGACGTTGGAATTGCACGAAATGGTTGCTTTTCAATCCGTGGGGCAAATGAAACTGAAAATGTCGATGAAGAAAATAATTGACACTGAGTTAAAGGAACTTTATAAAAAGTGTATTCATGATCTTGAAGGGAACCTGAGAGCTTTACTTAAGTTTTATCCATCTGCTGCGGGCCATCAAGCGAGGGATGAGGAAGATGTGCGAGAGGATGCAGGATTTTTTGCCGGTGATATTCTGGGCCTTTCAAAAGCTTTGGTGAGGAATCTTTCCGTGGCGATTACGGAAACGGCGACACCTGCTTTACGAAAGACATTTACAGATCAGCTGCTCGTTGCTATTCACGGCCATGAGCATATTTTTAAATATATGCACAAGCATGGCTACTATCCTGCTTATGATTTGGGTCTGTTGCTTGGTCATGACATTGAAAATGCACAAAAGGCGTAAAAGATGGGGTTTTAATGTTTTAGGGGCGGGCGGGTCCCTTGAC